>CABSFY010000031.1 GCA_902477055.1 uncultured Eubacteriales bacterium
CCTCGGTGTTCAGGCGGATTTCCGCGCCGTAGGCCTGCATGAGGGCGATGTCCTTGTCAATGGCTTCATGGCTGATGCGGAATTCGGGGATGACGTGGCGAACGATGCCGCCGAGGGCGTTCGTGCGCTCAAAAATCGTGCATTCCACACCGGCGCGGCCGAGGAAGTAGGCCGCCGCAATACCGGTCGGGCCGCCGCCGATGATGGCAGCCTTCTTGCCCTCGACCTTGGCGGGCTTCTTTACGGACGCCAGCAGCGCGTCGTAGCCGTTTTCGGCGGCGAGGAGCTTCGTTGCGCGGATCTGGACGGCCTCGTCGTAGAAATTACGCGAGCACTTGCCCATGCAGCGGTGGGCGCAGATGGTGCCGGTGATGAACGGGAGAGCGTTCTTCTCGGTGATGAGCGCGAGCGCCTCGTTGTACAGGCCCTTCCTGCACAGCTCAATGTACTCGGGGATGTCCTGCTCAATGGGGCAGCCGCCCTTGCAGGGAGCAATGTAGCAATCCATCCAAGGCACGCGCTCCTCGTTCTTGCGCGAGGGCAGCGGCTTGATGGGCTTGACATGGTGATAGTCCGTGCGGCACTCGAGCGCCATTTTGGCAATGGCTTCGGTGTCGGTGGAGGTGAAGGGCTTGAATTCCATACCCTCGACCTTCTTCGCCATCTGGACCAGACGGTTATAGCCGCCCGGCTTGAGGATGGTGGTGGCGACGGTGATGGGCCAGATACCGGCAGCCAGCAGCTTGTCGCAGTTAAAGAACTCCGCGCCGCCGGCGAAGGAAATCTTCATCCTGCCGCCGAACTGTGTGGAAATGCGGCGGCACATTTCGATGGTCAGCGGGAACAGGGAACGGCCGGACATATACATCTCGTTGTTCGGCAGCTCGCCGCGGGTGGTATCGACGGGGAAGGTGTTCGACAGCTTCAGGCCGAATTCCAGACCGCTCTTGTCGGCCAGCGCCTGTAGACGCTCGAACATGGGGACGGCATCCTTCCACTGCAAATCCTCGTTGAAGTGGTGGTCGTCAAAGACGATGTAGTCATAGCCCATCGAGTCGAGGATATTGCGCGCATCCTTGTAGCCGAGGATGGTGGGGTTGCACTTGACAAAGGTGTTGACCTTCTTTTCGGTGATGAGGTAGGAGGCAATGCGCTCGATCTCGTCGGGCGGGCAGCCGTGGAGGGTCGAAAGGGTGACGGAGCGGGAAACGCGCGGGGAGATGGCGGCGATAAACTCCGCCTCCTCGGGGAACAGCTCGGTCAGAACGGTCTTGCACTCGGCAAAGATCGGTGCGCGGGTCGCGTCCTTCATGGACTCGATGTAGTTGTCGATCTTTTCGCCCTTGATGCCCTCCAGATCGTAGCCGACGGACATATTGAACACGAAGCCGTCGGGATCGCCGTAGCCCCATTTTTTCGCCATGACCTTCAGGGCGCACCACGCCTTGATGTATTCGTTCAGCGCCTGGCCGACCTCCAGCTCGGTGGACCATTCCTGGTTGTAGCCCTCGTCGTCGGCAAGGATGCAGGGACGCGGCACACAGCGGGCAAGCTCCTCGCCGTCCATCTTCTGCACGGTCTTGACTTCAAAGAAGCGAGCGCCGGCGACGTAGGAGGCGATGATGTTCTGTGCAAGCTGACTGTTCGGGCCGGCGGCGGGGCCGAACGGGGTTTCAATTTTTTCGCCGAAGATCGGCAGGGTCTTGGCCGGATCGGCCTTGTATTCGGTGTGGATGCCGAAAATCTCGCCGGAGTTTTTGCGCTCGGTGATAATCCAGCGCATCAGGTCCTTAAAGGGAATTGGGTACATTCTTTCAGACATGAGAGAACCTCCTAAGTTTGGTAGTATTCATCCTCCGCCCACCGGGCGGGATTCGTTTGGATATATTCCAGAATGCGACGCTCATCCGCCTCGTTGCGGATAATGTGATCATAGTAGGATGTTTGCCAAACAGAATCGCCACAGGCTCGCGTCACCAAGGATTTCAACCCCCGCACGACCGTATGCAGCGAGGTCCGTGGCTGTGCCGAACCGTTATCTGTGTCTTTCTCCGTTTTCTGCGTAGGGCGGGGTGCCCTCACCCCGCCGCCGGCCTCCGAAAGGCTTGCACCCTCCGGAGATGCATCAAGAGAAACCAAAAGATGCACATGGTTCGGCATAATGACATACGCCTCGACCGTAACATCACGATAGGCCAATGGGATGCTGCGGATGAACTTTTCCACCGTTTCGCCGAGTGGGGTAAGCTGTACCTGCGGCGGGGTGAGGGCACCCCGCCCTACGGATACGGAACCTAGCGTTTTCCGCTTATTCTTGGTACAAATCGTGACGAAATAGTGGCCGTTTTGGGTATAGTCGAATTCGGTCAGGCGGGGGTGCTTTCTTTGAAGCTCGGTTTTCTCAGCACTCTCCGTTGGCGTCGTAGGTGCAGTGGTTCAGATCGCCCCAGAGCTTCTTGGACTCCTCGAGGATGTGGGCGTTGACGGCCTCCTCATCGATGCCGACCAGCTCGCGGTCCTTCATCAGGAGCTTGCCGTTGGCGATGGTGGTCTGGCACTGACGGCCGGTCATGCCGAAGATCATGTGACCGTCGATATTCGCGTCGGAGAACGGGGTGTAGGGCTTGTAATCCATAACGATCACGTCCGCTGCCGCACCGGCCTCGAGCACGCCGAGCTTGTCCGGGAAGTACTTTGCGCCGATGAGGGCATTGTTCTTAAAGAGCATATCCGTGACCTCACACCAGCCGACGTTCGGCAGGCAGGCGTTCTGACGCTGCGCCGGGAGGGCGACCTTGAGGGACTCGAGCATATCGTTGGTGTAAGCGTCGGTGCCCATACCGAGCAGTACGCCGGCCTTGTAAAGCGGCAGCACCGGGCAGGTGCCGACGGCGTTGCCCATATTGGACTCAGGGTTGTTGACGACCATGGTGCCGGTGTTCTTAATGAGTTCAATTTCGGCGGTATTGACATGGATGCAGTGGCCGAGAATGGTCTTTTCGCCTAGGATACCGTGGTCGTGCAGGCGCTGCACAGGGCGGCGGCCGTAGTTTTGCAGAGAGTCATACACGTCGTTCATGCCCTCGGAAACGTGGATGTGATAGCCGGTGCGGCCGTTGTTGGCGGCGACCATGCGGTCAAAGGTCTTGTCGGAGATGGTAAACAGCGCGTGTCCGCCGAACATCGCGGCGAGCATCGGATCCTTTTCCTTCTCACAGTAGGTGATGAAGTCGGCGTTTTCCTGCACGGCCTGAAGGGACTTTTCCTCGCCGTCGCGGTCGGAAACCTCGTAGCACAGGCAGGAGCGGATGCCGAATTCCTTCGCGGACTTGGCGATCTCAAACAGGCTGCCGGGGATTTCGCAGTACGAGGCGTGGTGGTCGAAGATTGTCGTCACGCCCTGCTTGATGCAGTCGAGATACAGCGCATCGGCGGAGGCCTTCGTACCCTTGAGCGTCAGCTTACGGTCGATGGCCCACCACGTGCCGTCGAGGACCTCGAAGAAGTTCGTGGGGTTGTTGCCCTTGATGGACAGGCCGCGGGCAAGGGCGGAATAGATGTGCGTATGCGCATTGATGAACGCGGGCATGATCACGCCGCCCTTGGCATCAATAAATTCCGCATCGGGATATTTCGCCTTCAGATCGGCGGTCTTGCCGACCTCCTTGATCTTGGTGCCGTCGATGACCACGCCGCCGTCGGGCAGATAGGGCGTCGTCTGGCTGCGGGTGATGAGCTTGCCGTTTGCGAGAATGTACATGACGTTGACCTCCTTTGAATAAAACAAAAATGGGGACGCAGAACTCCCATTCCGCATCTCCACTCAAGAATACCTGAGTGATAGTTACAAGCCCGTGCGCTAAGCACTTCGTTACAGCTATCAGTCTTCAATTACAGTACTATTATATCGAAAAAGCCCCGCTGACGCAAGGCCTTTTCTGTTGCCATTTTTTACAAAATTTTCCGTCGATTTTTGAACAGTTTGACAGGACGTTCGACTATGGCGAAACGAGCGGTTTTCCTATAGTTGCGGTGTAGGTTGAAAGTGGGGGCGAATCATTCGCCGAAAGAGTATCCGGTAGATGCCTGGCGCCAAGGTGGAGGCAGCGAGTTCGAGCGCGGAAGTGTGCAAAAACAAGAAGAAAGACCGTCCGATTGGACAGCCTTCCTTCTTTGGAGCGGGTGACGAGGCTCGACTCGCTTCCGGGTTCCGCGGCAGGAGGCTGCCGCGGAAGCCTTAAGACCTCGGATTGAAAAAATGCGCGTTGCGCATTTGGGTAGAGGCAGCGAGTTCGAGCGTGGAAGTGTGCAAAAACAAGAAGAAAGGCCGTTCTACTGGACAGCCTTTCTTGGTTTCCTTGGGTCTTAATGAAATATCGCTGACGCGATATGAAATACGGCGAGCCGTATGAAATACTTGCTGCGCAAGCATGATATGATATCCGTTCCTCCATATGCCGTAGGCATATATCATCGCACGAAGGTGCGATATCATATCGAAGATATATCACCCGTTCCGAAAGAAACGGATATCATTGCAAGAAGCCTCTTTTGTCTGTAAGACAAAAGAGGCTTCTTGCATGGAGCGGGTGACGAGGCTCGAACTCGCTACCTCCACCTTGGCAAGGTGGCGCTCTACCGGATGAGCTACACCCGCATTCGCAGGTGTTATTATAGCGGGCGGTATGGGATTTGTCAAGAGAAATCTTGAAATTTTTTCGCCGGTTTACGGCTCGGCCGGGGCGGTGGTCGGCTCCTCAGTTGGCGGCTCGGTTGGGACGGGCGGTTCGGTCGGCTCCGGGGTCGGGCCTTCGGTGGGCGGCGCAGTCGGTTCGGGGGCCTCCTGCGGGGCGGCCTCGGCGGGATAGGCGGCGTAGTCCCAGACATAGCCTGCGTCCTGCGCCTGCTCCGGGGTGAGAAGGCGGAAGGCCTTTTCGCCCGAAAGGACGCTGTCCATCAGGTCGACGTGGTACCAGCCGTCCTCCAGCGACAGAAGATTCCATGTGTACGGCTGGCCGTCGCGTGTGCCGGAAACCAGCCAGCATTCGACCCCGGCCGTTTCGCATTCCATGCGGAACACGGCGGCAAACGAGAGGCTGTGCGCGATGCCCTCGCAGAGCAGATCGTAGGCGGGCATGGCGGATTGAGTTTCGCCGACGGTATAGGCAAAGCGGGTGGTCAGGAAGCGGTAGAGCAGCACGGCGCGGTCGCGGCCGGTCCGGCCTGCGCTGACGTAGGACGAGGCGGAGGAGAGAATGGTCTTGACGGAGGCCAGTTTGCGCTGCAGCTCGTCACGGGTGTCAGGATAGGAAAAATGCAGCTCCAAAATCCGCGTCGCGCCCTCGTTGGGGTAGAGCTCAGCGGAAAGCTCCGGAACGGCGGCAATCTGGTCCAGATGCTCCAGACAGTAGTCGCGGACGTAGCCTTCAATATCCGTGTCGGCGTAATTGCGGATGCGGAGAGTCAGCGCCGTGTCGTAAGCAGTCAGGGCCTGCTGAATTTTTGCCTTTGCGCTGGAGATGCCGTTGACGGTCACGATGGAGGATATTTCGGCGGCGGACCGGCGAAAGACCAGGGACAGCGCAATACTCCCGCTCCGGCCGGTGCCGGTAAGCTCGGCATCGGCGTAGTCCACCGCGTAGGCGCCGATGGGGTCCTCCTGCGTGGCGTAGTTCAGAATTTCGGACAGATCGCCGGACAGGTCGCCCTCGTAATCCTTGACGCGAATTTCTCCGCGCTCGGTCCAGTTGCGGATGAAGGACAGAACAGTTCCGCGCAGCTCGGTACGGTTGGAAACGACGGGCGTTTCCTCCGCTTCGGTCGGCGCTTCAGTCGGGAGCGGCTGCTCAATGTGCGATTCTTCGACATAATACGTGTCCTCACGCCAGCTCGAACACCCTGCCAGACCCAGCAGGACAACTGCCAGCAGCGCGGCAAGCGTCCGTTTCATGCAGCAAAGCTCCTTTCCTGTCTGTTTTCAGCACCGCGTTAGCGGCCTATAATTCATTGCGGTCGTAGCGCTTGAAGCCATCGCCGAGGACCTGATGCGCATCCTGTAAAATGATGAACGCGCAGGGGTCAATGGTCATGACCAGTTCCTTGAGCTGGGCAAGCTGCTTGCGCTTGACGGCGCTGAGCAGGACGTATTTATCGCTTCTCATATAGTATCCCTTCCCTTGCAGCATGGTCAAGCCGCGATCGAGCTGCTCGTCGATGGCCTTGGCGATCTCCTCGTAGCGGTCGGAAATGATGAGCGCGACCTTTGCGTAGTCCAGCCCGTAGACGACCTTGTCCAGCACAGCGGAGGACAGGAACAGCGTGATGGCGGAATAGAGCGTGTTATTGAGCTCGCCGTAGACGATGCCGGTAACCACGGCGGTGCAGAGGTCCATCGCCAGCAGAATTTTGCCGATGGGGAAATTGCGGAATTTCAGCTTCAGCAGCCGCGCCACGATGTCCACGCCGCCGGTGGATGCGCCGCCGATAAAGACGATGCCGAGGCCCGCGCCGATCATCACGCCGCCAAAGATGCAGGCGATCAGCGGCTCGACCTCCGGGATGGGCAGCAGTGCGAACAGGTCGAAGCAGACCGACGTGACGGCCATGCCGACCATGGAGCCGAAGAAGAAATATTTGCCGATTTGCCGGTAGCCGAAGAAAAAGAGCGGAATATTGATGAGTGCACTCAGAATACCGACCGTCAGCCACTTGCTCTGCGTTGCGTAAACGATCAGCATCGCGATGCCGGACACGCCGCCGCAGGTAAAGCCCGCCGGTTCGAGAAACAGGTCAAAGCCCAGCGCAAAGATCACGCTGCCGACGGTCACAAGCAAAAGACTCCGAATCAGCCCGATTTTCTTACTTTTCTTCATGGCGTTACAGCTCCAATGTGATTTGTTTTTCCTCCGCGTCCTCCTCCCTGAGCAGCGCACCGGCGGCGGGGAGGGTGCGGGTGCGGTAACGGGCGGCGTTGACGATACCGGTTTGCTCCAGCGGCAGCGCTCGGTGCA
Source organism: uncultured Eubacteriales bacterium (assembly GCA_902477055.1). GTDB lineage: Bacteria > Bacillota > Clostridia > Oscillospirales > Oscillospiraceae > JAZOXB01. Next base: position 7,011 of record CABSFY010000031.1, read on the forward strand.
GTGTCGCTTTGCGCTTGAGCGTCAGCACGGCGACACCCTGCGTCGAGCGCGTGGTTTTTGCGGCGATCTGCGCGGTTGAGAAGATGAGCGCACGGCCCTCCGTGGAGTACAGGACAAGCTGCGTGTCCTCCTTGAGAAGGAAGGCGGCGACGAGCGGGCTTTTGTCGCAATACGCGCCGGTCAGCTTGCGGCGGTTGGACTTGGTCTGATAAGCCGAAAGCTCGACCTTGGCGACCTTGCCGTTTTCGTAAACGAACAGCATATTGCCGCTGTAGTCGCCGGGGAAGCAGACCTGCGCGACGCTTTCTCCCTCGTCGAAGCCGAGCTTCGCGGGCAGAAAATCGCCCAGCACGGACGCCTTGCTGTCGTCGAAGTCGCTGCACCGCGCCTTGTAGACCTGATAGCGGTCGGTGAACACCAGCAGCTCGGCGGCGTTCGACGTTTCCAGCGAGAAGCGCAGGCCGTCGCCCTCCTTGAAGCGCTGCTCGCCGGACATCCGCAGCGACTGCGGTGTAATTTTCTTAAAATAGCCTTCGTTTGAGATGAAAACGGTTACGGGATAGTCCGGCACCGCCTCCTCCTCGTCTGGCAGGCTGCTTTCTGCGTCGTAGATGATGCCGGTTTTGCGGTCCGCGCCGTATTTTTCGGCGATGGTGTCCAGCTCCTGCACGATGAGGGCGCGGAGCTTGCGCTCGCTTTTCAGCGTGTCCTCCAGGTCGGCAATCTCTTGGGCCAGCGAATCGACCTCCTGCGTGCGCTTGAGGATGTATTCCTTGTTGATATTGCGCAGCTTGATTTCGGCGACGAATTCGGCCTGAATTTTGTCGATGCCGAAGCCGATCATCAGATTCGGCACGACCTCCGCGTCGGATTCCGTTTCACGGATGATGCGGATGGCCTTGTCAATGTCCAGTAAAATGCGCTTTAGGCCCTTGAGCAGATGGAGCTTGTCCGCTTTTTTCTGCTTCTGGAAGAACAGACGGCGGCGGACACACTCGGTACGCCACGCTGTCCATTCCTCAATGATTTCACGGACACCGAGGACGCGCGGCATCCCGGCGATGAGAATGTTGAAGTTGCAGCCAAAGGAGTCCTGCAACGGGGTGGAGCGCAGGAGCTTCTGCATGAGCTTCTCCGGGTCCACGCCGCGCTTGAGGTCGATGGTCAGCTTCAGGCCGGACAGGTCGGTTTCGTCGCGCATATCGGAGATCTCGCGGATTTTTCCGGCCTTGATGAGCTCGGAAACCTTGTCGATGACGGCCTCTGTTGTGGTCGTGTAAGGAATCTCATAGATTTCAATGAGATTGCCCTCTTTCATGTAACGCCAGCGGGCGCGGAGCTTGACGCTGCCGCGGCCGGTGCGGTAGATTTCTTCCATTTCCGCTGCGTTATAGAGAATCTCGCCGCCCGTCGAGAAGTCCGGTGCGGGCAGGTATTCCATCAGGTCGCAGTCGGGATTTTTGATCCACGCGGCGGTCGCCTTACAGACCTCGCGGAGATTGAACGAGCAGATGTTGCTTGCCATGCCGACGGCGATACCCATATTCGCCGAAACGAGGACGTTCGGGAACGCCGTGGGGAGAAGGGTCGGCTCTAACATCGTATTGTCGTAGTTTTCCGCGAAATCGACGGTTTCGCTGTCAATCTCGCGGAAAATTTCGGCGCAGATCGGCTCGAGCTTTGCCTCCGTATAACGCGATGCAGCGTAGGCCATGTCGCGCGAATAGACCTTGCCGAAGTTGCCCTTTGAGTCCACGAACGGCACCAGCAGCGACTCGTTGCCGCGTGACAGGCGCACCATCGTTTCATAGATCGCCGCGTCGCCGTGCGGGTTGAGGCGCATCGTCTGGCCGACGATGTTCGCGGACTTCGTGCGGCCGCCGTTTAACAGGCCCATTTTGTACATCGTGTACAGCAGCTTCCGGTGCGAGGGCTTGAAGCCGTCGATCTCCGGAATCGCGCGTGAAACGATAACGCTCATCGCGTAAGGCATATAGTTGACCGTCAGCGTATCCGTGATCGGCTGCTCCAGCACCTCGGCGCGCAGCCCCATCACGCGATCATTTTCGGCAGCTTTTTGAATTGTCGGTTCCTTTTTCTTCCGTGCCATAAAAACACTCCATTATTGTTTCAGTGAATAGTGAATAGTGAATGGTGAATAGTGAATAATATTTCCTAACTTCAACATTCTACTTTTTTTCACGATGGTCTATTCTCTGCTGAAATTGATGTTCTTTTGCTGTGTTCAATGATGCAGTCAATAGTCGTAGCATTGAACTGCAAAGGATCGGAAGCTCTGAAAAGCGTTCCAAAAAATTACCTGTTCCCTGTAGGACGGTCAGCCAATATTCCGTTTCTGAGGCTTCCTTTAGTGCGATTTGGAGCTTGTTAATGAAATCCGCCCGACTGCTGGCATAGTTTGCCTCATGAACATTGGCACCGACGCTTGTCCCGCTGCGTAATAGCTGCTTGGACATGATGTACTCGCGCTTTTCGTTCATCAGCCACTTGCAGTATCTGACAACCTCGATTGCCAGCGTGATCGATAACTCAGATAGCTTGTTTTTTACCATAGCAGCTCCTCAATGGCAAATATTATTCACTATTCACTGTTCACCATTCACTATTCACTAAATCAAGAAATGTCCGCAAGGTCTAAATATTGGCTTCCGTTTTCTGCGATATAGTCTTTTCTGCCCTGCAAATTGTCGCCGAGGAGGAGGTCGAAGTAGAGGGCGGTTTTTTCCGCGTCCTCCGGCATGACCTTGATGAGGCGGCGGGTGGCGGGGTTCATGGTCGTCAGGGCCATCATCTCCGGGTCGTTTTCGCCGAGGCCCTTCGACCGCGCGACGGTGAATTTCTGACCGTCCAGACTGCGCAGAATGTCCGCCTTTTCCGCCTCGCTGTAGGCAAACCATGTGTGCTCGCGCGTGTTGATCTCGAACAGCGGCGTTTCGGCGATATAGACGCAGCCCTCGCGGATAAGCGTCGGGACAAGGCGGTAGAGCATCGTCAGAATCAGCGTGCGAATCTGGTAGCCGTCGTAGTCGGCATCGGTGCAGATGACGATCTTGCTCCAGCGGAGGTTCGCGAGGTCGAATTCTGCGATGTCCTTGACGCGCTTGTCGTGGACCTCGACGCCGCAGCCCATGACCCGCAGGAGGTCCGTGATGATCTCGCTCTTGAAAATACGGCCGTAGTCGGCCTTCAGGCAGTTGAGAATTTTGCCGCGCACGGGCATGATGCCCTGAAATTCTGCGTCACGCGATAGCTTAACCGAGCCCATCGCGCTGTCGCCCTCGACGATATACAGCTCACGCTTGTCTGCGTCGCGGCTGCGGCAATCGACGAATTTCTGCACGCGGTTGGAAATGTCCAGATTGCCGCTGAGCTTTTTCTTGACGGTGATGCGCGCGCGCTCCGCCGTTTCGCGGCTGCGCTTGTTGACCAGCACCTGATCGGCAATTTTGTCCGCCTCGCCCTTGTTTTCGATGAAATAGACCTGCAAACGGCTGCGGAAAAATTCCGTCATGGCCTCTTGAATGAATTTATTATTGATGGATTTTTTCGTCTGATTCTCGTAGGAGGTCTGCGTCGAGAAGCAGTTGGTCACCAGCACAAGGCAGTCGGCCACATCCTGGAACGTGATCTTCGATTCGTTTTTCGTGTATTTTCCGGCCTGCTTGATATAGTTGTCGATGGCGTAGACGAAGGCGTTGCGGACGGCCTTGTCCGGTGCGCCGCCGTGCTCGAGCCATGAGGAGTTGTGGTAGTATTCCAACCGGCTCAGGTCGCGGGAGAAGCAGACCGCCGCCGTGATCTTGACTTTATATTCCGGCTTGTCCTCGCGGTCGCGTCCCTTGCGCTCGGCCTCCCAGTACTGCGGCATGGTGAAGGAATTGCCCTCGGTCAGCTCGTTGATATAATCCAAAATACCCTTTTCGTAGCGGAACTCGGTTACTTCAAACCGGCTGCCCACCTGATTGCGGAAGCGGAAGGTCACGCCGGCGTTGACCACGGCCTGCCGCTTCATGATATCCAGATAGTACTCCGCCGGGATGTCGATGTCGGTAAAGACCTCCAGATCGGGCTTCCAATGAAACAGCGAACCGGTTTTCTTTCGGTCGGCGGGTTCTTTGTTCAGCTTGCCGACAATGTTGCCTTTTTCAAAGTGCAGCGTGTACTTGAAGCCGTCGCGGTAGATCCGCGCGTCGAAATACTCCGAGGCGTACTGCGTGGCGCAGGAGCCGAGGCCGTTCAGACCGAGGCTGTACTCGTAGTTATCGCCGGTGAGATTGTTGTATTTGCCGCCGGCGTACATCTCGCAGAACACCAGCTCCCAGTTATAACGTTCCTCTTTTTCGTTCCAGTCCACGGGGCAGCCGCGGCCGAAGTCCTCGACCTCGATGCTTTTGTCCGCGTAGCGCGTCACAATGATCAAATCGCCGTGACCCTCGCGGGCCTCGTCGATGGCGTTGGAGAGAATTTCAAAAACGGCGTGCTCGCAGCCGGTCAAATCGTCCGAGCCGAAGATGACGGCAGGACGCTTGCGCACGCGGTCGGCGCCCTTTAGACTGCTGATGCTCTCGTTTCCGTAGGTTTGCTTCTTTGCCATAGCTTGTCCTCACACATCCTGTGTATAAATTCGCATAATTAACCACTATATATAGATATAGTATATCCCGTTTTCCGAAAAATGTCAATGCGGAAAAATCGGGCTGCGAATCAGCCGCTTTGATATAATTCGACAAAAAGTCCGTCCGAAAGAAAGATTTTCCGTTGCAATGCGCCGCAATATTCGATATAATAAAAGAAGTATATCTGCTTCGAGGTGGCTATGGAACGATTTACGATGGCGGTGCCGTGTCTGTTCGGTCTGGAAGGGCTGGTGGGCGACGAGCTGCGCCGCATGAAGATGGAAAACGTGCGCGTGGAGGACCGGCGCGTCTTTTTTGAAGGCGATTTTGCCGATATGGCGCGGGCGAATCTGCGCCTGCGGATGGGCGAGCGCGTGATGCTCCTGTTGGCGCGCTTTCCGGTAAAGACTTTTGAAGATTTATATCAGGGCGTGAAGGCCATTGCGCTGGAGCGCTTTATCCCGCGCGACGGCGCATTTCCCGTCAAGGGCTACAGCCTGGATTCGCAGCTCCACTCCGTGCCGGACTGTCAGGCGATTGCAAAAAAGGCGGCGGTCGACCGGCTGGGCGCGAAATACGGCCTGACGTGGCTGCCGGAAACGGGAGAAACGTATCAGCTCCGCTTTTCCATCATGAAGGACGTGTGCGAGGTGTTTCTCGATACGTCCGGCGTCAGCCTGCATAAGCGCGGCTACCGCGCGGTGGGCAACGAGGCGCCGCTGCACGAAACGATGGCCGCGGCGATGGTCAATCTGGCGCGGTATCGCGGGCGCGATTTCTTCTGGGATCCCTTCTGCGGCTCCGGTACGATCGTCATCGAGGCGGCGCTGACGGCGCTCAACCGTGCGCCGGGGCTGAACCGCGACTTTGCCGCGCAGAAATGGGCCTGCGTGCCGGAATCGGTCTGGACGGACGCGCGGCAGGAGGCGAAGGATCTGGAATACCGCGGCGAGTACCGCATCCTCGGCTCGGATATCGACCCCGCGAGCCTCTCCATCGCAATTGCCAACGCAAAGAAGGCCGGCGTGGCGAAATACATCGAATTTCGTGAGGGCGACGCGACAAAGCTGCCCCTGCCCGCACCGGGCGGCGTGATCGTCTGCAACCCGCCCTACGGCGAGCGTATGATGGAGCAGCGGGCGGCGCAGCAGCTCATGCGTGCCTTCGGACGGCACCTGCGCTACGCCGACGGCTGGAGCAAGTATATCATTTCCTCCGAAGCGGAGTTTGAGCATTGGTTCGGCGCACAGGCGACGAAAAAGCGCAAGCTCTACAACGGAAGATTACAGTGCAACGTATATATGTATTACGGAGGATAGGCGGGAAATCAAATGAAGCATCTGTTTATCATCAACCCGGCAGCGGGAAAATACGACAAGACCGGCGAAATCACGCAGAAGGTGCGCGAGGCGTGCGATAAGCGCTGCCTTGCCTATGAAATTCTGGTGTCCCGGCAGGCAGGCGACTGCCAAAAGCTGGCGCAGGCGGCGGCGGCAACGGGCGACCCGGTGCGCATCTATGCCTGCGGCGGCGACGGCACACTCAACGAGGTCGTCAACGGCGTGATCGGCTATCCCAATGCGGCGGTGACGCACTTCCCCGCCGGCTCCGGCAACGATTTTATCAAGATTTTCTCCGATCCGGCGGCCTTCCGCGATGTGAGCCGTCTGCTCGACGGCGAGATTGCAACGTTCGACGTGATCCGTTGCCTCGACGAGCATTATGCGCTGAACATCTGCTCGATGGGCTTCGATGCCCGCATCGGCACGTCGATCAGCAAATATAAGCGCATCCCGCTGGTCAGCGGGTCGGGCGCTTACGTGCTGTCTACCGGCGTGAATCTCATCAAGGGCATCCAGCAGCACTACGTCATCGAGGTGGACGGCGAGCGCATTGACGGCAAGCAGAGCCTGATCTGCATCGCCAACGGCCGCTGGTACGGCGGCGGCTTCAATCCCGTGCCGGAGGCGGAGCCGGACGACGGGCTGCTCGATGTACTGATCGTCAAGGGCGTCAGCCGCCTGACCGTGGCGAATGTGATCGGCAAATATAAGGCCGGAAGATACGCGGAGCTGACTGATATCATCCGCCACCGCCGCTGCAAGAGCATCACGCTCCACTGCGATAAGGCCAGCGAGATCAACCTCGACGGCGAGCTGCTCTACGCCCGCGACGTGACCTTCGAGGTCGTGCCGCAGGCCGTCCGCTTCTTCTATCCCAAGGGCCTGATCTACCACGCAAAGAAGCCCGCAAGCGTATAAAACTTCATGCATCCTGCGGTGCACCACAATGGATGCAAATGACCGCGCATGAAGTTTTTGTGCATCATTTTCGGTTGCCCCAAGGGGCGAGAAAATGGCACATTTCTGTTTTTGCTATGCATTTGCATAGCAAAATGCCGCCGTCTGCATTTTGCAGGCGGCGGCGTTTTTGTAGTATTGCTTACTCGATTGCAATCGCGGTACTTACCGGCGACTTCTTGAGGTCTTCCTTCGGGACCAGTACGGTCAAGACACCGGATTCATACTTGGCTTTGATGTCCTCGGCCTTCACATCGCCGACGTAGAAGCTGCGCGCGCAGGAACCGGCGTAGCGCTCCTGACGCAGGACGCGGCCCTTCTTGTCCTCTTCGTCCTTGTCAAGGCCCTTCTCGGCGCTGATGGTCAGATAACCGTCCTTCAGGTCAAGGCTGATCTCCTCCTTCTTGAAGCCGGGCAGATCGATCGCGAGGCGATAGCCCTTTGCGTCATCCGTTTCGTGGATATCGGTCTTCATCAGGTTTCTGCCGTTCTTACCGAACAGCGGGTTGTGTGCATCGAAGAAACCGTTGTCAAAGAAATTGTCAAACATATTTTCACCATAGATTACGGGCAGCATAATACATTCCTCCATCATTATCAAATATTTGAAGAAAGCAACCGGCGACGGAAATGTGCTGTGCAATGCTTCAATTGCTCAAGCAGACCGGAAACACAGAGTAACGGCTTGCCCGCACGGGAGATCTCGGAGCTGTAACCGCTCCGCACTGCCTGTGCTGCATTTTCTTCGCTCTCTCTTACTTTCTGGCACAATTATAAGCCGTTCCCCTTGAAAGCGCAATAGACCGGTGGTATAATAAAGCAAACGGTATTTGTGCTGTTTGCACAAACTGAACGGAGGATACATGGAGAAGGAATCTTGGAAAAACGGCAGCGCAAGCTCCCTTTTGGCGGAGTTCTTTGCACAGGATGATCTGAATAGCCTGGCGGCCGATGCCGGAGCGCTGCTGGACTGCCCGCTTCTTGTGCTGGATGATACCTTTCACATCACTGCGCATTACCGCCCCTTGGGGTTTTCCGATCCTTATTTTTGCGATGCCATCCGCTGCGGAGAGGTTACCTATGAGGCGGGCGTAGTCATTCGCCGAAGCGAGGCTCTGTCGGCCGGGACGGCGGATTTTGTCAAGGTGGAGGGCAGCCCCTACCGCCGCCGTTTTGCACCGCTTGTCAGCGCAGGCGTTCGGCTCGGCTACTTGATTTGTGTGGATACGGACGGGCATTTACAAAAAATCTCGCCGGAGCTTTGGCGTATGGTGGAGCAGATTTTGGCAAAGCAGGCGTTCATCGAGGCCAGCCGGCAGGATCGTCCCTTTGAAACGGCAGAGGATGTTTTGATGCACCTTCTGGATGGCGGCTTTTCCTCCGCTCCATATTTCCGCCTGCAAGCAGCCGGAACCTACCTTGCGGATTTTCACCCGTCCGGCTTTGCTCTGATCGATTTGAACGCCTACCATAGAGAACACCTTGCCAAAAACCGCCTGAAGGATGAACTCGGTACAAGATTTCCGTACTCGCACGCCTTCCTGTACCGGGGCGACGTATTTCTGTTTTTGCACGGGCGAGAGGGGGCAGACGATTTTGTTCCGCTGGCCGGAGAATTCGGCTTGAAGCTCGTGCTGTCGGATGGGCCGGAGGACCTTTATGCGCTGCCCGCGCTTTATCGCACTGCACGTGAGGCGCTGGAGCTGATGCAAGATGATCGCTTCCACGGCGGAAACGTCTGCACCGTGGCGCAGCTGCGCACTCCGCTGCTGCTGAAAAATCTGGAGGGCCGCCGCGATCTGGTTGCGAAGGAAATCCGGCAGCTTGCCCTGCACGACCGGGAAAGGGGAACGCAGTATTGTGAAACGCTTTATCATTACCTGAGCTGCTGCCGCTCACTGAAAAAGACCTGTGATGCTCTGTTTACCCACCGAAACACGGTGCTTTACCGCATCCGCCGGATGGAGGACGACTTCGGCATACCGCTGGAGGATGCCGCCGTACATGCCGACCTGCTGCTCGGCGTATCACTGCTGCTGTTTGAAGAAAAAGGCCCGGACTTTTTCCTGTATTCCCCAACAAAAAATGAAGGCGAGGCATCACAGCCATGAAAGAAAACAGAAAGCTGCTGAAAGAGGTTCTTAACGACATTCGTCATGATATGACCGACGAAGAGGTATTGAACTTATTGGCGGATAGCAAAATTTCCGTGCGTCCGGAGAGCGAACGGGCCACGATTGGCCAGCGCGCGGCGGATGCCATTGCAAAATTTGCCGGAAGCTGGGCGTTTATCTTCTCCTTTACGGGCGTTCTCCTGCTATGGATGGCCGTCAATGTGATTCTGGCGGCAAACGCTTTTGATCCCTACCCGTTTATTCTGCTGAATCTGGTACTCTCCTGTGTTGCTGCAATTCAGGCACCGCTGATTATGATGAGTCAGAACCGCCAGGAGGAGAAGGACCGGCGCAGAGCGGAAAATGATTATAAGGTCAATCTGAAAACTGAAATCATGATCGAAGATCTTTACGACAAGGTTAACGCCATTCTGGCCAGACAGACCGCGCTGGAAAAGCAGCTGCTGAACGAAGATGCGCAGCGCGATACGCAAACCCATACGCCGATAACGAAGTAAAAACGGTCATATCCTGCCGACAGGCCTCCGGTTCTCCGCGCCGGGGCCTGCCCGTTTTTTATAGAAAAATTTTTGCGGAAACCTCTTGACAAATAGAGAAGCTGCCGCTATAATAATAACAGAAATGATAATTATTATTGATTTTGAAAATGAAAGGAGCGCTGCGATGGCCTTACACAAGCGAAGCAAAAAGCGCGAGGCGATTTATGAATGCGTCCGCGCGACGAAAACGCATCCGACTGCCGAGTGGGTATACAGCCAGCTCAAGCCGAGCTATCCGGACCTTTCGCTTGGCACGGTCTACCGCAACCTCGCCATGTTCCGGCAGGAGGGGAAGCTCGTCTCCGTCGGCACGGTGGACGGCATGGAGCGCTATGACGCGAATACCGTCCCGCACGCGCACTTCGTCTGCACCCACTGCAACGCGGTGATCGATGTGGACGTTCCGCTCCCGGAGGAGCTGATCGCGTCGGTCGATTGCGGTGGCGTCCATCACTGCGAACTGACTTTTTTCGGAGTCTGTCATTCCTGCGTCCAGGCGGACGTACAAAATAAACATTAAATAAAAATTTTTTGGAGGATTTTATTATGAAAAAGTATGTATGCCCCGTTTGCGGTTATGTTCATGAAGGCGATATGCCCGAAGGCTTCAAATGCCCCCTGTGCGGCGTTCCCGGCGAGAAGTTCAAGCTGATGGAGGACAACGCGGCGCTGGCAGCAGAGCACGTGTTCGGCGTCGGCACCCAGCTCGACGGTGTTCCCGAAGAGGACAAGCAGTACATCCTCGACCAGCTCAAGGCCAACTTCAACGGCGAGTGCAGCGAGGTCGGTATGTACCTGTGCATGGCGCGGATCGCACACCGCGAGGGCTATCCGGAAATCGGCCTGTACTGGGAAAAGGCCGCCTATGAGGAAGCAGAGCACGCCGCTAAGTTTGCCGAGCTTCTCGGCAGCGAGCTTGAGCCGAACATGACCGACTCCACCAAGAAGAACCTCGCATGGCGCGTGGACTGCGAGTTCGGCGCAACGGCCGGCAAGTTCGAGCTGGCGAAGATGGCCAAGAAGCACAACCTCGACGCCATCCACGACACCGTCCATGAAATGGCCCGTGACGAAGCCCGGCACGGCCGCGCCCTCAAGGGCCTGCTGGACCGCTATTTCGGCAAGTAATCTGACCTAAAATAAGCCTTTTGGGGCTGTCTCAAAATGCGAATTGCAAGAAAACAGCCCCTTCAAAAGTTAGATAAAAGCCGTGAAAATCCAGTTTTAATTGGATTTTCACGGCTTTATTGTTGGGCTAATTTTTAGAAAATTCTATTTTGAGACAGCCCCTTTTTGCGCCTGTGTCCTTTGCGCGTCCCGTCGTTTTTCAGTTGCCTAAAAGCAGAGAAATGTGTCCTCAATTTAGTTGTTTTCGGTCATACTGCTGTGATAAGAGACAGCGGCAATGTGATCTATGTTGACTTGACCGTGCAGATCGTGGCTGCGGCTGCGTTCAGCTTTCGCCCGACGGCGCGTGATTGTCTGGGCTTTATTGAAACGATTCTCCTGCCGATGCTAAAACGCCTGCCGCGCTGAAAAACAATGGAGGCGCACTATGTCAAGGTGTTCGGCATTCCGTTCTATGCGGGAATGGACCGGGCGCTTCTGCCCACGGACCGCTTCGTGCTTACCCGCAGCGTTCATGAAATCGACGACGAGGTGATGCTGTTTTCCAATGTCACGGGCCAATTCCCGCTGCCAGAGTCCGACGGAAACCTGTTTACCAAAAGAAACGGCAGACTGCTTCCGGATGATTTTTGCCATGAGCAGAACCTGATGCTCACCTCCGGCAACCGCCGTATCCTGCTCTGCGGATGCGCCCATGCCGGGATCGTGAACATCGTCCGCCGGGCGAAAGCGCTCACCGGGGACGACCCGACGGCGGTGATCGGCGGCCTGCATCTTTACGAGCCGACCCGAAAGCGCTATGAAAGCGATGCGTATATCGCCCGCGCTGCTGCCGCGTTGCCGATTCGTCGGACCAAAATTCCGGAATTCCTTGCGTCTGACGCTGTTTGATGGTACAATGGAGCAGAATGGGAGGGATACGGCGTGGTGGATTGGAGAAGTATTCCGAAGATCGATGCGCATATTCATCTGATGCCGCAGGAGGTTCTTGCGGCAAACGCCGGGAATGGCGATCGGTTTGTCGAGTTTGGCGCGGTGGAGGACTATTTGGCGCTGATGGAGCGGTATCATATTGAGGCGGCGTACATCATGCCGTTCAATGACCCGTATATGCTGTCCATGGTTTTCAAAATCGACGCGGTGCATCGGAATCTGAGCAATATGTGCAAGGCGGGCGCGGGAAAGTTGTTCTGTTTTGCGGACGTTGACCTGCGCAATCCGGTTGAAACGACGGTTGATGCACTGGAAAAGGCAATGCGGCGGGAAGAATTTCTGGGCGTTAAGATTCACGCGTCAAATACCGGCTACCCCATTGACGGCGCATACTACGACCGCGTGTTTGCATGGGCGGAGCAAAACCAAATTTTGCTGGAGCTTCATTCTTACCCGAGGACGCATCTGCCGGATGATGTCTGCTCACCGTCGAGAATTCGGCGGGTTGTCGAGAAACATCCGCAGGTAAGACTGTCAATTGCGCATTTAGGCGGGTTCCAGTATGCGGAATGGACGGGAATCGACGCATATTTTAATATTTCCGCAATATTAACGGACCTTGTGGACGTGTATGGTCTGCAAAAGACGAACGAAATTTTAAGGCGCTTTGGCACAGAGCGGCTGGTGTTCGCCACCGACTATCCCGACAACCGCCGCAGAAGGCCGGAGGAGATCTACGACCAATATTTTGAGCTTCTCGGCAGCATGGACTTTACGCAGGAGGAAGCGGAGAACATCTGCAAGTTCAACGCAATCAGAATGCTGCAAGGAAAGCATTGATGAAAAAAGTGGGCAGGAGTGCGTCCTGCCCACTTTTTTGTGGGATGAAATTATTCTTCGACCTTCGGGAGCTTGGCGAGGCTGGCGGCGATGTCGGCGTCGGTGGGGATATAGTCGGACATCTGGCCGTCGTTGAATTTGGCGTAGGCTTGGAGGTCGAAATAGCCGGTGCCGGTGAGGCCGAACACGATGTTCTTCTCCTCACCGGTTTCCTTGCACTTGAGCGCCTCATCGATGGCGACGCGGATGGCGTGGCTGCTCTCCGGGGCGGGGAGGATGCCCTCGACGCGGGCAAATTCCGTCGCCGCTTCAAAGACCGCCGTCTGCTCGACGCTGGTCGCTTCGAGATAGCCGTCGTGGAAAAGCTGCGAAACGATGCTGCTCATGCCGTGGTAGCGCAGGCCGCCCGCGTGGTTCGGCGAGGGGATAAAGGAGCTGCCGAGCGTGTACATTTTTTGCAGCGGGCAGACCATGCCGGTGTCGCAGAAATCGTAGGCATATTTTCCGCGCGTCAGGCTGGGGCAGGAGGCCGGTTCGACCGCGATGATGCGCATATCCGCCTCGCCGAGCAGCTTCTGCCGGACGAACGGGGCGATCAGGCCGCCGAGGTTGCTGCCGCCGCCCGCGCAGCCGATGACGATATCGGGATGAATGTCATATTTGTCCATGGCGGCCTTCGTTTCGAGGCCGATGACGCTCTGGTGCAGCAGAACCTGCGACAGGACACTGCCGAGAACGTAGCGGTAGCCATCGAGGCTCGCGGCGGTTTCGACTGCCTCGGAGATGGCGCAGCCGAGCGAGCCGTTTGTGCCGGGAAATTCCGCCAGCAGCTTGCGGCCGACTTCGGTCGTATCGGACGGAGAGGGCGTGACGGACGCACCGTAGGTGCGCATGACCTCGCGGCGGAAGGGCTTTTGCTCATAGGATACCTTGACCATAAAGACCTTGCAGTCCAGACCGAAATACGAGCAGGCCATCGACAGCGCCGTACCCCACTGGCCCGCGCCGGTTTCGGTCGTTACGCCCTTAAGGCCCTGCTTTTTGGCGTAATACGCCTGCGCGATGGCGGAGTTGAGCTTGTGGCTGCCGGAGGTGTTGTTGCCCTCGAATTTGTAGTAGATGTGCGCCGGGGTGCCGAGCTTCTTTTCCAGACAGTAGGCGCGGACGAGCGGCGACGGGCGGTACATCCGGTAAAAATCGCGGATCTCCTGCGGAATGGGAAGAAAGGCGGTGCTGTCGTTCAGCTCCTGCTCGGCAAGCTCACGGCAGAACACCTGTGACAGCTCATCGACCGTCAGCGGCTTCAGCGTCGCCGGATTGAGCAGGGGGGCGGGCTTGTTCTTCATGTCCGCGCGGACGTTGTACCATGCCTTCGGCATTTCCGATTCTTCGAGATAGATTTTGTACGGGATTTCCATGGTGCGTTCTCCTTTCAATTTTTCGGGAGAGGAGATAGAAAAAACTCCTGTCCCAGATTTTGCTGGGACAGGAGTGAAATTCAATCCTGCGGTGCCACCCGGCTTGACGCTTTCGCGCCCACTCTTGCGCACAGTCATGCGCCGACCCTTGATAACGGAGCGTCAACTCCGTCTTGCCTACTCGATTCAGCTTGCCCTCCGATGCCCATTCGACGCGCCCGTCCGTACCGCACTCCCACCGCCGGCGGCTCTCTGTGACTTTCAAAACGCATTTACTTACGCATCATCCTCGGTTTTCTGCATCTTACCACAAGGGAGCGGCTTTGTCAACGGCTGCGAAAAACTTTTTTGAAAAATTGTTGCGCCGCAAGGGACTTTGTGGTACTATTATTGTATTAAGGTAGGCGCGTCTACTCCACAAAATAGACGCAGACCGCCAAGAAAGGAGAAAATTCTTCCCGCAGGACCTGCGGTGCAGCAGTGTGGAGACCTGCTGTAATGCGTGCTGCTCCAACGCGGGCGGGCGCGAGGGACGGGCAAGCGGAGGCTCCCGTTTCATGGTCGGTTGCATGGCAAGTGTAACTCTGAAAAACATCAAGAAGATCTACCCGAACACAGAAAAGAAAAAGAAGAAAAAAGGCGAGCCTGAGGAGCGCAAGGTCAATCTTCAGATCACCGACGAAGGCGTCGTCGCCGTGCAGGAGTTCTCACTGGACATCAAGGACCGCGAGTTCATCGTGCTGGTCGGCCCGTCCGGCTGCGGTAAGTCCACCACCCTGCGCATGATCGCCGGTCTGGAGGAGATCACCGACGGCGAGCTGTACATCGGCGACCGTCTGGTCAACGACGTCGCGCCGAAGGACCGCGACATCGCGATGGTGTTCCAGAACTACGCCCTTTATCCGCACATGACCGTCTACGAGAACATGGCCTTTTCCCTGAAGCTGAAGAAGGTTCCCAAGGACGAGATCAAGCGCAAGGTCATGGAGGCGGCGGAGATCCTCGGCATCACCGAGTATCTGGACCGCAAGCCGAAGGCCCTGTCCGGCGGCCAGCGTCAGCGTGTCGCCATCGGCCGCGCCATCGTCCGCAACCCGCAGGTCCTGCTGATGGACGAGCCGCTGTCGAACCTCGACGCGAAGCTGCGTAACCAGATGCGTGCGGAGATCATCAAGCTGCGTTCGAGAATCAATACGACCTTTATTTACGTCACCCACGACCAGACCGAGGCCATGACGCTTGGCGACCGCATCGTCATCATGCGCGACGGCTTCATCCAGCAGATCGGCACGCCGCAGGAGGTCTTTAACCATCCGCTGAACCTGTTCGTCGCGGGCTTTATCGGCACACCGCAGATGAACTTTTTCCGCAATGCCAAGCTGCTTAAGCAGAACGACAAGTACGCCGTTGAGGTGCTGGGCAAGACCTTCGTCCTCGGTGAGGAGCAGCAGAAGCGGCTGCGCGCGAACGGCTGCGAGGCGGGCAACGTGATCCTCGGCATCCGTCCGGTGCATCTGCATATCGACCCGAACGGTATTCCCGCAACGGTGGACGTTT
>CABSFY010000032.1 GCA_902477055.1 uncultured Eubacteriales bacterium
GGCCGAAACGTCGCCCGCCTGCGTTTCAATGATCGGCAGCGCGGTCAGAGAGCCGCCGCCGTATTCCGGAGCAATCCGCGCCGCGCGCTCGAGCAGACGGGAATGCAGATAGAACACGTCGCCGGGGTAGGCCTCGCGTCCGGGCGGGCGGCGAATGAGCAGCGACAGCGCACGGTACGCCACCGCGTGCTTGGACAGGTCGTCATAAATAATGAGCGCGTCCTGTCCCTTGTCCATAAAGTACTCGGCCATCGTGCAGCCGGAGTACGGGGCGATATACTGCAAAGGCGCCAGCTCCGAGGCCGTCGCGGAAACGACGATGGTATAGTCCATGGCGCCGTTCTTTTCCAGCGTGTCCACGATCTGCGCGACGGTGGAGCGCTTCTGGCCGATGGCGACGTAGACGCAGGTCACGCCCTTGCCCTTCTGATTAATAATGGTATCCGTCGCGATGACGGTCTTGCCGGTCTGGCGGTCGCCGATGATCAGCTCACGCTGGCCGCGGCCGATGGGGATCATGGAGTCGATTGCCTTGATGCCGGTTTCCAGCGGGACGGAAACGGACTTTCTCTGAATAATGCCCGCTGCCACGCGCTCGATCGGGCGGGTTTCGGCCGCTTCGATCGGGCCTTTGCCGTCGATCGGCTGGCCCAGCGCATCGACAACGCGGCCGATCAGCCGCTCGCCGACGGGAACGGAAACGACCTGCCCGGTACGGCGGACAAGGCTGCCCTCGCTGATGCCCACATCCGTGCCGAGCATAACGACGCTGACGTAGTTCTCCTCAAGGTTCAGCGCCATGCCGGCCGAGCCGTTTTCAAAGGTCAAAAGCTCGTTTGCCTTGCACTTTTCCAGCCCGTGGACCTTGGCGATGCCGTCGCCGACCTGAATGACGTAGCCGATCTCATCCTGCCGGGTCTTGGAGGCGTAGTTTTTGATCTGATCCTGAATGACCTTGCTGATGTCTTCGATTTTCAAATTCACGGTTTCACCAACCTTACACTATCGTTTCGCGCAGACTGCGGCGAAGCTGCTCCAGTCTGCTGTGAATGCTGTCGTCCAGCTGCACGCCGCCGTAGCGCAGCGTGATGCCGCCGAGCAGCGCCGGGTCCAGCTCGTTTGTCAGGACGGCCTGCTTGCCGGTCATGGCGGACAGCCGCTGCGTCAGCGCAGCCTTCTGCGCGTCCGTCATCGGCACCGCCGTCACCGCCGTGGCGCGGAGAATATCGTGCGCCTCGTCATAGCAGCGGCCGAATGCATCGGCGCAGGCGGGCAGGGCGTACATGCTCCGCTTTTCGCAGAGGATGCAGAGGAAATTCATCAGATTTCCCTCCACGCCGCCGAACGCCTCACGCACGAGCGCCAGCTTTTCCTCCTTCGGCACCGCCGGGGTGTCGAGCAGGGTGACATACGACGGCTCCTGCCGCAGCGCACTGCGGACCAGCTCCAGCTCCTCCCGGACGCGTTCATCCGCACCGGTTTCCTGCGCGAGCCGGAACAGCGCTTTTCCGTAGCTGGCCGCGTCAATCATGCTGATCACCCAGCTTGTCGATGAAGGAGTCGATCAGGGCCGAATGCTCCTCCTGCTTGATATCCCGCGCCAGCACGGCGGCGGCAATATCCACCGCCATCACGGACACATCGTTCTTGATCTCGTTCATGGCGCGCTTCTTCTCCATCTCGATCTGCTCGTCGGCACGGCGAAGGGTCTGCGCTGCCTTTTCCTGCGCGTCGCGGAGGATCTCCTCCTGCCGGAGCTGCGCCTTGCGGTTGGCGACCTTTAAGATCTCCTCGCTCTCCGCGTTGGCCTCGGCCAGACGATGCTCGTACTGCTCCTTGAGCGCGGCGGCATCGGTCTTGGACTGGTTGGCATCGGCGTAGAGGCCGTCGATCTCCTGCTGCCGGGTGTCGATCATGTTCTTGACCGGCTTGAACAGCAGCTTTTTCATGAACTTGTAAAGGATCAGAAGATTGAGCAGCGTAAAGAGGCACGTCCAGAAATTGACACCGACAAAGCTCTCAAAGCCGGTTAAAAATTCCAATGCTCATTTCTCCCTTCGGTTTATTTCTGTCTGAAAATCAGAACACGAAGAGCAGCAGCAGAGCGATAACCAGCGAGTAGATACCGGTGGACTCGGTGATGGCGCAGCCAAGGATCATGTTGGTACGCAGGGTGTTTACCATCTCGGGCTGACGAGCCATGCCCTCCAGTGCGCAGCCGACGGCGTTGCCTTCACCGATTGCCGGGCCGATTGCGCCCAGACCCATGCAAAGACCTGCGCCGATTGCGATCAAACCTCTTGCCAATGCTTCCATTTGTGTTTCCTCCTAAAAAGTGTTTTGGTATATATGAATTGGTTTTTGCTTACGAATTCTGCTCCTCCGGGGGCGGGCAGGCCGAGCCGACATAGACCATCGTCAGCATACTGAATACCAGCGCCTGAATACAGCCGGAGAAAAGGTCGAAATAGATCGACAGGAACGCGGGGATGCCGACCTGAAAAATCGGAATGGAGCTGATGACCTCATTTGGGATCCAACCCAGCACCAGCGAGCTTGCCGCCGCCAGCGCCGCGTAGATCAGCGAGGTCAGAACGCCGCCGCCGGCGATGTTGCCGAAGTGACGGAAGGACATGGAGATCGGCTGTGCGATCTCGCTGATGATATTCATCGGGGTCATGACCACGACCGGCTCGGTAAAGCCCTTGAGCCAGCCGAGGAAGCCGTTGTTTTTAATATTGTAATACCACACCATGCCGGTCGTTACCAGGGCCCAAGTCAGGGTGGTGCTGAGGTCGGCCGTTGCACTGCGGAACACGCCGCCGAACAGGCTGATGAGCGTACCGCCGACGGACGACAGGAACAGTGCGCCGATGTACGGCGTAAAATGCGCGTTATGCTCGCCCATCGTTTCGCGGACGAGGTTGTCGAGCACGGTGTACGCCTTTTCAACCACGACCTGCCGCCGGGTCGGCCGCTTTTGCAGGCCCTTCCCCAAGCGCCAGCTCAGCAAAATCAGCGTCATCATGACCAAAAACGAGGACAGCACCGTCTGGGTGATCCTCACGTCCATTCCGAACAGGGAAAACTCCACTAGGATTCTCGGACCGTTACCGATTCCGTCCATTTTAAGCCGTACCCTCCTTTTTCGTTCGTTTGAAGCTCGCTGCGAACAGCGCGATGCGCATAAAGCACAGCGGCAGCAGCGTTGCCACCGGGTCAAACCACCCGGAGATCAGTGCGCCGATCAGCACCGCAAGCATCACGAACATTCGCAAAATATAATTGCCCTTTGCGGTAAGCTGGCCCTTCTGCGGAGTTTCCGCCCGCTCCGCGCGGAGCAGCGAAAATGTCATCGCGGAAAAGTTCACCAGCTCCGCCGCCATGCCGAGCAGACCGCCGAGCAGGACCTTCCCGGACCACCGTCCGATCAGCGCGTACACCAGCAGCATCAGCCCCGTCAGCACGACCTCCGTCAGCAGCACCGGCAGGAACTCCCGCAGCACCTTGCCGCCGTCCGGCGGTGTGCGGTACACCGGGACTTCGGGCTGCACCGCTTCATTTTTCTTTTCGTCCACGGTCCTCTCCCTCTCCCGGCTGCGTCGGATCGACGTGCTTCGCCGTCTTTATAATATAGTAGAACATACTGTAAACTCCCAGCCCGACGCCGAGAATGACGCACACGGCCATTGCCCAACGGCCCCAGCCGCGCCGCTCGGTGAGCCACCAGCCCAGTAAAATCATCAGCCCGGCAGGCGTCAGCATGGAAAAGGCCGCCTGAAAGACATAGTTCAGCGCGTAGACCACGCGAAAGACCTTTTTCGGCATCTGCGCACCGCCCTTTCCGATTATTTCCGGCAAGAAGCCGCTGCAATTTCTCAGTCATTTTCAAAAAATCCAACTTCTCCCGATTATCTGAATCATATCATAAATTGCTAAATTTCGCAAGATGAATTTCAATTTTTTAATCGGTTTCCCCAATGATACGCCGACGCCGGCCGCTGAGGCAATGGTCATTTTCCCCGGACTGTCCGATTTTCGGTAAAGCCGGGTATTTTGTTGACTTTCCCGCCCCAAAAGGTTATAATGCAGACAAATTATTGTACCATTATCCCGCCGCAGCGGTTGGCTCCCTCTGATGAGGGAGGTTCTTCGACCGCGTACCAGCCAATGGCTCCCCTGTGTAAGGGGAGCTGTCAGCCGCAGGCTGAGGGAAGGGTTGTTTTCGCGCCGGAGGCGCGAAATTTTAATCGTGCCGTCAGGCACACCGATTATAATTCACGAAATCGATACTGCCTGCAACGGCGGGGTGAGGGCACCCCGCCCTACGGCGTGGAACGATGGTCCATACGGCGGGCCGATGCGGGCATCGGCCTCTACGCACAAACTATATCATAACCAATGCGAGGTACCCTTATGAGCCAGAATTTACATTCCGAAACGCTTTGCATCCAGGCGGGCTATTCGCCGAAAAACGGTGAGCCGCGCCAGATCCCGATCATTCAAAGCACAACCTTCCGCTACGAAACGGCAGAGCAGATGGCCAAGCTCTTTGACCTCGAGGAGAGCGGCTATTTCTACTCCCGTCTGAACAATCCGACCTGCGACGCCGTCGCCGCCAAGATTGCCGCGTTGGAGGGCGGCACGGCTGCGATGCTGACCGGCTCCGGTCAGGCCGCCGTATTTCTTGCCGTGTTCAACCTCGTCGGCTGCGGCGATCATATCGTTTCCTCCTCGGCCATTTACGGCGGCAGCTTCAACCTGTTCTCCGTGACCATGAAGCGCATGGGCGTGGAATGTACCTTTGTCGATCCCGACTGCTCCGCCGAGGAGCTGGAGGCCGCCTTCCGCCCCAACACCAAGCTCGTCTACGGCGAAACGATCGCCAACCCCTCGCTCGTCGTGCTGGATATCGAACGCTTCGCCTCCGCCGCCCACGCGCACGGCGTTCCCCTGATCGTGGACAACACCTTCGCTACGCCCGTCAACTGCCGTCCCTTTGCATGGGGCGCGGACATTGTCGTCCACTCCACCACGAAATATATGGACGGTCACGCGGCGGCGCTCGGCGGCTGCATTGTGGACAGCGGCAGCTTCAACTGGGCGGCGCATCCGGACAAATTCCCCGGCCTCTGCACCCCCGACGAGAGCTACCACGGCGTGACCTACACCGAGCGATTCGGACAGGCCGGGGCCTACATTACAAAAGCAACCGCGCAGCTCATGCGCGACCTCGGTACGGTTCAATCCCCGCAGAACGCCTTTTTGACCAACCTCGGCCTCGAAAGCCTGCCCATGCGGATGCGGCAGCACTGCCGCACCGCGCAGAAGATCGCCGAATTCCTGCAAGGCCACGAAAAGGTCGCTTGGGTCAAATACTGCGGCCTGCCGGGCGACAAATATTACGACCGTGCGAAAAAATATATGCCAAACGGCTCGTGCGGTGTCGTTTCCTTCGGCGTAAAGGGCGGGCGTGAGGCTGCTGCGGCCTTTATGAGCCGGCTGAAGCTCTGTGCGCTGGAAACGCATGTGGCCGACGCGCGGACCTGCTGCCTGCACCCGGCCGGGACGACCCATCGGCAGATGAACGATGCCGAGCTGAAGGCCGCCGGTGTTTCGGCCGACCTGATCCGGCTGAGCTGCGGTCTGGAAAATGCCGACGATTTGATCGCCGATCTCGCACAGGCATTCGATTCTCTGCAATAAGGCGAAGGGAGCGATGGAGCCATGCCGATCAAGATTCCGAACGATCTGCCCGCAACCGCCACGCTGCAGAGCGAAAATATCTTTGTCATGACCGAAACGCGGGCGCTCACGCAGGACATCCGCCCGCTGGAGATCCTCATCCTCAACCTGATGCCGACGAAAATCGACACGGAAACGCAGTTTGCGCGGCTGCTCGGCAACACGCCGCTGCAAGTGCGGCTGTCGTTTCTGCACACCAAATCGCACATCGCCACGCACGTTTCCAAGGAGCATCTGTTCACGTTCTACAAGACCTTCGACGAGGTGCGCGACCGCCGCTATGACGGTATGATTATCACCGGCGCACCGGTGGAGCATCTGCCGTTCGAGAAGGTCGAATATTGGCAGGAGCTGTGCGACATCATGGAATGGAGCAAGACCCACGTCCACAGCACGCTGCATATCTGCTGGGGCGCACAGGCCGGGCTGTACTATCATTACGGTATTCAGAAGCACCCGCTGCCGGAAAAGCTGTTCGGCGTGTTTGCGCATCGGGTGGAATATAAAAATCCCATTCTCCTGCGTGGCTTTGACGACGTGTTCATGGTCCCCCACTCCCGCCACACGACCGTGCTGCGTGAGGACATCGAGAAGGTCCCGGAGCTGAAGATCGCCGCCGCCTCGGACGAGGCCGGGATCTATGCCGTTTTCACCGCCGGCGGACGGCAGGTGTTCCTGACGGGTCATTCCGAATACGACCCGCTGACGCTCAAGCGCGAGTACGACCGCGATAAGGCGCTCGGCCTGCCCGTCCCCGTGCCGAAGAACTACTTCCCCAACGACGACGACACCCAGCCCCCGCTTGTCACTTGGCGCGCCCACGCGCATCTGCTGTTTTCTAACTGGCTGAACTACTTTGTCTACCAGACCACGCCCTACGATTTTATCACCTGACCCCCCCCCACGGCGCAGACGGCCCACCCCCGTCTGCGCCGTAATGCACGAAAAAAGCCAAAATTTCAAAAAAAAGAGTTGACATTCTTCGTTTCGCCTGCTATGATATTGGGGCTGTCAGAAATGCTGCTATAGCTCAGCAGGTAGAGCGCATCCTTGGTAAGGATGAGGTCTCCAGTTCGAATCTGGATAGCAGCTCCAAAAAATCCCGAATGCGAAAGCGTTCGGGATTTTTTTAGTAAGTAAGAGGTAATAGTGAAGAAATAAGAAGTATCCAAGGAAGGTACAGAGTAAAATTCGAAGGCTGACGGATGGGGAGATCGTGCGGAAAGATGGCTGGCTGCTGGCGGGGGTGCTTTTGTTCATAGGTGTCTTGCTGTGCGTGGCGGCGGTGTTTTTCGCGGCACCGGCGCATCCAGCGAAAATACGGCGGCAGGCCCAAACGCCGGCGGCTCGTTTTTCCTCTTGCATCCGGCGGTGAGGGTCGCTATAATAGCGGCAGAATCATTTCGGGAGGAAAAACCAATGAAACGACTGATCGCTTTGCTGCTTTGCATTGCGCTGTTTTCCGGCATTGTGTTCTCCGCGTCGGCGGCATTGCCGGACGAGGCTGCGCTGACGGATGAGGAATGGAGCGTCCTGCTGCTGACGAACCGTGAGCGGCTCAAGCAGAAGGTGGACCCGCTGACGGCAACGCCGTTTTTGCAGGACGTCGGTGACGTGCGCGCCGACGAGATCACCGTCAGCTTTTCCCACACGCGGCCCGACGGCACCGATTGCTACACGGCACTGGACACGAAAAAATACCCCTACCGCTGGATGGGCGAAAACATCGCCTACGGCCAGCCGTCGCCGGCGGCTGTCATGAATAGCTGGATGAACAGCCCGGGCCATCGTGAGAACATTTTAAGCGCGAACTACCGGCACATCGGCGTCGGCCACAAGGCTGCGCTGGATTCGGCGGGCTACCGCAGCAACTTCTGGGTGCAGTTTTTCTACAGCAACTGGTCGTGCAGCTATTCGTCCGTAAAGCTCTCCGGCAGCAATGCCGTACCGGGCGACTGCGCGTCCATCGACGAGGCGAGGCTGACGCTGGCGCTGGAATGCAGCGATTGCGGCACGTGCTATCTGCCGCTGATGCAGGAATTCTGCACCGGCTTCGACCCCGACAAGGCCGGGACACAGACCATTACCGTTTCCTGCCTCGGCCTCACGGCGCAATTTGACGTTGTGGTCGGCGAAAAGGGTTCGGACGGCAACGACCCATCGGACGGCGGAAAGGACCCGGAGGACAGCAACACCTCGACCGGCTTCTCCGACGTTGCGCCGAGCGCATGGTACGCCGAAGCGGTTCGCTTTGCGGTCGCGCGCGGGCTGATGAACGGCGTGGGCAACGAAGAATTCGACCCGGAGGGCAGCATGACACGCGCGATGCTCGTCACAGTCCTCTGGCGCGATGCCGGGTCGCCCGCCGCCGGTGTCAACCGCTTCACCGACGTGCCGAACGGGCAGTGGTACACGCCAGCCGTCACGTGGGCGCGGGATGCAGGCGTCGTCAACGGTACGTCCGAAACGACCTTTGATCCCGACGGCAGCATCACACGCGAGCAGATGGCCGCAATCCTGTACCGTTACGCGAATAAGAACAGCTACGATACCGCCAAGCGCGGCATTCTGACCGGCTTCCCCGATGCGGGCCAAGTCAGCGCCTACGCGCAGGAGCCGCTGGAATGGGCCGTCGCCATGGGCCTCATCAACGGCTCAGACGGCTATCTGCTCCCCCAGGGCAACGCCACCCGCGCCCAGGTATCCGCCATCCTCATGCGCTACCTCAAAAACGTTGCCATTGACGGCTGACAGCAACGGCAGCCCCCGGTTTTTTGGCCGGGGGTTGCTTTTTATATGACGCGGGCGGTGCGGTGGAAAAATCAACCTCTTGCAATTTGTCGAAAAACGCGGTATCATGGCGGTAGACATAATCCCCCAAGGAGGAGCTTTTCATGCGCAACCGTATTCTTTCCGGCCTGATCGCGCTGCTGATGCTGCTGGCGGCAATCCCAAGCGTTCATGCGGCGGCCTTTACCGACGTGGACGACCACTGGGCGGCCGATCATATCGACCGCGCGGTTTCGCTCAAGCTGTTCGGCGGCGTGAGCGAAACGGAATTCGACCCGGACGGCACCATGACGCGCGGGATGTTCGTGGCCGTGCTGGGGCGGCTGGAGCAGGTCGATACAGAAAAATGGAGCGGCGAGGACGCGCCGCAGTTTTTCCAAGACGTGGCTGCCGACCAATACTATGCGCCGTATGTCGCGTGGGCGGTGTGCAGCGGCATCGTGGACGGCATCAGCCGGACGGAATTTGCACCCGATGCACCGGTCACGCGGGAGCAGATGGCAAAGCTCGTCGCGCTCTACGCGCAGCGGATGGGCTACGAGCTGGCCGAGGCGGCGGAGCCGGAGAAAATTCCGGACAGCTTCGCCGACGCGGGTGATATCGCCGATTGGGCGGCGGAAAGCGTCGAATTTCTGCGCGAAACGGGCATTTTGAACGGCTCGGCGGACAAAACGGGCGCGGTCCGCTTTCTGCCTGCCAATACCGCGACGCGGGCCGAGTGCGCGACGGTGTTCTGCCGTCTGGCGGACGCACTGCGCAAGCCGTTTTTGCCCCCGGTCTTGCCGGAACGACTGACGCTCAGCCAGACGACCGCCGAGCTTACGGTCGGTCAGCGTCTGACGCTGCGGGCCGAAACGGAGCCGGAATCCGGCGTTTTCCTGCTCTGGTGCAGCTCGGACGAGGCGGTTGTCACGGTGGATAACGGCACAGTCGTCTGCAAAAAATCCGGCACGGCGACGGTCACGGTCTATACCGGCAACGGTCTTTCCGCCTCCTGCGTGTTCGCCTGCCGCGAGGCGGACCTCGCGTCGGACAAGGAAACCTACGACGAAAAATGCTACCGCATCTTCGGCGTGGTCGTGGACGACCCACGGGTCTATTACACGGAAAAGGCCGCCGCCGAGGCTGACATGGTACAGGTCACGGTAGACGTGTGGGACTTTGATTCGACCGGCGAAAAGGTCACGAAAAAGATGACCGTTAAAGTGCACAAGGCGCTTGCGCCGACCGTCAGCGCCATCCTGCGCGAGATCTACGAGGGAGAGGAGCAATTCCCCATCCACTATCTCGGCGGCTGGGCCTGGAGCGGCCGCTCGGAGCACACCATCGGCTGCGCGCTGGACATCAATCCGGAGGAGAATTACTACTGCACCCCGGACGGCACGGCCATCGTCGGCAAATACTGGAAGCCCGGCGAGGACCCGTACTCCATCCCGCTCGACGGCGAGGTCGCGACGATTTTTAAGAAATACGGCTTCTCGCAGGGCGTCAACTGGAACAGCGGCTACAAGGATTATATGCACTTCAGCTATTTCGGGACCTGACGGCGCGATTTTTCTTGAAAAAGTTGAAAAAATCCTTGACAAACGGGGAAAAACTGCTATAATACTACAGGTTGCCAAAGACAGCAGGAGGCGCTATGCGCCGTAACGGTTCAAATCCTGCCGAGGTTGCACACGAATGACTGAATTTCTGTGTCCTCATGTCTTTTGGCATGAGGATATTTTTTTCGGAGGTGACACACATTGCCCAACATTAAGGTACTCGAAAGCAAAAAGGCAATCGTTGATGCTCTGGCGGAGAAGCTGCAGAATTCCACCGCAGCCGTCTTTGTCGATTACAAGGGCATCACTGTCGCACAGGATACCGAGCTGCGTAACAAGTTCCGTGAAGCTGGCGTGGAATACACCGTCGTCAAGAACACGCTCACCCGGTTCGCCGCCAACAAGGCCGGCTACAACCAGTTTGATGAGCTGCTCAACGGCACCACTTCCCTCGCTACCACCACCGGCGACCCCATCGCTCCTGCTCGCATCGTCTGCGAATTTGCCAAGAAAAACAAGAACGTGCTCAACATCAAGGGCGGCTTCGTTGAAGGCACCGTCATGACCGTTGACCAGCTCAAGGGCTTCGGCGAGCTGCCCGGTAAGGAAGCGCTTATCGCTCAGGTCCTCGGCACGTTCCTGGCACCCATTTCTTCTCTCGCGTTCGTTCTGGACCAGATCCGGATGCAGAAGGAAGGCCCCGCTCCCGCAGAAGCTGCGGAGGCGTAATCCATTACTACAAATTACATTAGGAGGATTTTACAATGTCTGAAAAAATCGCTGCTCTGATCGAAGAAGTTAAGGGCCTTTCCGTTCTGGAACTGGCTGAGCTCGTTCATGCTCTGGAAGATACCTTCGGCGTTTCCGCCGCTGCCGCTGCTGTCGCTGCTCCCGCTGCCGCTGAGGCTGTTGAGGAAAAGACCGAGTTCGACGTCATCCTGAAGGACTGCGGCGCTTCCAAGCTCAACGTCATCAAGGTCATCCGCGCTGCCACCGGCCTCGGCCTGAAGGAAGCGAAGGAAATCGCCGACAACTGCCCGAAGACCCTGAAGGAAGCCATCTCCAAGGAAGACGCGGAGAAGCTCGCCAACGACCTCAAGGAAGCCGGCGCTACCGCAGAGATCAAGTAATCTCACCCCAAACGAATATCCACTCCGGCGCTCTGGTTGCAGAGCGCCGGAGTTTTCGTTTACGGACAAACACTCCGTCTTGTCATTGCGATGTCGCAGCCGTTGGCGACGAAGGAGCCTTACGGATACGGCCACTCCGCTCGCCGGTCGGAGCGTACCGCCTGACGCGGCATCCGCTCCCGTCTTGTCATTGCGAGGAGCAAAGCGACGCGGCAATCCGTAACCCCCGTCCTTTCTCCGTTTCGTCGCTGCGTCCTTGAGATTGCCACGGCCGCAAGCGGCCGACCGGCGAGCGGAGTGGCCGCATCCGTAAGGCGGCAAAGCCGTCAACGGCTGCGACATCGCAATGACAAGTTTGGAAACCGTTGTTTGTATTTTAATTTTGTAGAACTTTGTATTGACAATCCGATGAGCTTCCTTTATACTGTTTTTATAATGAAAAAGGAGGAACGAACTATGAAACGGACCCTTGCGGCGATTTTGTGTCTTTGTTTGTTCGCGGCAATACTTTGCGTGCCTGCCTTTGCAACAGGGGAAGGGTTCCCCACCTCCGGCACCTGCGGCGAGAACCTGACATGGGAGCTGGACAGGGACACCGGCGTTTTGACCATTTCCGGTACCGGCGATATGTACAACTGGGACCATACGTATAAAACGGCCCCGTGGCATCCCCACTTTGACTACATCAAAACGGTCCTCATCGGCGAAGGCGTGACGAACATTGGCTGGGCCGCATTTGACGGCTGCTACAACATCACTGCGGTCACGATTCCGAACAGCGTGACGAGCATCCAATGGTACGCGTTCACCGGCTGCTCCAAATTGACGAACATCACCATTCCGGACAGCGTAACGAGCATCGGCGGGTATGCGTTCTACTATTGCTTTGCCCTGACCTCCATTACCATTCCGAAGGGCGTAACGGCCATTGAAGATTGTACTTTTGGCAGTTGTCAGAGCCTGACGAGCGTGACACTTCCGGACACAATAACAAGGATCGGAGCAAATGCGTTTTCCGGCTGCATCGTCCTGACGAACATCACCATCCCGGCCGCCGTGACGAGCATTGAAATGTTCGCGTTCTCCGGCTGCCCCAGTCTGATGAGCGTCTACTTCAGAGGGAACGCACCAGCCTTGGGGCGTAAGGTATTTATCACCACCGAACAATTCAGCGGAAATGACATCAGCATCCCCGGTATGACACTCTATTACATTGAAGGCACCGAGGGCTGGACCACGCCGACATGGCGTGAGGAGCAGTACCCGACCGCGCCGTGGGACGGTGTCAACTTCATTGAAAATCCCTTCCGCGATATCAAGAGCGGCAAGTATTATTATATGCCGGTCCTGTGGGCGGCGAAAAACGGCGTGACCACCGGCACGGGCAAAACTGTTTTCAGCCCGGACGACGGCTGCACGCGTGCGCAGGTCGTGACCTTCCTGTGGCGCGCCGCCGGTCAGCCCGACCCCGTGGGCAGCGAGAATCCGTTTGCCGACGTGAAGGAAAACGCCTATTACCGCAGCGCCATCCTTTGGGCGGTAGAAAACGGCATCACGAACGGCACGAGCGGCACCACCTTCAGCCCGGAGGATACCTGCACCCGCGCGCAGATCGTCACCTTCCTGTGGCGCTTTGAGCAGAAGGCCGCACCCGCGGCTGGCGCAAATCAGTTCAAGGACGTTCCTGCGGAGCAATATTACTACGATGCCGTCCTGTGGGCAGTGGAAAACGGTATCACGAACGGCACGAGCGCTACCACCTTCAGCCCGGACGACACCTGCACTCGCGCACAGGTCGTAACGTTCCTGTACCGCGACATGGTGGAATGATTTCGCTCTGTCATTGCGAGGAGCAAAGCGGCGCGGCAATCCGTAACCCCCGTCCTTTCTCCGTTTCGTCGCTGCATCCTTGAGATTGCCACGGCCGCAAGCAGCCTCGCAATGGCAAGTGAGGAAGCTGGCGCGATAATCAACGACCTTTGTGAAAGCAGGCGGCAGGTTTTATACATTTATCGTAATACGCAAAAAACATCGGAGGCCGGTTTGGCTTCCGATGTTTTGCAGTATTTTACAATCCTCGCGCGAATTATTGGCCGTCGGGCTTGGGCTTGCGGCGTTTTTGATAATAGCGGCGGCGGTTGTTATTGCGCTTGCCTTCGCCGGGTTTGCCCTCGGCAGGCTTGCCGTCGGCCGGAGCGGCGGACTGCTTCAGCGCGGTGTCCGCAGGCTTCGGGTCGCGCGGTTTTTGGGGCTTTGCCTCGTTGGGCCTTTGAGGCTTGGCGTCGTTCGGGCGCTGTGGCTTTGGCTCGCGGGGCTTTTGCTCCTTGGACTGGGGGCGTTGGTCTTTCTGCTTCGGCTCTTTCGCCTGCGGCTCGGCGGGAGTCGCGGCGGACTTTTCCTTGCCCTTGCCGCGGCGACGGCGGCGCTTGCCGCTCTCTCCCTCGTCGGACGGCACAGGCTGCACCGGCGCGGGCATCTCGCCGCGAATCACGACCGGCTCCAGATAGGTGGTAAGCGCCGTCTCCTCGGCAGGTCTGCGCTTGCCGCCGCCGGAAATGGGCGCAAGATCCTCGGGAATCGGCGCGTCGGTTTTCTTCGCCTTGCCGTTGCGCAGGACGCAAATATCGCAGTTTTTGTGGCAGACGACGGTGTCCGGCTGCTTTTCCAGCCGCACGTGGACGCTCTGGCGCAGCAGATTGACATCCGTGACTATGCCGCGCCCATCGGGCGTGTCCACGAAGGACTCGGCCTTGGGGCTGGTACGCAGCAGGTCCTCATAAGCCTCCTGCTCATAGTTCAGGCAGCACATCAGACGGCCGCAGGTGCCGGAAATTTTCGTGGGATTGAGGCTGAGGTTCTGCGTTTTTGCCATTTTGATCGACACCGGCTGGAAATCGTCCAGAAACTCGCGGCAGCAGAAGGGGCGTCCGCAGATGCCGAGGCCGCCGACCATCTTCGCCTTGTCGCGCACGCCGATCTGGCGCAGCTCGATGCGCGTGCGCAGGACGGAGGCAAGGCTCTTGACCAGCTCGCGGAAGTCCACCCGTCCGTCGGCGGTGAAAAAGAACAGGACCTTGCTGCCGTCGAAGGCATATTCCGTCGAAACGAGCTGCATTTCCAGCCCGCACTCGGCGATTTTTTTCAGGCAGACCTCATAGGCGTGCTTTTCCTTCTGGCGGTTTTCGGCGTTGATCTTTCTGTCCTGCTCGGTCGCGAGGCGCAGGACGGGGCGCAGCGGGGCAACGACCTCGCCGGCCGGAACGGTGTGGTTACCGCGCGTGCAGCGGCCAAATTCCGGGCCGCGCGCGGTTTCGATGACGACCTCGTCGCCGGTTTTAACCTCCAGCTTGCCGGGGTCGAAGAAATAGACCTTCGCCGCGTCGCGGAACTGAATGTCGCAGACGAGGAAGGTGGTTTGTTCGTTTTCCATGGTAACTCCTTCTACGGGAAATCAGGCTTTGCCTGAAGTGTTACGTGTTTTTACTGAGGCGAACGGAAAGCAGGCCGCAGATGTGCGCGGGGCTGACGTTGGCATCGAGCAGCGTCATGGCGTAGTCCATCGCTTCGACCGCCGCAAGCAGCGCCGCAGCGGTGCGTCCGGCGGCAAGCTGCCGGGCCTCCGGACGGGGGACCGGGAGGGCATTTGCCGCCAGCGCGGCGGCCAGCAGTGACTTACATTGCTGCAAAACGGTGCGCAGCTCCTCGCGCTTGAGCTTCTCCATCGGCGCAAACACCTTCAAAAGTGCCAGCGCATCGTTTGCGCAGAACGCCTCGACAAACGCGGCGGACTGCGGCAGCAGCGCGTCGTTTTCCTTCAGCAGTGCCTCGGCCTGTCCCAGATAGCCGCCGGAGCGGAGATAGGCCGCGCGAAGGGTCTCGCCGTCGGCCTTCGGGAAGCGGCGGCGCAGCTCGTTCGTCAAAAGCTCCTCCGGCAGCGGGGCCAGCGCCAGCTCGACGCAGCGGCTGCGAATCGTCGGCAGCAGCTGCTCCGGGTGCTCACACAGCAGCAAAAATGCGCCGTAAGGGGGCGGCTCCTCGATGCACTTGAGCAGCGCGTTCTGTCCCTGCGGGTTCAGCGCCTGCGCACGGGGGAAAACATAGATTTTCTTCCGGCCCTCGTTCGGCCGGACGTACAGATCGGCGCAGGCCTCGCGCACGAGCTTGACGGGGATGCTCGTTTTGGACGGCTCGTCCACGACGATCACGTCGGGATGCGTGCCGGAGAGGATCTTATGACACTGCGGACAACGGCCGCAGGGCTTGTGCGCCCCGGTGCATTCCATAATCGCAGTGATGTAACGCGCCAGAACGTGCTTCCCCGAGCCGGCGGGGCCGCACAAAAGATAGCAGTGGGAGAGCTGGTCCTTCGCCAGGGCGTTTGTCAGGCGCTGCTTGATCGTTTCGTTCCCGAGGAATGCTTCCACCAATTCCATGCCCGACCTCCCGTGCTGTTATCGATTTATTATACAATAAAATACGGAGGATTTCCACAAAAATTT
This sequence comes from uncultured Eubacteriales bacterium, assembly GCA_902477055.1. GTDB lineage: Bacteria > Bacillota > Clostridia > Oscillospirales > Oscillospiraceae > JAZOXB01. The sequence goes on from CABSFY010000032.1 coordinate 15,709, forward strand.
ATCGTTCCGCGCAAAAATCAACCGAAATCGAACGGCAGATACGCCCGTTCCGGCGCGGGAACGTCGGAAAGCGCCCGCAGCATTCCGACCGGCGTGTCGTCGCCGGGGGCGCGGACAACGGCGCGTTTGCAGCGGAAGTGCGCGGCAAGCGCGGCGGCGACCTCCGGTGCATCAGGCAGCAGCTCGCGGATGCGCAGCGTTTCCCCCTCCGGCTGAAGGTCGGCGCAGAAAATGCCGTCCGCCGTTTCGACCCGGTGCAGCCGCCGCCCTTCGAGGGCAAGCAGCGGCGCGGGATAGGAAACAAACGAACCGTAGAGCTGCATCTCGCGCAGGTTGCGGTAGCCCTCCGCATCGATCGGGCGAACCTTGAGCGGGGCCGCCTGCGCGGAAACAGTAGTCTCTCGGCAGAAAAAGGCCGGTCGGAACCCCTGCTCCGCGTAAAAATCGAACAATTCCGGCTCCGCCGGGGCCAGTGCGGCAAAGGCAAAGCCCGCCGCCGTCAAATCCCGCTGCGCAAATTGCAGCAGGCGATGCGCGTGACCCTTTCCGCGTTCGGACGGCGCAGTACAGACGGCGTAAAGATACGCACACGGTGCACTCTCCCCGTCCTCGCCCACCAGCTCCGTCGGCAGAGCGCAGAGCATGGAGGTCGCCGTTTTTCCGGAAAACTCGGCATAAACGCGGATAAGATCAAACAAATTCTCCCAAAACGCCCGAATCTCCTCCGGCGCATCGTCGAAGCACGTCGCCCAGAGCGCCGTCAACGCCGGGAGGCCGCGCCGGTCGGTCACGCGGGTCACGTTGTTTCCTCCGCGACGAACTTTTCCAACAGGACATCGGGATAATAGCTCTCCTTCGCGCGGCGCAGGCCCTCGAGGCCCATGTCGTCCTCGCGGTTGAGCCAGCGCAGCTCCGGATAGCGGCCGTGCAGCAGACGGGCAAACTCGCGGTTGACCATTGGGTACGCGCCGTTGACCTCGGCCAGTGCCTTTTCAAAATGCACGTCGAACGTGTCCGGCCGGATGTGGCTGCCCATCGAAAAGGCGACCATGCCGTCCGTCGTTTCGAGCAGGATGCCCTCCAGCCGTAAGGCCTCGAAGTTGTCAAAGGCGCGGTAGATGGCGATGCGTTCCCCTGCGTAGTCCATTTCCGCGCCGCTTTCAATATGCACCTGATACCAGCGCTCGGTAAACTCCCGGCAGCGCGGCAGCAGCTCCGGCGTCAGCTCGACGACGCGGTAGTCGGGATAGGCGGCCTCGAAGCGATTGCAGTGGTTGCGTTTGGATTGCAGCTTCTTGCCCGAAAGCTCCGCCAGCCGCTCGATTTTGTATACGTAGTCGGCGCTGTCGCGGACGGGACGGAAGGAAAACTGCCCCGGATACTCCGCCTCCAGCGCCTCGGTCTCCGGTGCGGTCAGGCCGAACATCCGGAAGATCAGCCCGCGCTCGTGCGCATCGTTGCGCAGATAGGGGATCAGCTCCGGCGTGGTGAACGGATACTGATAGGAATGCCACTCGTCGAAGCGGCTGAAAAACAGCGGCACATCGTCCACAAAGGCAACCTGCTGCCGCCCCCAGAGGAACAGGCCGGAAAAGGAATACTCACAGCCGTGTCCCTTTGCACCGGAATACAGCGCGGAAAGCACGGGGCGGTCGGTAATCTGAAGATCTCTGAATTCTAGCATAAATACCTCATTTGATTTCATTTGAGCGGCCCAAAAAGCCCAAACCACTCCATATAATACTATTTTAACACAGAAGTCAATAGGGTAAAACCGAAAAAGCGCCCCCCTTCCGCAAAATTTCCCGTTTCTGTCATTGCGAGGAGGGCAACGCCCGACGCGGCAATCCGTTTCCCCTTCCCCGCGCCGCAGCGCCTTGGCTCCCTCTTTGAGGGTAGCGAAGCGGCCGTAGGCCGTGACGGAAGGAGTCCTTGCGCCCGCAGGCGCAGATTTCAAGATGGTACGCACCAAAATTGAAGTGCCAGCAGCGGGGCGTCGGGGACGCCGCCCCCTACACAGCGGGCAAAGCCCCCTATTATTCACTATTCACTATTCACTGTTCACCATTCACTAAATCGACACTGCCTGCACCGGCGGGCTGAGGGCAGCCCGCCCTACGGTGTCTGTCGATGGTGCCTGCACAAGATTGCCACGGCTTGCTCTGCAAGCCTCGCAATGACAAAGGGGGAAGATTTCTCGCAATGACAATTCGGGAGTTTTTTGTTTTCTCAATTGCATTTTTGCCGGAAATGCGGTATTCTGTACGAAAGAGGTGAAGCAGCATGAAGAAAATTCTCGTCGCCATGTCCGGCGGCGTGGACAGCGCGGCGGCGTGCCTGCTGCTGCGGCGGCAGGGCTATGAGCTTGGCGGCGCGACGATGCTCCTGCGCGACGGCGGCGAGGCCGAAGCCGAGGACGCGCAGCGGGCGGCGGAGCAGATGGGCATCCCGTTTTATCTGTTTGAATGGAAGGAAGCATTTCAAAAGCGCGTGATCGCGCCGTTTACGGACATCTACCGCGCCGGCGCAACGCCGAATCCCTGCGTCATCTGCAACGGCGCGATGAAATTCGGACTGTTTCTCGAACGGGCGCTGGCACTGGGCTACGACGGCATTGCCACCGGCCACTACGCCCGCATCGCACAGGAAAACGGCCGCTATGTGTTGAGGCTCGCCGTTGACCGGCCGAAGGACCAGACCTATGTGCTTTGTAAATTGACGCAGCATCAGCTTTCGCACACGCTTTTCCCGCTCGGTGACATGGAAAGCAAGGATGCCGTCCGGGCGCTGGCGGTGGAGGCGGGGCTGGAGCTTGCCCGCAAGCGCGACAGTCAGGATATCTGCTTCGTGCCGGACGGGGACTACATGGGCTACCTGACCGCGCACGGGCTTGTCCCGCAAAAGGGCAATTTTATCACGCCGGAGGGCAAAATTCTCGGCGAACACCGGGGTCTGGAGGCCTACACGATCGGCCAGCGGCGCGGGCTGGGGATGGCCTTTGGCGAGCGGGCCTACGTGCTGGGCAAGCGCGGAACGGACGTAGTCGTCGGCGACGGCAGGCTGCTCTTTTCCCGCCGCGTCGCAGTCGAGGACACAAACTGGCTTCCCTTCCCCGCGCCGGAAGCGCCCCTGCGCGTGCAGGCGAAGCTGCGCTACACGCCAACCACCGCCGACGCATGGCTCTATCCGACCGAAACTGGCTGCACGCTGGAATTTGACACGCCGCAGCGGGCCGTCACCCCCAGCCAGACGGCAGTATTTTACGACGGCGACACGGTCGTCGGCGGCGGAACGATCACGGGCGCGCTGCCCGATGCAATGGAGGATGCAACATGAACTGCAAAAAATGCGGACGCCCGATGGGCAAGAAAAATTACTGCGCCTACTGCCAGCCGCAGAAGGCGCAGGCCGAACCCAAGAAAAAAAGCAAGCTGTGGCTCTGGCTCGTGATCGCGGCGGTGTGCGTCGCGGCAGCGGTGACGGCAATCGTCCTGCTGATGACCGGGAGCAGCGGCAACACCAATGTCGCGACCGAGCCACCTGTCGCCGCGGGCAAGCACCACGTCGAGATCGAGGTGCAGGACTACGGCACGATCACCGTCGAGCTGGACGCGGACGCCGCGCCGATCACGGTGGAAAATTTCCTGAAGCTGGCAAACGAGGGCTTCTACGACGGTCTGACCTTCCACCGCATCATGGCAGGCTTTATGATGCAGGGCGGCGACCCGCAGGGCACCGGCCTCGGCGGCTCCGAGCAGACCATCAAGGGCGAATTTTCCGCCAACGGCGTGGAAAATCCCCTGTCGCACACGCGCGGCGCGATCTCCATGGCGCGGTCGCAGGCGTATGACAGCGCCTCGTCGCAGTTTTTCATCTGCCACGCCGATTCGACGTTCCTTGACGGGCAGTACGCCTGCTTCGGCTATGTGACCGACGGCATGGACGTTGTGGACGCAATCTGCGAGGCGGCCGAGCCGACGGACAGCAACGGCACGATCCCTGCCGCCGCGCAGCCGGTCATTACCGCCGTTCGGGTACTGGACTGATGGGAAAGGCTCTGGTATTGGCGGAGAAGCCCTCCGTCGGGCGGGAGCTGGCCCGTGTTCTGGGCTGCAAGCGCGGCGGCGAGGGCTATCTCGAGGGCGACCGGTACGTCGTCACGTGGGCGCTGGGGCATCTGGTCACGCTGGCCGACCCCGACGTGTATGAGAAAAAATGGGAAAAATGGGACATGGCCGACCTGCCCATGCTCCCGCAGAGCATGAAGCTCGTCGTCATCCCGCAGACGGGACAGCAGTTTCGCGTCGTGCAGGGTCTGATGAAGCGCGGGGACATCTCCGAGCTGATTATCGCCACGGATGCCGGGCGCGAGGGTGAGCTGGTGGCCCGCTGGATCATGCAGAAGGCGGGCTGGAGGAAGCCGACGCGACGGCTGTGGATCTCGTCGCAGACCGACCGGGCCATCAAGGAGGGCTTCGCCCATCTGCGTCCGGCGGCGGAATACGACAACCTGTTCCGCTCGGCACAGGCGCGGAGCGAGGCAGACTGGCTCGTCGGCCTGAACGTCACACGCGCCCTGACCTGCCGCCACAACGCGCAGCTCTCGGCCGGACGCGTGCAGACCCCGACGCTGGCGCTGATCGTGCAGCGCGAGAAGGAGATCCGCAGCTTCGTGCCGAAGGAGTTCTGGGGCGTGCGCCTGAGGGCAGGCGGCTTCAACGCGGTCTGGCGCGACAAGAACAACAATTCCCGCACGTTTGACCGGGCGCTGGCGGAAAAAATCGCCGCCGCCTGCCGCAGCGGAGAGGCGACGGTGACGCGGGTGCGGAAAATGCGCCGCATGACCCCGCCGCCCGCCGCCTACGACCTGACGGAATTGCAGCGCGACGCGAACAAAAAATATGCGTACTCCGCGAAGGAAACGCTCAATCTCATGCAGTCGCTTTATGAGCAGCACAAGCTGCTGACCTACCCGCGCACGGACTCGCGCTACATTTCCGACGACGTGGTCCCGACGCTGCCGGAGCGCATTCGCGCCGTGATGGTGGACAGCTACAAGCCGCTGGCGCAGCAGATCATGCGCGACCGGCCGCTCAAGACGAAATATCTCGTTAACAACGCCAAGGTCACAGACCACCACGCCATCATCCCGACGGAGGAAAGCCCCGAGCTGTGGCAGCTTACCGGGCCGGAACGGAACATTTACGATCTGGTCGTGCGGCGGTTTTTGGCGGTTTTGCTGCCGCCGTGCGAGTATGAGGAGGTCGATCTGACGCTTAACGCCGGCGGCCAGACCTTTACGGCCAGCGGCCGCATCGTCAAAACGCAGGGCTGGCGGGCTGCCTATGACCGCAGCTTCCAGCTCGACGAGGACGAAACGGACCAGCAGGCCCTCCCCGACGTGACGCAGGGCCAGCGGCTGAAGATTGCCGACGCACAGGTGACGAGCGGAAAAACGCCGCCCCCGCCGCGCTATACCGAGGCGACGCTCCTGACGGCCATGGAGCATCCGCAGGCGCAGGTCGAGGACAAGGCGCTGCGGAAAATTCTGGAGGAAACGAGCGGCCTCGGTACCCCGGCTACTCGCGCGGACATCATCGAAAAGCTCTTTTCCGCATTTTATATCGAGCGGCGCGGCAAGGAGCTGGTTCCGACCTCGAAGGGCTTGCAGCTTGTGGAGCTGGCCCCGGAGGAGCTGCGCTCGGCGGCATTGACAGCGCAGTGGGAGGACCGCCTTGCCCGCATCGCCAAGGGGCAGGAGCGCGATACGAAGTTTGTCGAGGAAATGCGCGGCTACGCAGGCAAGCTCGTCGCGCAGGTCAAGGCCAGCGACGCAAAATACACCCACGACAATCAGACGCGCAAGACCTGCCCCGACTGCGGCAAATTCCTGCTGCTTGTCAAGGGAAAGCGCGGGGAAATGCTCGTCTGCCCCGACCGCGAATGCGGCTACCGCAAGAGCGTGACGCAGACGACGAACGCCCGCTGCCCGAACTGCTTCAAGAAAATGGAGCTGCGCGGCGAGGGCGAGAATCAGATGTTCGCCTGCGTCTGCGGCTACCGCGAAAAGCTCTCGGCCTTCAAGCAGCGCCGCGAGCAGGCCGGCGCGGGCAAGCGCGACGTTGCAAAATTCCTACAGCAGCAGGCTCCGGAAAAATCCGTCAACACCGGCATGGCCGACGCGCTGGCCAAATGGCTGGAAGGTCAAAAGAAATAAAAAACGCCGCAGGAGCGTTTGATATGTACCCCCAATACCGGACTCCCGGCATTGGGGGTACAGCTATATGAAATACAGCTATGCGTACAAGCGGATGTGTGCTGATACTGATTCTTGATTAAAATATTGAATCAAGAATCCCATGTGCTGCGCACACTCGCATCGTGCGAATGCACGCTGCGCCGTCTCATGCAGAATCTGACGCGCCGTTGGCGCTATAAAAAGCTCTTCAAGCTTTTTAACAGATTCTAGTATGAATTATACCGCCAAGGGAAACGGCCGGAAACGCCGGTGGGATTGCAAAACGGGATTTTCCCCTATTTTTTCCCAAATTGCAACAGAACCCCCGCTTTCGCCGCATGAAAGCAGGGGTTCTTTGACAGAACGGAAGCCCGTCGGCATCGCCGACGGGCTCAGCTTGTCAAAAAAGTCCTCACGGACTTTTTTGACAAGCTGCTTTCAAAATTGCAAAATAGGAATAAGGAAGATTATTTTGCAATTTTGCCCGCTGCGGCGGGGTTATTGAACGTGAAAGGGAACCCTGACGGTTCCCTTTCACA
>CABSFY010000033.1 GCA_902477055.1 uncultured Eubacteriales bacterium
CAACCTACGAATACGACGCATGGGGCAACATCCTCTCGAAGTCCGGCACCATGGCCGACAAGAACCCACTCCGCTATCGTGGGTACTACTACGATGCAGAAACGGGGTTCTATTATGTATCCAGTCGTTATTACGATCCTAAGGTTGGTCGGTGGATAAATGCAGATGGATTTGTTTCTACAGGACAAGATATAATCGGGTATAATATGTTTGCTTACTGTGGTAACAATCCGGTTAATCGAAAAGACCCGACAGGTCAATTTTGGATTACTGCATTAATAGTTGCTACAGTTGCTGTGGTTTGTACGGTAGCTCTCTCTGGTTGCTCTGCTCAACCCACATCTGATGTTGGTGCTGCAAAACCGTACGTTGATATGCCAGGAAGCGATGATCCTACATCACCAAACTGTTATGCTTACGCAATCAGTTCTCCAGTTAATGAGCAGCCAGGTGGGACAAGTGGGCGTATACCCAAAAAATGGAACGATGTAAATGATGTGGGTAAATCTGTAGAAGCGGATCTGAAAGCAAAGGGACATACTGTTCGTGAGATTTCTGGTCCTGATGCCAAAGTATATGATAACGAATTCAAAATCGCATTGCGGGTAGGTACTCAACCATATGCATATAATCAGTACACGGGTCAGTTATATTATGACTATCATTTTATGCGGCAGACTAGCACTGGACAATGGGCGGAAAAACATGGGTATGGCGGAGCGTCGATTCTTTGGGATGTAGGAATGACTCCAGATACAATTCCTTGGACGTTAGGCGGTGTACCGTATTATGATAGCGCAATAATCTACTATGCAGTAGGGAATTGAGGTGCACTATGAGGTTAACAAAATATTATTTTCTTATTTTTATAATAGTAATGTTGCTCGTGATTTGTTCTTGCACCAAAGGAGGAAGTGATTTGAACATTGAGATATCCCCGCCAGATAAAAGTTTAGTTGATTTAGCATCTAAAATATACGAGGAAACAGAATTATTGGAACTTATGAAGTTCAGTGGTTCGTTGAACGAGTTAAATATTAAATATCCCATTGAATGTTTGCGGGAAGATAACGGAATGTATCGAGTATCCTACCTTGGCGATGAGAGTGTTGTAATATTCTTATTTGATGGTTCTGGTAATAGACTATTTGCAAGTACTTACAGCACGCAGTTATTAAAATCTGATTTTGATAAACTGGTAAAAGGTCAGTCGTTAGATAAGGTAAGAGCGATTGATCCAAACGGTGAATATTTATTTCTTTATACTGGTAGAAATGATACGCCGAAAGTATCTTCTCATTATACCAAAGACGGATATTTAATCACCATTGAATATGATGTTTCAAATGTAATCACAAGCATAAATGAAAAGTTGATTTGAAGAATACAAGCAAGCAACGCCTTTTGGGGACAAAAGGCAGGCTGTTGGGATACTTCCAACCGAATAAAGATTTCAGGAATACTCCTGACAAGTGCCGTGGTATCACAAAGGCGATGCTTGCCAGTAGACAACATTTTGTTTCAGCAGGTAACTACCCGAAAAGGCACAGTCCCGGGGGGACACACTTCCGGGGTGCATAACAGAACCCAGCCGAAACCGGCTTCTATTATCTCCAATCCCGCTACTACGACCCCACCATGCGCCGATTCCTCAACGCAGACAGTTTCGCAAGTACGGGGCAAGGCTTTATTGGGACAAATATGTTCGCGTACTGCGGCAACAATCCCGTTTCCCGAAGTGATATCACCGGTGGTTCTTGGCTTGATGAACTTATCGAAACGGCCAAAGAAGCAATTCGATTTGTACTCCATGCTGGGAACACGCTGGCTCGCAAGGCGGGAATAGACACCGCCGCACTTGGCGCACCATTTTTGCAAATGGAAGCAGATAAAAACGGAGTATACCACGCTGCTTTTAATTGTTGGCAGCAGGTTTTTGGTTATGCCGATTTGTATGATTCCGTGTTCGACATAGGGACGAGCATGAATACAGACCAATTTGAGTTCTCTGCCAACGGGGAAAACTATGTTTTGTGGGTATGGAAAGCCGACTATATCAATCTCGGTGCTGGAGCAGAACTGGGAATTTACTATGGTGGCCCCGACTGGTGGCAAGCAGACCCGGATTTGGCAATGGATATGTCGCTTTCGCTTTACTATCAAGGAAAGAATATCGGCTCATATCATGGGCTGCATTGGTGGCCAACTGCATTTAACCCTGCTTATCAAAACGTTCAAGCCAGTGATTTAACTGCTGTATACACTGTCAAATTTGATAGTCCAACGATGTATAATGGTTTTGCAGCGCGGCACAGTGGAAGGTGGATATGTGATCCGCATACATACACGGCAGTTCTTACGTACCACTAGAATCCTAAGGGAGGCAGGAATGATGACACGAACGCAAATAATCAGTATTACATTGTGTGCTGTAATATGCCTTTTCGTATTGACTGGCTGCGTATATGGACGACGTCTTATCTATGATACGACCAGTTCCAAAGCAGCAGATATTTTGAAGGAGGCGGTATCCTTGATCGAAGCGAAGGATGCCGAAAAATTGCAGCAAATGTTTGCTGTAAATGCGCAAATCGAGCAGCCTAACTTAGAAAAGCAGATCCAGTCATTGTTCGCTTACTATGATCGTACAAGCGATTCTGTAGAGGTTGGAGGATCGGAGATTAGACGAGACTACGACGGAAAAGGCGGCAAGACGATGTACGGCTGGTTGAGCGGCGAGATCATGTCAGAGACTCGGTACTTGATCGCAGCGCGGGTAGTAATGGAAGATAATCGAACACCGGATAACATTGGCATTTGGTCAATCTACATCATCCGTGCTGAGGACGAGCCGGATTACCCGGAATTCTCATATTGGGGCGAAGTTCGCACAGATAAAGTCGGCGTCTATGTAGGAATAAAGAGCTTATACAATCACCGGGCAGAAAGTAGCGTAGACACAGCTTCCACCTCCGATATGTTGAATTAAGTGCCGGATACGCGCCTCTAGACGCTTACCGGTTAAACGGAAGCAAACCAATCCAAGAACGATCCACGCAGAATGTTCGGATTATCCGGCATTCTGCGTGGATTTGTTTGTGGATTATCGATCTGTCCGGTTGTTTCGGGCTGCCAGTCGGTCGTTTTGCAGTGTAGGCTGGCGGTTTCGCGCTGTGCCTACATCCACTCCTCTGGGTAGAAGCCGTTGGCCAGCAGGGCTTTGGCGAGGCGGCGTTTGGCGCGGGTGAGGCGCATTCTTACGCTGTTGGGCTGGATGCCGAGGCCCTTGGCGATCTCGGCGTCGTCCCATTGCAGCAGGTAGCGTTCCTCCAGAACAACGCGGTCCTCCGGCTCCAGTGTTTTGAGAATTTCGCGCAGGCGGGCGTTGCGCTGTTCGCGGAGAAGCCGCTCGTCCGGCACCTCGCCCTCCGGCGCGGGGATGAAGTCCTCCAGCACGTCGAAGCTGACCTCCTGCCAGCCACCGCGGAGGAGGCGCTTGTTGATTGCAACGTGCCGGGCGGTCGTCAGAATGTACGTCCGCCGCTGCGCCGTTTCCAGCGTCATCAGCAGCGCGACCTTAGCCACCAGCTGCGCCACCGTTTCATACGCCGCGTCCTCAATGTCCTCCGGTTGGGAAAACCACTTCTGCACCTCAAGAAGAATCCGCGAGATGCTCTGCTCGTATAGTCGGATCATAAACGCCCGGCTGTCCTCGTCCGCGATTGCAAGGATAACGGCAGGAATCATGCATGGGTCTCCCGTTCCAGCAGCTCCAAGAAGCCGCAGAGCAGCTGCCGCTGCTGTGCGGGAAGCGCCGTGCAGCGCTTGAGAAGCTGGCGGTTGGTGAGCGTTCCGTCGTAGCCGGTGTCCAGCCAGCGGTCGGTTTCCAGCGCGCTCTTCTCCCGGCCGAGCAGATAGTCCACAGAAACGTGGAAATGATCGGCGATTTTCCGCATCACGTCATAGCCGGGCATAGCCTTGCCCTTTTCGTACTGCGACACGACCGACGGCGTAATGCCCAGCGCGGCCGCAAGGTTCTTCTGATTGATCCCCGTCCGCTCCCGCAGCTGTACCAGAATTTCTCCGAATTCCATTCCACGCCCTCCCGCCGTTTTCTCGCTGATTTAGCGTTCCTTCTTTCAACGGGATTATCATAATGAAAATTTCGCGCTCTGTCATAAATCTAAAGAAATGGACGGAATAATATTTCTGATCGGAAAATAATTAAGTGATACTAAATTTTTGCAGCAAGGGATACGGATTGCCGCGTCGGGCTGCGCTCTCCTCGCAATGACAGAGTCGGAACGTTCTGCTCTGCTTTTCCTTTTCTGCTGTAATTCTTCTACTGGGTAGTTCAAGGGGGTCCACGGTGAACCGGGGGTGGGGTCAGCGCGGGGGCAGACTTCGCCCTTGGGAGTGTGGGCGGAGTTTGGCGCGGGCGTTTGCGGGGGATTCGGGCAGCGCGGGCAGGATGGGGCATCACAACGTCATACTTCCTGTACTACACTGTCATGCTTTGCATATCACGCTGCTATACCTCCCGTATCACGCCGTCATAGCTCGTCCGCATGGCCCGCCGAGAGATAGTAGCGATTGGAGGTCGTGCTGCCGTTTTCGCGGTGGTGCGGCTGTTTTTTCAGCAGGCCTGCCTGCTCCAAGTCGCGGATCGCCCGCTTGACGGTGCTGCGCGAGAGGGAGAGATCGGCTGCTACGGTGTTCAGCCCCGGCCACGCCTTGCCGTCCTTGTCCACGCGGTCGTGGAGGTAGAGGTACACCAGCTTCGCCCGGTGCGGCAGCTCCGCGCGGTAGAGAAAGCTAAGGCTGCCCATGTGCGTCCTCCTGCGGCCGAAGCGGCTTGAGTTTGCGTCCCGCGGGCGGCGCGGACGGAAGCACCGGCGGATACTTTTTCAGAATCCCCTGAATCAGCTCCTCCTTTTCGGCATACTCCACGCGGCGGTTGCCGCGTTCGGGGACGGTGTAGGGCCGCTCCGCGTCAATGGCAATGCCCCACTGCGGAAACAGCTTCAGGTGGGTGCGCATGGGATGCACGCCGGTTTTCATGACGACGAAATCGCCCTTGGGAAGAGCCTTCAGCTCGTCCGCCGTGAGCAGCGGCCGCTCCATCATTTGCAGCGACTGCGAGGGGTCATTTTTGCTGCGCGACACGCTGCCGGAAAGCACCGTCCGGCTGCCGAGCGCCTTAGAAAGCAGCTCCGCCGAGCTGCTGTTGGGGGCAAAGCCGCCAAACAAAATGTCCTGCGTGTTGTCCACAATGATCTCTGCGCCCTCCTTGCCGTAGTTCTTTTCCAGCTGCGCAAAGGACTGGATGATCGGGACCATCTGCAGCCGCCGCGAGCGGGCGGCAGAGAACATCATCTCGGCGGACTCAATTTTCGGGATTGTGCCGAATTCGTCACAGAAAAACACACAGCGGCTGCGCAGCTTTCCACCGTTTTCGTCCGCAACGGCAAGAATTTCGCGGTAAAGCTGCTGAATGAGCAGAGAGATCAGGAAATACTTTGCCGGATCCTCCTCCGGCAGGATGAGAAACAGGGCAGATTTTTGTGTGCAGAAGGTTTCCGCGTCGATTTCCGTATCAAAGCACAATAATTGCTCCAGCTCGCTGTCGAGAAAGGCGTTCAGACGGGAGAGCGCCGTGGCCATGACCGAGGCCATGCCCTGTTCCGAGGTGTTGAGCGCGGCTCCGGCAAACCATTTTGCCTTGTGGTCGTCCGGCAAAAGCTCCATGAGCTGCTGGAACTGGTTCCCTTTCGGCACGGCCGGGGCGAGCAGCTCCTGAATGAGCTTGAACACCGACACAATGTGGCGCTTCTTCGGTGCGCAGAACTCCGCAACGAGCAAAATCGTCGCCGTCAGAAGCCCCTCCGCCGCGTCGTAGAAATAGGCGTTCTGGCCAAAGGCCGCCGCATCCGCGCCGGAGAGAATGACCGTTTTAGAGATGATTTTCGCGTATTTCTCCGCCTTGGCACGGTAGGCCAGCGTCTCCGGAAAGACCTGCGCCAGATCCATGTAGTGATTGACCAGATGCAGCAGGTTGCTGCCGTTGGACCTTGTGGGATTGCGGAGGTCGAGGACGGACACGCGGTAGCCGTAGCCCTTGGCAATGCTGCCGTAGCTGCGCATAACGTCGCCCTTGGTGTCGGTGGAGAGAAAGCTCATGCCGCTGGCGCAGGCGTATTCCAAGCAGGGATAGAGCCAGTAGGCCGTCTTGCCCACGCCCGCCGCGCCGATCATGAGGACGTGGATATCGCCGGGATCAACGAGGGCGGTCGTGCTGCCGGTGCGGCCGACGACGATCCCCTGCGGCAGCGGCTTGCCGTCTTTTGCGGTGGGCTTGTTGCCCTGCGCGGCCTGTATGCGCCATTTCTTGGGCGTAAAGGGGACGTGGGAATAGGTGGTGCGGATTTCCCGTTTCGTCGCCCAGCGGGCCGTGCCGTGCTGGCCGTCGCCGACCGTTTTGGCGCGGATGGCGTTGAGATTGTAGACGTGGGAGAGCAGCGCAATGCCGCCGAGGATGCAGAACATTCCGGCGGCTGCAAGCATCAGAGGGACAAGGTTGGGCATAGCGTTTCCTCCTGTCGCTGTGCGCAAAGCACCTCGTTCCAATCCTTGCAGGACGGGACGAGGTACTGCACGGCAATGTTTTGTGCTTCCAGCTTCTTTGCAATGCGGTGGTTCGCGGCCTGCCCCGCAGCGTCGCTATCCATGCAGAGTACAACGGTGCGGATGGCAGGTTGGTCCGCCAAAAGCCGGAACAGTACCGCGTCGCCGACGCAGCAGGCGGCGGCATAGCTGTGCTGCTGCCAGTTTTGCTTGTGCAGGGTGAGGTAGCTCAACAGGTCAATGGGTGCTTCAAAAAGGTAGAGGCGGTCGCTGCTGCCGTTCCAGTGGAAGCTGTGCTGCGGGTCGCTGGCGGCGGCGTTGCCCTTGAAGCTGCCGCCGCAGCCGCGCAGATGCGCATGGCGTGGCACCCCGCCGGAATCGAAGCCGACGAACACGGCGTTGTGGTGCTGCGCGGATTCGTAAATCATGCCCCGCCGGACAAACGCGTAGAAAATGTCACGGTCGATCCCGCGCCGGTTGACCAGATAGGCCGCCACGCGGCGGAGGTTGGCGTTCGGTGGCGGAAGCTGAAATGTAGGCTTTTCTTTTTCGTCATGACGCTCCACAATAGGAATTGCGGCGTTTCCCAGCAAAAATTCCACCGCCTGCGGGTAATCCAACCCGTAAAACCGCCGCACAAAGTCCACCGCGTCCCCGCCGACGCGCTCGTATTGGTGAAACCACAGGTTGCCGCGGACGGTGACCTTCTGCGCACCGTCCCGCCACTGGTACTCCTGCCCGGAGCGTTTGAGCGCTTCCTAGCGGCTTTGCAGCAGGGCTACAAGGTCGGTGCTTCGCGCCTGCTCTCGTTGCTCCTGTGTAAAATGTCGGTATTCTGTTTTCATAAAGGCTCCTTTTCTAAGAGTGTTTCAGACCGTGCGCCTGTTCCTTCTCCGCTGTCCGGCGGCGGAGCTTACGGTCGGAAGAAACATGGCTTTCCTCCTGCGCAGCAATGCTCTGCTGAAACAAGCGCGCAAGGCTGTGCAAGAGCTGCGTTGCGGCCGCGCGGCAGGCCGTCTTGGACGGTTGGACTTTTCCCTCCGGCACAAGCTGCATTGCTGCCTGAATCACGGCATTTTTCATGGAACGAAACGCCGGATTCTCGGAAAGCGGCAGCCGTTCGTGTGCGTCCTCCGCATAGATGTCTAAAATTTTGTCCCTGCTCCGGTACCAAAGCGCATACAGCCGTTTCAGCCACTCGTCTGCGGCAAGCTCGTCCAAAATCCCGTCCACCAACCGCTTGACTTCCGGCGGCAGATAGGCGTATTGCTTCTTTCCGGTGGTATTTTTCAGCCACACTGCAAGCGCCGCCAACTGCTGCGCTGCGGCGGGATTTTTATAATGCCCTTGCTGCACCTGCGCCACAAGCTCCGCGGCCGCCTCCCGCCCGGCCTGTTTTAATTCGTCGCGCCGCTGCGTCTGCTCCTCGTAAATGCACAGCAGCTCCTGCGCAAAAATGTCCTTGGCCAGCGCCGAACGCAGTACGGCAACACCCTGCTTGGTCAGACGGCCCTCGCGCGGGTTTTCCGAGTAGGCAAGGAGATGGACGTGCGGATGATGGCCCTCGTTGTGAAAAGCGGCGTACCAGCGCAGATGTGCCAGCGAGATTTTCAGCCCGGCGGCTAACGTCGGCGCCCGACTGCGCAGCAAGTCCCGCCAGCGCTCCGCCCGGTCAAAGCCCAGCCGTTCCGCGTCCTCGCGCCGGAGGGAGAAAATCGCGGTATAGACGTTGCCCTTGTATGCATTCAGCTCCGCGGACACCTTGGAAAGCTGCACGGGAACGCCCGCGTCGGTAAACAGGCCGTGGCTGCCGAGGCGCTGCGCCCGTGGGCGGAGGGCAATGTAGTCTGCGTAGGTCTTGGGGAGCTTTTCCACGCCGTCGCGCGTGGCAATGTACCGCGCATAGCCCCCGGCGCTTCTGCGGGCGCCCGGCTTGAGATACCGAAATTTCGTGACCAACCTTGCCATCATTCCTCCCTCTGCCAGCGGCAGGCATCCTCAAGGGAAAATCCGCCGTTGAGCCGCTTGACCTCGCGGACGCACTCGCCGCGCAGCCGCTCCAAGGACTGCGGGTCAAACTCGCTGCTCGCGGCGACGACGTTTTGCAGCATGGCAAGCTCCACCGCCAGCTTGAACAGCATCCGGTTCTGCCGGTGGTCGCTCTCGGCCACGATGCCGCGAAGCGTCGAGGTCACCACGGTAGAAAGGTAGCCGTCCGGCGCTTCTGCGTTGAGGTAGCCAATGTAAAAGCGGACGGCCTTTTCAATGAACTCCGACCGGCTTTCGCAGTTGTCCGCACGGTAGTGCGCCTCGACCTGTTCCAAGGTGTCCGGATAGACCCAGAAGGCAAATTTTCGCTTGTTTTCAAACAATGTTCCGCAACTCCTTTCGCAGCGCCGGAGCAACGCCCGCAATTCCGGCGTATTTCCTCAACCGCAACCCCGGCCGCAGGAAAATCCGCCGGTTTTCAACCCCGCCGCGAAAATTTTGGTTTCAATCCCGCAATCCCTTCGTGCGACCGGCATTGCCGGACGCTGTGGTTCGCATCGGGGCGCAGTCACGACCCCGATGCTTTCTCCTGCTTGCTTATCGTCCGTTCCAAAATGTCCTGTCAAAGAATACCGCGCGGCGGGGCAGCTTCCGGTTTTTCCACGTGTTTTCCGTCCAGTCGGGTAAAGCAGCATTCGGTATAAGACAGCCCGTGCGTTTCCACAAAGTCGTCGAGGACGCGGAGCATCTCGGCCTCCCGCAGGCGAACCGGCTCCGGCAGGCTGTCGTAAAAAATCCACTCCGCCGCCTCCGGTGCGTCCCGGACGAAAACGTCATACCCCAGCAGCACCGAGCTGAACGAGCGGTAGGCCACGACGTTCAGCCGAACGTATCCAACGGTAAGCGCTGCAACGACCGTTTCCGAAAACGATTCCGGCGGCCGCTCCCGCAGCCGCTGTAGAGCACCGTGGGAGAGAAAGCGCTCATAACGATACCGCTCCCCCAACGCCCGCCGCAGCTCCTGTCGGCGATTCATAACTGTATCCCCTCCGAAAATTCAAATACTTCCATTTCGTCCGCATCCTCCCGCATCTCCTGCACAGTGCGGCACTGCGCCGCAAAGTATTGCACCGCGCTGTTTTGCAGCGCCTGCTCCAATACCGAAACGTCCAGCCCGCAGTTGCGGTAGCCCTCCTGTACGGTGGCGTAGTAGTACGGCGCGGGCAGGCCGAACTCCGCCCGCAGATTCATCCGGTAGAGCATGACGGGAACCGTCTTGCCGCCGAACTGGATCGGGAGACATTCTTTGAAATAGTGGGATGGGAAGCCCTCGTAGCGGTCGAGCGCACACTCATTTAGCCAGTCGATTTCCCAGATCGCCACGGGAACGGAAGCGCCCGCCTTGGGTGTAACGGTGGCAAAGGCGCTCTCCGGCTGCCCGCGGAATTGCAGCTCGTAGCCGTGGAGCGTGCCAATGCCGCAAAGCTTTGCGCCGGGGCAGCGGTGACGCATCTGGCGCAGATTGAGATTGCTGCCATAGGCAGCGTAGCGTTTGTTCTCCATAATTTTTCCGGTTTCTCCTTTACATGGTCATGGTGATCGTCGGCGCTTCCAGCACCTCCTGCGGCTCCTGCACCTCCGACAGGACGGTCGGCTCCGGCTTTTCCTCGGCGAGGCGCTTGGCGGCAAGGCGGGCCTTCTGCGCCTCGGCCTGTGCCGGGTCGCGCCATGCAATGTTGCCCTCCAGATGGGCGAGCAGGTGCTTTCGCGCGGTCTTGAACTCGTCGCCGATCAGGCCCAGCCGCAGCAGCCACGTGCGGAAGGTGTATTTTTCATTTTCCGGCTGCATCTTGATGCGCGACGCGCTGTGCTGCACCAGCGCCTGATGGCTGATGGCAAGGCAGAGCTGCACGTAGCTCTTGACCTTGCCTGCGTGCAGCGTGGAATTGAACAGCCGGAATTCAATCGTCCCCTTGGAAAACACACTGTGCAGATTCAGCGCATGGTAGCGGCTGTCGTCGTAGTGGATGTGCCGGTTGCTGCTGCCGTCGTACCACAGCCGCTCCACGTCCTCCATTGTGCGCGGCCGCAGCTGGTTCAGCTCGTCCAAAAACCGTGTGTCCGTCTTTTGGCAGTACCGTTCCCGGCTGACCTGCACCTGCAGTGCCTTGTAGAGCAGATCCTCCTTGGCCGCCATGATGTTGACGATGTTGCGCAGCGTCTGCGGCGTGTGGGCAGAAGCATCCACATGGACATGAATCCCGCAGGTATCGTTGACCTTGGCCCCACCGGCGCGGAGCTTGCGGATGATCTCCTGCAGCGTTTCGATATCCGCATATTGGCAGATGGGCGAAACCAGCTCCACGGAGTAAGCAAAGTTTGTCGTGCGCTGTTCGCCGCAGAAGCAGCGGATCGACGCGTCACTGACGAGCTTCCACTGCCGGTTCTGCGTGTCCCGCACGGTGTAGGCATCATAGCTGCCGCCGACGTGCGTCGCCTGTGTCCCGAAATATCCGGCAAGGAGCTGCGCCGCAGCGGCGCGGGTCAGGCCGGTCATCTCGATCTCAATGCCGAAGTTCTGGTTCCTCACGGCGCTGCACCTCCGTTTTCTGCATAGCGGCTGTAGTAGGTGCTGCCAAAGGCGGCGCGTTGGGCTTGGACGGCTTCGCTCTGGTCGGCGGGGGCTTCAAAGTGGAAAAGGACGGCGTTGGAGGCTTCCGAAACAGAGGCTGCATTTTGCAGCGCCGCGAGGACGGCGGGGAAGCGCTCTTGCAGCTCCTGACAGAGAAACTCCGCCTGTAGCTTTGCGTCGGCAACGGACGTGCCGCGCGTCTTAGCAAGGGTCAGCAGCGCCGCCTTTCGCTCCGGTGTTGTCCACTGCGCCAAGCCGTAGCCCGCACGGTCAGAAGCAAAGTTCAAATAGCTTCCGGCATCGACCGCCTGCGTGTAGGCCGCGTCCGTATAGCCGAGCGCGGCCTCGTAGGTGTCCTGCAAATTGTCCGGACGAAGGCCGCTCTCGGCGTAAAGGTTGCCCATTAGCCCGGCCACACCGTAGGGATTCTGAATGGTTTCGTAGAGCGCCGCCCAGAGTTCTGCTTCGTTCGCGGTCGCCGGAAGCTCAGTGAAATAGGAGATGTACGGAATTTCCAGCCAGTGCGTCCAGTCGCCGTCGGCCAAACGGGAGCGGATGACGCCGACCGTGGTGCGGCTGGCGTGGATGACCTCCCCATTGCCAACGTAAATTCCAATATGCCCCTCCCGCCAGACGGCAAGGCCGGGAAGCTCCGGTATCGTGTCGATGCTGCCCTTTTCCGTGGCGTTGGCATAAAAATCGTCCGAGCCGAGGTCCGGCATCCCGTTCGTGCCGTATTCCAGCTCCCGCGTTTCGGCGTTCAGCCAGCCGTAGCCCTTGATAAGTCCGGCGCAGTCTGCCGTCCTGCCGTGTAGCCAGTGTTCGCGGATGAATTCCTCCTGCTCCGCCAGCTCCTCCGGATACTGCTCCAGCTTGGCCTCCAGCATGGCGCTGCTCAGCACCTCGTCATACGTTCCCCAGACATACCCCCAGCCCGATTTTTCTGCCGCGACCGCCCACTGGACGAGATCCAGATTGTTTTTGGTAGATGGGTCAACATAGCCGGAGGTATCGATTTGCACAGAGCGGATGACTTGCAGGAGCGGTGCGAAGTCCTCGACGGAAAGGGTCGTTTCGAATTCGGCATTGACGGCATCCAGCAATTCCGCGTCGCTCTGCCCGTCCGAAAAGCAAGCCGCCAGCCGCGCGGCAAAGTCCGGTTCGTCCGCGTAGTCCGAGAGTGCGAACAGGTACAGCGCGTGTGCCTCGTCGGTACGGGCGGGAAAGCCTGCCGCCGTCATGGCGCTTTCGATGTCCAACAGCGTTCCCTCTGCCGCCAGCAGCTTTTCTTGCGCCTCGGCGGAGAGGTTTTCCACGACCATCTCCTGCAAGCGTTCCGTGTCGATCTCCAACGTGCCTTGGAACAGCCCGATGACTGCGGCAATGGGCATGAAGATGATGATGAACGCACCAAGTACAATGCCGCCGACGGTTTTCCACGCTTTCTTATCCGGAACAACGGCGGCAGCGACCTTTTTCAGCACCGATGCGGTGGTAATGCTCATGCGATCACCTTCCTCCCGCCGTGCCGAACAGCGCCGCCTTGTATTCCGGGGCAATGACCTGCAAAAGATACCGCTCGTTGCCGCAGCGGTAGAGGCACGTGCCGCGTTCCGGAGAGCGGATGCGCTCAAACTCCGCGGCCTCGATTTGCAGGGCATCCATATATTCCTTGGGATTGATCTGGCCGGGGTGGAACAGGAACTGGTGCGTCGGGATGGAGAACAGCGGCTTGGTGTATTCGCGGATGGAGGGAATTAAAAAATCCTCGATGTTCTGGCTGGCCAGAAGCATCGAGGAATCCTTTTTCCGCACCCGTTTCATGCAGTTGCGGAGATATTCAATTGCGGTCCTGTTTGTCAAAAACAGATACAGCTCGTCGATTCCGGCGACGGTATTGCCGCGGCCCAGAAGCTGGTTGCTCAGATACGACAGGATATTAAACAGCATGGCATCCTTGAGCCGCCGGTTCGTGTCGAGCAGACCCTTGACGCCGAACACGAGAAATTCGCTGTCCACGAGGTTTGTGTGGCCGTTAAAATACTTGCGCTCCGCGCCGACGCACATGGAGTGGATGCCGAGGCAGACCTCTTGGAGCGTCTGCTCGGTGTACAGGTATTTCCTCTGCCGGTCGTAGCTGTAAAATTCCTCCTCGCAGAGGCGGTAAAGGTCCTCCATGACCGGAAAATCCGCCGGACGCTTTTCGCGGTAGTCCGTGGAATCCGTAATGCCGAAGCGGGCATAGAGCTTGGCGAGCAGAATTTCAATCGTGTCGAGCTGCGCGTCCGTGAAATCCTTGTAGGCGCGGAAGAAGTCCTTCAGGAACGCGATGTGCTGTGAGAGCCGCGTCACCCTCCGAAACGCGTTCGGCACAGCGTCCTCTTGATCGTGAACGCTGCTGCTTGGTTCGCTATCTATCTCAGTGCGCAAATCGGTTGCAGGCACGGCCTGTTCCGTCCATGCCTTTGGCTCCAAGGGGTTAATGGTATACACGCCGCTCATAAAGTCGATATAGCAGCCGCCGAGCGAATGGCAGAGCGCTTCGTATTCCGCCTCCGGGTCGAGGCAAAGCACCGCCTTGCCGGATTCGCGGAGATTGGTCAAAATGAGCTTGAGCAGATAGCTTTTGCCCTGACCGGAATTGCCGAGAATGAGAATATTGCCGGTCGTCTTGTCCTCCGCGCGGCGGTCAAAGTCCACGAGGATGTTCGACCCGAACTTGTCCCGGCCGAGGTACAGCCCCTGCGGGTCGGTCTTGCCGGAAAAGTTGAACGGAAAGAGATTCGCCGCGCTGGACGCAGGCAGCACACGCTCATACTGCGTGCCGAACTGATTTGCGCCTGTGGGCAGGACGGAGAGGAAGCCCTCCTTCTGCCGCAGGGTCAGGCGGTCTACGGAAATCTTTGCCCGCGTCAGCTCCATGGCAATGTCGGCCTGCAGCTCCCTGAGCGCGTCCATGCTGCGGGCCTTTAGCTCAAGGAACACCGCCACATGGAGCAGCGGCTCGCGGTTTTTTCGCAGGTTTGCCAGCAGCTCCACCACATCCTGTAGATTGCCCGCGGCGGCAATGGTTTCGTTTACGTCATTGCCGCCGCTTTTGAGCTTATTCCGGCGGGCAGCGTTTTGAATGATTTTCCGCTGTTCGCCCGCCTCCACCAGCCGGTGGTAGATGCGCAGTGTCACACCACTGCGGTCGGCCAACTGCGACAGCAGCGCCTGCTCCTCCGTCGCAGGCAGATACTCCCGCACCGCCCACACGCAGCGGTAACTGTCCCCCACGAGATAATGGTCCGGCAAAAACTTTACCACCCCCGGCAGAACCATGTCAAAAAAATCCTTGGGCGCGGCCTGCGGCTGCTTCGGCGAGGGACGTTTGTTGTTTTTCATATTGCCTCCTATAAAAAAGCAGCCGTTCTGCTTTCGCAAAACGGCTGGGATAGATAGAAATATCACTGTTTTCAAAGGTCGAGCTTTTGCGTATAGTCCTCGGCGATGTTTTGGAGGACATCGTCCTCGGTTGTGTCCTGCCGGGCTGGGGCCTGCTGCATGGCGAGGCGCTGGACGACTGCGATGCGGCGGTTGATGCCCGCGATAATTGCGCCGATGCGGCTCTCCTCGATATAATCCTCCGCGCCCTTTGCGGTCAGCACTGCCCGAATGGTATCGCCGATACCGTCCAGCGCAGAAAAATCGATCCACGAAAAGTCTGTCACGAGCTTGAGCTGCTCGGCGTGGTGGTTCTTAAAGGGCTTGCAGACGATGTTCTGCTCCGAGCGCATCTGCGCGGGCAGCTTGTCGTAGCCCAGCGAGGAGCCGCTGTCATAAATCGGCGCCATGCCGAGCCATTGCAGCGTTTCCGCATCGCGCAGCGCACCGAAGTTGTTCAGATGCCGGTCCTCGTTGGCGATGAGGTAGTCCAGCACGATCATGCGGTTCAAAAACGGCACGACCTCCGGAATTTGCAGCGCCGCGCAGCAGTCCACAAAATGCCGGTAGAGCGACACGCTGTTGCTGCGCTTCTGCGTTTGGAGGATGCGCCACGCGGGCACCAGCTCCGTCGTATCCGTCACGAAATCCTCGCACAGCGAGTAGGGCGCGCCGTGGTCCCACACGAGCGAATAGGGGACGTGCGCGATGCCGAGGCGCTCCATCACGGCGCTTGCAATGACCTCGTTGAACGGCTGCTGGCGGAACGGGTTGCTGCCGCCCTTGAGCAGGCAGCGCCTGCCGTCGATGATTTTCCAGCGCTTTTTCAGATTGCCGTCGGAGGTGTTGTCCGGCGAGCTGAGGTCGAGCGCGTCCTTTTTGCGGTTTTCGCCGAAAAGAACATCGCCGATGTCGTCGGAAAAGGCGTTGTGGAAGAAATTGATGTCCTCCCACCGAAGCGCCGTTCCCGCTGGGCAAATCCAATACTGGTCCGACAGGCTCAGACCGTAGCAGCGGACGAGCAGCATTTTCGTGCTGGGAATTTGCAGCGCCTCCAGCGCCTCCCGCACACCGGAACGGCTGGCAGGAATAGAGCGCTCCGTCCACCATTCGTTGAAGGCGGCCCGATCCACGGCCCCATGGCGCAACGGAACGCCGACCGGCAGATGCTCCGGCGCAAAGACCTCGCCGATCCTCTGAATAAAGCCGGTGGCGTCGTCCAGCTCGATTTGCGCCACGGTGATTTGTTTATGCATAAAGGTACAGTTCAAGCACCGCCACCTCCCTTCTTCTTTGACTTGATTATACCCTGTTTTCCGGGCAGTTGTCAACGGATTCCTCAAAATACTCATCCGCCGTGACCTCCATTACGCCGCTGGAATACATCCGGTCAAAGAACTCGTCCCGCTCCTCCTGCGTCAGCGCCCCGTTCTTCACGATTTTGTCAGCAATGTGATCGACGTACCCGCCGATGTCCGCCCGCATTCCCTGCGGAATGGAGAACAGATTCAGTAGGTTCTGCTTCAGCTCCCGCTTCGCAATGATCGGCAAGCTCTCCGCCACCGGCTGGGTTTTCTTCCTTTTCTTCGGCCTCTCCTCCAGCTCCGCCGCAGGCTCCTCGTCCGCCGAGAAGCGAACATTTTCATCGTCGAGTGAATATGTATCCTTCGTTTGCTGCGCTTCCTTCTTCCTCTGCGCTTCCTCATAAGCGCGGGCGAACGCCGTCTTGCTTTCTCCGTCGTTTCCCGAAAGATAGTCCGTTTTCCCCGATTTTTCCCACTTGACATTTGACCAAAAGTCTTGTATATTCTTATTGAAGTCAACCGCTTGTATGGCTCTCTGCGAATTGGCCGCAGAGATCCCAGCAAGAATTGGTTGGCTTCTTTTTTGTCTAAGTACATCAGCCTTCCATCGACGGCAGCCTGCATAATGTCGTTGGCTAGTGTACGTCGGTCGGAGGTCGTAGTTGGCGACCAGCAGCTCCGGAAATTCTTTTCCGGCCTCGAAGCGCTGCGCCATGCTGTGGGCGCGTTTGAAGTCAAAAAACTGATGCCCCGCATACAGCGCCCGAATTTCGGGGCAGTCGTTGTACGACAGCAGGAATTTTCCCTGTGCCGCCGTCAGGACGCGGTGCAGCCGCAGGTGGTCGTCCCACGCAAAGCCGCAGTCGTAGACGTACTCGCTGGTAAAATACGGCGGGTTGCAGTAGAAAAAGCTGGTCGGGCGGTCATAATGCCGGATGAGGGTTTCAAAGTCCTGATTTTCAATGATAACATTCTCGCAGCGGCGGGAAAAGGCCTGAATCAGGCCGAACAGGCTGCGGACGTTGAACGGCTGGCAGGCAAACGACCGCCCGCCGCTGGCGTAGCTGCTGCGGATGAGCTTGAGGAACATGACGGCGCGGCGGAGGTCGTAGTCCTCGCGGGCGGCGGCGTAGAGCGTGCGAAGTTCCTGCGCCTGAACCGGCGGAAGTAGGACTTCACTCAGCTCCAATTGCTGCTGAAAATACGCATCGTCGAACTCCTCGCGCCGGAAGAATTTTTTCAGGACGCTGAAATCGTCGCGGGCGTTGAGATTCAGGAAGCCGAGCGCGCGGATGAACTCCACCGGCCGGTCGCGCATACAGCGGAACAGATTGACGAGGTTGCGGTTGTAATCATTCAGCACCTCAAACCGATCCGGCACCTCCTTCCCCAACAACACCGCCCCAGACCCGCCGAACGGCTCAATGTACCGCTCATACTCCAGCGGAAACATCCCATACAAAACCCGCAGCACCGGCGTCTTGTTCCCCACCCAACTAACCGGAGACTTCATCCGAGGGTCATCTCCTCGACCTCCTGCGGAGCAGTTTCGTTGAAAAAGTCGGCGAACGTTTCCGACACGCCGATGAAATTCGGCTCCGTTTTTGCCGTGAACGAAAGATAGCCGCGCTTGCCGAAGTCCAGCGGCTCCCGCAGCAGCACGGAGCCGCCGTGATTGACGCCGACCCGCGGCTCCACGGAGCAGAAGCGGCTCCCGTCGTCGTTGTGACGCAGGTGGTAGCAGTACAGCTCGGCAGGGACGTCCGCATCCGTCAGGCGGGCATTGGTAAACAGCGCGGGCTTGCCCAGCAGCTCGATCCGCTCATATTTCTCGTCCTCCAAATAGATATAGCCTGTACCGGCGGCATTCAGGGCGAGGCCCCATGCCTCCGGTGCAGCACCCATGACGCTGCAAGCAAACGCGACCGCCTCCCGCTCCGTTTCAGGGAACCATTCCTCTGCACACACACCGTCCCGATAGCGATATCTGCCGCAGTTGCAGCCGATGTCCTCGTCCGCCCATTCGTGTTCAATCTCCAGGTCAGGAAACAGCTCCGCCAGCTTCCGCAGCACCGGATGCGGCGCGGACCATGCCGTCTGAAAGGCGAGGCGATTTCCCTCTCGAAACCTCCCATCCCCGCAGCCGTAAGCATTCCATTTCGTGCCCCAGTGCTTGACGCGCCAGTCGTACCACGTGGCAGCACCGTATAAGCGGAGATTATTCCACGCGGTCTTTCCCAGCGCCCACACCTCCGGCCGGATGTCCGTGCGCTGCCGCAAAAAGGCCGCCTCGCTCTCGCGCGGGATATCCGCCAGCTCGTCCTGATGCAGCGTCCCGCCGAGCGTGTAGACCTCGATAAAGTCCTTGTAGGCTTGCAGTCCGGCATCCGTTTTGCTGCTCGCCTCGATGTTCAGGCTCTCCGGCATGGGCAGGATTTTGTTAAAGTCCACCGACCCAAGCACAAGCCCATCCTGCCGGACCGCCTCCAGCACCTCCCGCACCCGCGCCGCATCCCCACGCAGCGTCAGCACATTCGTTACATGATTTGGCATTTCTTTCACCTCTTGCTTTCTGATTTGTATATAAAAAACCGAAGCACCGAACGGTTTTGCGGTCGGTGCTTCGGTAATTTTTCTAGTTGTATTAAATTTGTATAAAAGCGGCACTTTACGGTCACAGCGCACTGCACGATGCTGCGCAGCCAGACTTCAGAGAATACAAAAAAGCCACCCAAACGGGTGGCTTCCTGTATGGTGGACCTTAGGGGGATCGAACCCCTGACCTCAAGATTGCGAACCTTGCGCTCTCCCAGCTGAGCTAAAGGCCCAAATTTCTGGTGTTTTCTGAACTTTTTGATGCAAAACGGGACCGGTTGATGCGGCGTGCTTTCGGGGTCCGCTTTAAGGACCATTCGCTCTCCCAGCTGAGCTAAAGGCCCAAATTTCTGGTGTTTTCTGAACTTTTTGATGCAAAACGGGACCGGTTGATGCGGCGTGCTTTCGGGGTCCGCTTTAAGGACCATTCGCTCTCCCAGCTGAGCTAAAGGCCCAAATTTCTGGTGTTTTCTGAACTTTTTGATGCAAAACGGAATCGGCGGATGCGGTGCCTTTTCGGGGCCCGCTTTAAGGACCATTCGCTCTCCCAGCTGAGCTAAAGGCCCAAATTATGGGGTGGATCGTATTCCGCGGAAGTTATTATAGCACATTCTTTGGAAATTGCAACAGTTTTTTCGCGGATTATGGAAAAAACTTACGGCGGGCAGTGGGGAACCTTTTGATTTGCGGTGCGTCAAATGAGCGGATGTGCCTGCGACGGGGGCGTCGAGGACGCAGATCCCTACAAGCGGCGGGAGAAGGGCAGCCCGCCCTACGAAGGGGATGGACGGAAGCGCTATGGGCGGAGGGGAAAGGAAGTGGGCCTTGCGTTTCCGGGGAAAGCATGGTATGATAAGCACAAAGGAGGCGGTTTATTTGAACGACCACAACATTCCTTCTGACAACGAATTACAGAACGGTGGCTTTGACGCGGACGGGCAGGGGACTTCGGAGGCTCCGGCGGCGGAGCCGGACGGATACGCACCGGAACCCGGCACGGCATCCGATTTTGACAGCGGCGCGGCAGACGGCGCATTTGCCGGCGGGTACGCGGCGGACGAAAGCAGCCCGATCGATTTTGACGGCGGCGCAGCGGACGATTACCTTTCCGACGCGGACGGCGGCGCAGCGGACGATTACCTTTCCGACGCGGACTGCGGCGATGCAGACGACGAATATTACGACGAGCCGTTGCCGGAGGGCGAATATACCGATGTGCCGCGCCCGAAGCACAAGAAAAAGCGCCCGCTGGCAATTCGGCTCCTGCTGCTGGCGGGCAAGCTGGTGCTTGCACTGGTGCTGATTGCCGCGATTCTTGCCGGGGGCCTGATCGGCTACCTGACGGTGACGGAATATACCCCGGCGCACGCGGAAAACGCCCAGCGCGGCGCGGTTTCCGTGCAGCAGAAGCTCAGCGGTCACTCGCTGCGCCTGCTGACGCTCAACACCGGCTACGGCGGTCTGGGCGAGGAGGCCGACTTCTTCATGGACGGCGGCAGCAGCGTAAATCCTGACGATGAAAAAACGGTTACGTATAACATGACGGGCATCGAGTGCATTTTCGAGGATGCCGATGCCGACGTGATCCTCTTGCAGGAGGTGGACACCGACTCGGCCCGCAGCTTCGGGCGCAATCAATGGCTGCAATACGAATACGATCTGAAAAATTACGAATCCCGCTACGCGCTGAACTATTCGTGCGACTACGTTCCCTATCCCGTGACTAACCCGATGGGCCGGATGCATTCGGGCCTCGCGACGTACAGCCGGTACGACATCAGCTCCGCGACGCGCTACAGTCTGCCCTGCCCGTTTACGTGGCCGACGCGCATTGCGAATCTCAAGCGGTGCCTGCTCGTCACGCGCATCCCCATCGCCAACAGCGAGCAGGAGCTGGTCGTCATCAATCTTCATTTGGAGGCCTACGACGACGGCGAGGGCAAGGCCGCGCAGACCGAGCAGCTGCTTTCCCTGATGCGTGAGGAGTACGCCAAGGGCAACTACGTCATCGCGGGCGGCGACTTTAATCAAGCCTTCCCCGGAACGACCAGCCGCTACCCGATCAGCGAGGACAGCGAATGGAAGCCCGGCCTGCTCGACACGCTGCCCGATGGCTGGAAATACACGTATGACGACAGTGCGCCGACGTGCCGCTCGCTCGACGCGGCGTACAGCGACAGCTCCCAGCTTTTCGTGATCGACGGCTACATCGTTTCGCCGAACGTCCAGGTGGACCGCGTGAAAACGCTCGACGAGGGCTTCGTCTACACCGACCACAACCCCGTGCTGCTGGAGGTCACGCTCTTACAGTGACGAGAAGCTGCCAAAAGGCCGGGACTTCCCGAAAAAAGTCCGGAATTTTTGAAAAATCTGCTTTACTTTTTCGCCGCGCCGTGGTATCATGATACGGCTGACGGTTTCGTCTGCAAGATTTTTTGCTCCTCGCGCTCAGTCCAGGGAGAACGCGCCGATCCTCGGTGCATTTCCGCCGCCCCGACTTAGCCGACGGAGAATCATTTCAGAAAGGTGGAAACAACCATGATTCAGAAGGACAAGAAAACCGCGATTATCGCCGAGTATGCGACCCATGAGGGCGACACCGGCTCCCCCGAGGTTCAGATCGCGATCCTCACCGCCCGCATCAACGAGCTGACCGAGCACCTGCGCGAGCATAAGCACGACAACCATTCTCGCCGCGGCCTGCTCATGATGGTCGGTAAGCGCCGCAGCCTGCTGGACTATCTGGCAAAGAAGGACATCAACCGCTACCGTTCTATCATTGCACGTCTGGGCATCCGTAAGTAATTTGTGAGATAGAGGGTGACCAAATCCCGGTCACCCTCTTTTCGCGTACCCCGTTCCACGCACGCGGGAGCGCCGTTTAGCAGTTGAAGGTACGGCCGATTTTTCCGTCGCCGCAGCTTCAAGTGCTAAACCTCCCGCGGAATATTATAAGGAGGTTTCCCATGGTTACCAGAAAACAGTACCCCAATCATCACGTCTTTGAAACCGTCATCGGCGGCCGCCCCTTCACGGTCGAAACCGGTAAGGTCGCGGAGCTGGCCGATGCCGAGTGCATTTGCCGCTACGGCGACACCACCGTCCTCGTCACCGTGACCTGCTCGCCCGACCCCAAGCCCGGCATCGACTACTTCCCCCTGACCATCGAGTTTGAGGAGAGAATGTACTCCGTCGGCCGCATTCCCGGCAGCTTCAACCGCCGCGAGGGCAAGCCCTCCGAGCGCGGCATCCTCAACAGCCGTATCATCGACCGCCCGATGCGTCCGCTGTTCGACGATGAGCTGAGAAACGATGTCGTCGTCACCTGCACCGTGCTGACCAACGACTACGACAACCCTGTCGAGATCGTAGCCTCCCTCGGCGCGTCCATTGCCATCGCCTCGTCCGACGTTCCCTGGAACGGCCCGGTCGCCACGACCAACGTCTGCCACCTGAACGGCGAGTATATCATCAACCCCTCCACCGACCAGCGCAATGCGTCGGACTGCTTCGTGTGCATCTCCTCCACCTTTGAGAAGGTCGTCATGATCGAAACCGAGGCCAAGGAAGCCCCCGAGGCCATCGTCTATGAGGCCATCCGCATCGCCCATGAGACGAACATGGAGGTCGTGAAGTTCATCAACGAGATCGTCGCGACGATCGGCAAGCCGAAGTTCACCTTTGAAAAGGCCGCCGTCAACCACGACCTGCTCGACGACCT
Source organism: uncultured Eubacteriales bacterium (assembly GCA_902477055.1). GTDB lineage: Bacteria > Bacillota > Clostridia > Oscillospirales > Oscillospiraceae > JAZOXB01. The sequence goes on from CABSFY010000033.1 coordinate 22,292, forward strand.
GTGCGCCTACGGCATGGATCAGATCGAGTATGCCCTCGACACCCCCGACAAGAACATCCGCGAGGAGCGTCTGACC
>CABSFY010000034.1 GCA_902477055.1 uncultured Eubacteriales bacterium
ATGTTGGTGCATGAAGTTTTTGTGCATCATTTCCGGTTGCCCCGCAGGGGCGAGGAAATGGCACATTTCTTATTTTGCTATGCTTTTGCATAGCAAATAACAAGGAGCTGCCCTACGGTGGGCAGCTCCATTTATTATATCAGCGGGAGAGCTGTTCGAGGTATTCGTCGTAGGTGCCGAGGTAGTCGCGGGCAGTGCCATTGGGGCGGAACTCGATGATGCGGTTGGCGACGGATTGCAGCAGCTCATGGTCGTGCGAGGCGAACAGAACATTGCCGGGGAAGGCGATCATGCCCTTGTTGACGGCTTGAATCGATTCCATGTCCAGATGGTTCGTCGGCTGGTCGAGCAGGATGACATTCGCGCCGGAGAGCATCATTTTCGACAGCATACAGCGCACCTTTTCACCGCCGGAGAGGACGTTTACGGGCTTAAAGGCATCCTCACCGGAGAACAGCATCCGACCGAGAAAGCCGCGCAGATACACGTCGTCCTTCTTTGCCGAAAATTGCCGCAGCCAGTCGAGCAGCGTGTCCGTGCAGCCCTCAAAATAGGGAGAATTGTCCTTCGGCAGATAGCTCTGCGAGGTGGAAACGCCCCATTTGATCGTCCCCTCGTCCGGCTCCAGCTCACCCATGAGCAGCTTGAACATCGTCGTCTGTGCCAGCTCGTTTTCGCCGACGAAGGCGATCTTGTCGTTGCGGTTGACGATGAAGGATACTTTATCCAGCAGCTTCACGCCGTCCACGGTTTTGGACACGTCTGTAACGAACAGAATATCCTTGCCGACCTCGCGCTCGCGGGTAAAGCCGACGAAGGGATAGCGCCGCGACGAGGCAGGCATTTCCTCGACCGACAGCTTGTCCAGCAGACGGCGGCGGGCCGTGGCTTGCTTACTCTTGGCCTTATTCGCGGAAAAACGGGAGATAAACTCTTGCAATTCCGCGATTTTTTCCTCATTGCGCTTGTTTTTGTTGCGAATAAGATTCTGCATGAGCTGGCTGGACTCGTACCAGAAGTCGTAGTTGCCGACGTACATCTTGATCTTGCCGTAGTCGATGTCCACGATGTGAGTGCAGACGGTGTTGAGGAAATGGCGGTCGTGGCTGACGACGATGACCATGCCGGTGTCCTCGTAGTTGAGGATAAAATCCTCCAGCCAGTTGATGGACTCGATATCGAGGTTGTTCGTCGGCTCGTCGAGCAGGATGATGTCGGGATTGCCGAACAGCGCCTGTGCCAGAAGCACCTTGACCTTTAAGCGGCCGTCCGTGTCGCGCATCCGGTCGCCATGCAGCTCGACGGGGATGCCAAGCCCCTGCAAAATGCGGCTGGCATCGGACTCGGCCTCCCAGCCGTTCAGCTCGGCGAACTCGATCTCCAGCTCCGAGGCCAGCATCCCATCCTCGTCGGAAAGCTCCGGCTTGGCGTAGATCGCCTCCTTTTGCTTCATGATATCGTACAGGCGGCGGTTGCCCATGATGACCGTGTCGAGGACGGTATAGTCGTCGTAGGCAAACTGATCCTGCTTCAAAACCGACATCCGCAGGCCGGGCTTGACGGAAATTTCACCCTTCGTGGACTCCAGCTCGCCGGAAAGCAGCCGGAGGAACGTCGATTTGCCCGCACCGTTCGCGCCGATGATGCCGTAGCAGTTCCCGGCGGTGAATTGCAGATCGACGTGCTGAAACAGAACGGAGCCGCCGAATTGCAGCGCCAGATCGGAAACGGTAATCATTTGCTTCACCTCGTTGTCATTCTTGCCTCTCAGTATACCACACAAACGCGGAGATGCAAAGAAGAAAAAATGAGGGAAGCGCCGGAGCTCGACGCTTCCCATAAATATTAAGCGGGTACGGCCTGTTGGGCGAGTGCCTGCGCGTGGCGGCGCTTGAGGGTTTTGACGCTGATGAAATACGCCGGGATGAGGAAAATATCTGCGCACACCCATGCGGCGGGGTTGGCAAAGCAGATGACCGTAAAGCCCCAGTAGCCTGTCAGCCAGAAGCCGCAGATGCAGCGGGAGATCATTTCAAAAATACCGGCAAAAATTGCCTGCTTCGTGAATGACAGTCCCTGAATCATAAAGCGCAGGATGTTCACGAGGGACAGCGCGATATAGAACGCACCGTTGCAGATCAGGAACTGCCGCGCGTACTGCGCGATCTCCAGGCGGGTGGCCAGCGGCTCGGACGAATCAATGAAAAGCTGCGCCAGATCGGCACCGAAGAAGATCATGACCGGCAGAACCAGCAGGGAATACCCGACCGCCAGCAGCACGCAGGAGGTTACGCCCTTGTGCAGCCGGTCGAGCTTCATAGCGCCGTAATTCTGCGCGCCGTAGACGGCCATGGTCGTTCCCATCGCGTCGAAAACGCAGATAAAAAGCTGATTGATCTTGTTGCCGACCGTGACGGCGGCGATATAATTGGCTGCCAGACCGTTGACTGCCGCCTGCACGACGATCGAGCCGATGGCGGTGATGGAGTATTGCAGCCCCATCGGGAAGCCCATCGACATCAGACGCAGCAGCTCGGCCTTCCGCGGGCGAAGATCGTCGCGCGACAGGCGCAAAATGGGATACCGCTTGAACAGAATTGCAAGGCACAGCAGACCGCTGATCGCCTGCGACACCACCGTCGCCCAAGCCGGGCCGTTCACGCCCATGCCCAGCACCTGCACGGACAGAATGTCGAACGCCACGTTCAGCAGCGACGAGAGCACCAGAAAATAGATCGGCGTCCGCGAATCACCCAGCGAACGAATGATGCCGGAGAGCAGATTGTAGAGAATGATAACGGGGATGCCAAGAAAAATGACGAAAATGTAGTCAAATGCGTAGTCAAAAATGTCCAGCGGGGTGTCCATCCAGTGCAAAACCGTGCTGCAAAGCAGGCAGACCACGACGGTGATGACCACCGCGAACGCCGCCGAGAGCCAGAAGCTGTTGGCGACGAAGCGGCGCAGCCCGTCCTCGTCGCCCTCGCCGAACTTCTGCGCCACGGGGATGACGAAGCCATTGCAGATGCCGATGCAGAAGCCGAGGACAAGGAAGTTGATCGAGCCGGTCGAGCCGACGCCCGCCAGCGCGTTCACGCCGAGATACCGTCCGACGACGAGCGTATCGACCATATTATAAAGCTGCTGGAACAGCAGCCCGCCGAGTAAGGGGACCAGGAAGCCGAGGATCAGCTTCATCGGCGACCCAACGGTCAGATTTTTCACGGAGCTTTTCTTCATGACAGCCTCCTCCTTTCAGATTTTCAAACGCGCATAGTCTACTACGAAGTGCGGCAACTTGCAAGATGGAAAACTTCCGGTTTTCTGACATTTCTATCAGGACTTCTTCGTCGATTTGCATAAAAATCGGCTGAAAATTTGTGCAATACGATAAAATAAAGAAAGAAGCGCCCAACTTTCTGCTCAAAGTTGGGCGCGGAGAAGATAATTTAGGGGCCGATGCCCACATCGGCCCTTGCAGGCAGTTTCGTTAGACGCTTGTAGGGGGCGGCGTTCTCGACGCCCCGTGTGCAGGCAATATCGATTTAGTGAATAGTGAATGGTGAATAGTGGAAATAGGCGTTCCTTACGGCATAGGTCAAAATATATCCGCTGCGGCGGGTTTGCTGAAAAAAGTGTAAAGAAATTGTGACAGGGGGTTGCAAAATGGGAAAAGGGCGTTATAATAGGATTAGCACTCGGAACGAGTGAGTGCTAATACGGACGAAGGAAGCAGATACTATGGCAAAGAAACAATTTAAGGCAGAATCCAAGCGGCTGCTGGATCTGATGATCAATTCGATTTATACCCACAAGGAGATCTTTCTCCGGGAGCTGATTTCCAACGCGTCGGACGCGATCGATAAGCTGGCCTATCTGGCATTGACGGATGAGGCGGTCGGCCTGAACCGTAGCGATTTTGCGATTCGCCTGACGGCGGATAAGGACGCAAAGACCCTCACCGTTTCCGATAACGGCATCGGCATGAGCCGCGAGGAGATGGAGGAAAACCTCGGCACCATTGCGCACAGCGGCTCTCTGGGCTTCAAGACCGCGATGGAGAAGCAGGAGGACATCGACATCATCGGTCAGTTCGGCGTGGGCTTCTATTCGGCGTTTATGGTTGCCGATAAGGTGACGGTCATTTCCAAGAAATACGGCGCCGACGAGGCATGGCAATGGGAATCCAGCGGCGCGGACGGCTACACCATCACGCCCTGCGAGAAGGATGCCGCCGGCACGGACGTGATTATGACGCTCAAGGAGGACACCGAGGACGAGAAATATTCGGATTACCTCGGCGAATACCGCCTGCGCAGCCTGGTCAAGAAATATTCGGACTACATCCGCTACCCGATTAAGATGCTCGTCGAAACGCGCAGGCCCGTCGGCGAGGCGAAGGAGGGCGAGGAGCAGCAGTACGAAGCTGTGCAGGAGGACCAGACCCTTAATTCCATGGTCCCCATTTGGCAGAAGAATAAGAAGGACGTGACCGACGAGGAATATTTGAATTTCTATAAGGATAAGTTCTTCGATTATGAGGCCCCCGCCGGGAAAATTCATATCAGCGTCGAGGGCGCGGTGACATATAAGGCTCTGCTTTACATCCCCGCCAAGGCACCGTATGACTTCTATACCAAGGATTACAAGTCCGGCTTGCAGCTCTATTCCTCCGGTGTGATGATCATGGACAACTGTGCCGACCTGCTGCCGGAGCATTTCCGCTTCGTGCGCGGCGTTGTCGATACGCAGGATCTGAGCCTGAACATCAGCCGTGAGATGCTGCAGCATACCCGCGAGCTGAAAACCATCGCCGCGAATCTGGAAAAGAAGATCAAGGCCGAGCTGCTGCGCCTGCTGGAAAACGAGCGCGAAACGTACGAAAAGTTCTACGCGTCCTTCGGCCGTCAGCTCAAGTACGGTCTGGTGTCCGATTATGGGATGCACAAGGAGCTGCTGCAGGACCTGCTGCTGTTCCGCTCGGACAAGGAGGGCAAGCTCGTTTCGCTCAAGGAATACTGCACGGCCATGCCCGCCTCGCAGAAGCACATCTACTACGCCTCCGGCAACAGCGCCGAGCAGCTCTCGCGCCTGCCGCAGACGAAGCAGCTCCGCGACCGCGGCTTTGACGTGCTGCTTTTGAGCGAACAGGTGGACGAATTCATCCCGCAGACCATCGGCAAGTACGACGAGAAGGAATTCAAGAACATCCTGACCGACGATCTGGAGTTGGCCACCGAGGAAGAAAAGAAAGCCGCGCAGGAAAAGGCTGAGGAGTTGAAGCCCTGCTTTGATTTCATCAAGGAAACGCTGGGCGACCGCGTGGCCGAGGTGCGGCTGTCGGCCGAGCTGGGCGAGCATCCGGTGTCGATGGTCCCGGAGGGCGGTATGAGCTTTGAAATGGAAAAGTATTTCCGTTCGCTCGACCCGAATTCCGACTTCCGCACGGGCAAGGTGCTGGAGCTGAACGCCGCGCATCCCGCCGTTGCCGCCCTGCGCGATGCCGTCGAGAGCGACCCGGAGAAGGCGAAGAAATACGCCGAGCTGCTGTACTGTCAGGGCCTGCTGATGGCGAACCTCCCGCTGGAGGACCCCACCGCGTACACCGACCTTGTGTGCGAGCTGATGAAGTAAAGAAAACGAATGCCTGCACGGACCAACCGCGCAGGCATTCGTTTCCTTATTATAATATTATAATTCTGTCAGAATCGCCTCGGCGCAGCGCATTCCGTCTACTGCGGCGGATAGAATTCCGCCCGCGTAGCCTGCGCCCTCGCCGCAGGGATAGAGGCCGCGCAGGGGGCTTTGCAGATCCTCGCCGCGCAGGATGCGCACGGGGGAGGAGCTGCGCGTTTCCGGTGCGGTCAGAACCGCGTCGGGGTCGGCAAAGCCGGCCAGGCTCCGCTCCAGCGCCGGGATGGCCTGCTCCAAGGTGTCCGTGAGCTTTTTCGGCAATATTTCATGCAGATCGCACCACGTCACGCCGGGCCGGTACGTCGGCTGCACATTGCCTGCCGCCGTGGACGCGCGGCGCTGTAGAAAGTCGCCCGATCGCTGTGCCGGGGCGCGGTAGGTCTGTCCCGCAGCAAGAAACGCGCGATGCTCGATCTCCTCCTGCCAGAGCATCCCGCCGAGGGGGGAGGCATCCGGAAAATCCTCCGGCTTGAGCGTTACCAGCAGCGCGGCGTTGGCATTTTCGCCGCCACGATCGGAATAGCTCATGCCGTTCGTCGCGATGCCGCCCGGCTGCGAGGCTGCCGCGACGACGTAGCCGCCGGGACACATACAGAACGTATAGGCCGAGCTGCCGTCCGGCAGATGGACCGACAGCTTGTAGTCGGCGGGCGGAAGATAGGCGGGTCGGGCCATGCCGTACTGTGCCCGGTCGATTGCCGCCTGCGGATGCTCGATGCGTACGCCCATGGAAAACGGCTTCGGCTCCATCGGCAGCTGCTGGGCCAGCAGTGCGCGGAAGGTGTCGCGGGCGCTGTGGCCGATGGCCAGAATCAGCTGATCGCAGTCGCAGGCGGTCGCTTTCCCGTCGTGGACGATCTCGCAGCCGGTCAGGCGGCCGCCATCTGCTCGCAGCCCGGTCAGGCGCGAACGGAAGCGCACCTCGCCGCCGAGCCGCTCGACCTCGTGCCGCAGATTGCGCACGACCTCGAACAGCACGTCCGTTCCGACATGGGGCTTGGCATCGTAGAGAATTTCCGGGGAGGCTCCGAAAGCGGCGAACTGCTCCAGCACCCAGCGGCAGCGTTCGTTTTTCGTGCCGGTGTTGAGCTTGCCGTCGGAGAACGTTCCTGCGCCGCCTTCGCCGAACTGCACGTTGCTCTCCGGGTCGAGCGCACCGCCGTTCCAGAAGGTCTCGACCTTTTCGCGGCGCGTTTCCACGCAGTCGCCGCGCTCGAAAACAATCGGCCGCAGGCCCGCCCGCGCCAGCACCAGCGCCGCGAACATCCCGGCGGGGCCGAAGCCGACGATCACCGGGCGCTTTTCGGCGGTTTTCTTCGGAATTTGGTAGCGATATGGCTCGATGCGGCTGATTTTTGGGTCACGATTGCGCCGAAGAAGCGCACCCTCTCCGCTGCGCAGGGCTACGTCCACCGTATAGACCCAGCGCAGCGCCGGTTTTTTCCGCGCGTCGAGCGACCGGCGGAAGATCGACAGCGTTTTAATCTCCGAGGCCGGAAGCCGAAGCGCCTTTGCTGCGGCATATAGCAGCGCACCTTCTCCCTGCTCCGCAGGGAGCATCAAGTCGCGAATTCGTATCATTTGCTGCTCCTTATCTGTCCGGCAAGGCGGCCGGATGCCCATGCCCATTGCAGGTTATAGCCGCCGCAGTCGCCGTCGATGTCCAGCACTTCTCCGGCGGCGTAGAGGCCGGGGCAAAGACGGCTTTCCATTGTATCCGGGTCGAATTCCGCCGTGCGGATGCCGCCGGCGGTGACTTGCGCCTGCTCCATGCCCATGGTTCCTGTGACCTCCAACCGGAAGGCTTTCAGAATATTGCACAGGCGGTCGAGCTGTGTTACGCCGCCGCAGGGCTGCTCCGGAGAAACGCCCGCCTCGCGCAGAAGCATCCGGCCCAGCCGGTTGTGCAGCATCCCGGTCAGCAGCTCGGAGGCCGGCAGCTCCGGAAGCGCCGTCTGCCGCTGCCGCAGCAGCCCTGCCAGTGCCTCTCGGTCAAGCTGCGGCAAAAAATCGATCGTCAGCGCCCGGCAGCCCTCAACGGAAACGTCCCGCGAAAGCGAGAAGATGACCGGCCCGCTCACGCCGTAGTCCGTGAATTGCACCTCGCCGGCCAGCACCTGCCGCCCGTCGTCCACCCGTGCCTGACAGCGCACGCCCTTGAGCGCCCGGACAAAGCCCGGCTCTGTCCGAAGCTGCACGAGCGACGGCGCGAGCTTCGTCCGCTTGTGGCCGAAGCCGGCCAAAAGCCGATAGCCCAGCTCCGTGCCGCCGAGCTTCGCCCCCGCCGCGCCGCCCGCGCAGACGATCACGCGGTCGGCGGAGAACGTCCGGTCGTCCGCCTGCGCGTAGAAAACGCCCTTGCTGCGGCGCAGCAGCGCGATCTCGCAGCCCGTTTCGATCGTTACGTTCTCCCGCTGCTCCAGATGCAGGCGCAGCACGTCGGCGACACTGTTGGCGCTGTCGGAGAAGGGATAGACCCGCCCGCCCGGCTCGGTCACGGTCAAAAGACCCATCGATGCGAACCAGCCGATCGTTTCCTCCGGCGAAAACTGCGCCAGCGCGGGACGGCAGAAGTCCGGCGCGAGGCCGTGGTAATTTTCCGCGCTTAACACGCGGTTGGTCAGATTGCAGCGGCCGTTGCCCGTGGACAGGAGCTTGCGCCCCATCCGCGCCTGCCGCTCGACGAGCAGGACGTCGTTCTCCGGCCGCTCGGACGCGGTGAGCGCCGCCGCCATTCCGGCCGCGCCGCCGCCGATAATTAAAATTTTCATCGCATTACCTCATATTTCGGGCTTGACACACTCCCGCCTTCGGGCTATGATGAGGGCGGGAGATGAGAAACTATGACCATGGAAGAAACCATCCGGCGCATCAACGAGCTGGCACACAAGGCCAAGCAGGAGCCGCTCACGCCGGAGGAGCTGGCCGAGCAGAAGGAGCTTCGCACCCGCTACGTCGCCGCCATCCGGAAGAACCTGACCGCGCAGCTCGACAATACCTATATCATCGAGCCGGACGGCACGAAGCACAAGCTGGGCCATCAGTGAAGATACTGCACCGCCAGCCACGTGACCGGCACGTAAAGCGCAACCATCAGAGGCATCCCGACGACAAAGACGGGGTGCCTTGTTTTATGCCGGAACGCGTACATTCCCAGCCAGCCGCCGAGCGCTCCGCCGAACAGACCGGTCAGCAGCAGCGTCCGTTCCGGGATGCGCCGCCGGTGCTGCCGGGCGCGCTTTTTGTCGGAATACATTAAAATGAAGCAGACCAGATTCATAATCAGCATCCAGCCGGCATATGCATAGAGCAATAAGATCATCCTTTCGGAGGGGTTGCCGTGAAAAAGCTGTCGTTTTTGTTTTTGCTTGCGCTCATTTTAACATTTCCCGGCTGCGCTGTCAAGGAAGCGCCCGCGTGGGAATATGTGACGGACACACTGCCGGAGGCGGCGGCTCCGGCATATTTTTTGACGGCGGAGCTTCCGGCGGGCGCGATGCTCTCCGGCGTGTCGAGCGAGGGGCGCTTTGCCGTGTTCAGTCATGAGGATTATGAGGTCATCGAGGAAATTTTCCCCGCCGAGGATGCGGAGGCGGCATTTTTGCACGTCGCGGGGCAGACGGGGGAGCAGCTGCGGCCGCTGAAATTGCGCAGTACGCCGCGAGAGGAGTATCGTTTTTCGTGGACAGCGGCGGGCGAAACGGGGACGCTGGCGTGCAGCGCGACGGTCCTGCTTGACGGTGCTTACTGCTACAGCGTCAGCATCCAGTGCCGCGCCGAGAAGGAGAAGGACTATCAAAAGGTCTTTTCCGCGCTGCTGTCCAGCGTTGAATTACAGGAGATTTGACAAATCGCGCGTTCTGCGGTAGAATAGGCCACATGGAGGTGAGCCGATGAAAAAATGGCTGATCGTCTGCGTGGCCGCTGCGCTGGTGCTGCTGCTGGCAGTGGGCGTATTTCTGACGGTGCGCTTTTTGGGCCTTTACCGGGACTCGCAGGACGCGACCGAGCCGTCAGCCGCGCTGTCCGTGGCGGACTATGCACAGGCTTATTTGACGGATTACGATGCAAATTATTCCGACGGCGTGCTGACGCTGACGAAGCAGGCTGCGCTTTCCTATGAGGAGGCCTGCAAGCATGGCGCGAGTATTTATGAGGGCGAGCTGGCTCCGGACACCTATCTGCCGCAGGTGCGCTCGATTTTGCTGGACGTGGCCGCGAAGTGCGGCATTTCCGGCGTTACGGTTGTTTTACAATACGAAAGCAGCGACGGAGAGGTCATTTTCTCCGTTTCCAGCGACGGCACGGTGCAGACCTGCTGGGCCGCGTCGTAACGAAAGAAGGAAGGATCACAGTGAAAGCAAAGCTCCGTTCGCTTTTTGATGTCAAAATGCTGAAATTCCTGCTCGTCGGCATCGTCAACACCCTGTTCGGCACGACGCTGATGTTTGTCCTGTATAATTGCTGGATGACGAGGTACGGCGATTTGGGATATTGGATTTCCTCGGGTGCGAATTACTTTTTCGGCAGCATTTTGAGCTATTTTCTGAACAAATATTTCACATTTAAGAACCATGAGCGCGGCTGGAAGCCGATTCTGCGCTTTGCGCTGAGCATCGCGGTGTGCTATCTGCTGGCCTACGGTGCGGCGAAGCCGCTGGTGCGCTGGATTCTGGCCGATGCCGCACCGAAGGTGCGCGACAACGTGGCCATGCTGACCGGAATGTGCCTCTTTACGGGGCTGAACTACCTCGGCCAGCGCCTGTTTGCCTTCCGCGAGCCGAAGGGGCAGGACAATGCCTCTTGACAAACGGCGCTGCGCTTTCTATAATTGTCGTCGCAACGATTTTACAGAGAGATAGTTGAGGTGATTTCCTTGCGCAAGCAAATCCGGCGGCTTATTCCGAGCTATGCGGCCTTCCCACTGATGATGACGGGCGTGATGAACATTTTCGCCTTTCAGGTTCCGAAGCTCATTCAGAGGTTTACCGATCCGGCCAAAATGCACGATATGACGACTGCATTCGACGCGGCGTGGCCGTTCGAGCCGGTTTGGGTGTGCATTTATGTTGCAACGTTCGCGTTCTGGACCTATCAGAACATCACCGTCGCGAGGGAAAGCCCGGAGGCGGCGAACCGGCTGTTTGCGGCGGATTTCCCGGCGCATCTGATCTGCTTTTTCTTCTTTGTCCTCTATCCGACGACAAACGTCCGTCCAGAGGTCACCGGAACCGGCTTTGCTGCGTGGCTGATGCGCCTCATCTACTGGATCGACACGCCGACGAACCTGTTCCCGTCGATCCATTGCTATGTTGCATGGCTCGGCACGCGCCTGTTGTACGACTGCAAGACGCTGAAGCACAAGATGCCCGTCTGCATCGCCTGCACCGTCGGCTCCCTGCTGGTGTTCCTTTCAACGCTGTTCACCAAGCAGCACGTGCTGTGGGACGTGCTGGCCGGTATCGCCGTCGCGGAGCTGGGCTACGGCATCGCCAGATACACACGCTTCCCCATCCTCCTCGGCCGCCTCAACGAACGCTTCATGGCGACAAAAATCGGGAAATTCCTGTGCGATTAACGCAAGACAATCCCCGCCCCGGAACATCAACCGAGGCGGGGATTTTTCACTTGCGAAAAAACCTGCATGAAAAATGAGAGAGGCGCTTGGCCTCTCTCATTTTTATGTTAGTGATGGAAAACTTAGGAAACGGTGACGGTAGTGCCATCAACGATCAGCGTTGCGTTCGTGTTCCAATCTTCTTTGTCCAAAAGCAGACCAACGACGTTCTCAGCGGTGATCTTCGTGCCGTTCTTCGTGCAGTTGGTGATCGTGATCGTGTAAGCATTGCTGCCGCCGGCATTTAACTGATAACCGGCAGAAGTGAATTCGCAATCGGTGATCGTGGTTTCGGAATAGGGACGCAGATACTGATAGGCGTTCAGGCCGAGCTTGCAGTTTTCAAAGGCAACGAGCTGAATGCCGCTCGTGTAAGAGGTCCAGCCGTTGAGGATCGAATCACGGATCGTCAGCGTGGAACCGGCGACAGCTGCGTCGATATTGATGGTGTAGCCCGCCACATCGAGCGTGCAGTTGTCGATGAGGGAATCACCGGAAAGCGACCAGAACTGGATGCCGCGGAATGCGTTGGTGATCTTCGTATTGCGGAAGGTCGTGCCGGTGTTGGCCTCGCCGGTGGAAACGGCAATCGCGATATTGCCGTCACCCTGATAATCAACATTTTCCAGCGTCGTGTTGTTGCCGTTGATGTTCAGCGTGCCACCCGTTCCAGCCGAACCGCTGCCAACGATGGTAACGTCCTTGATGGTAACGTTGTCGGTCGTGATTTTTGCCTTTTCTGCGTTCAGCGTGCTGTCATTCTTGCCGGAGCCGACGATAGTGACGCCACTATTGGAAAGCGTAGGAAGATTGTACACACCGGGCGCCAAAACGACATGGGCATTATCCGTAATTGCATTGGTTAATTCCTCGTTGCTCAGAACAGGATAAGCGGCATTTTCATCGTAGGTATTATTGAAGCTGTCGAATTCGTAAGTGTACTGCGTCGCAACGACGGTGATGCCAAGGCCGGTGAGGGTCTTGTTTTGGTACTCATTACCGGCTTCTTCCTTCATGTGGCCGGAAATGGTGATGGGCTTGGTTTCGCCGACATCCAGATCGGTCACAAGCTCAGCGTCGCTGCGGGGGAGAAGGACACCGTCCCAACCTGCGAGTGCTACAGGGGTCGCATTACCGATCTTTACGGTGAAGTCGATGGCCTCAAGCAGCTTGCTGTCGCCGACAACGCTGTTGACGGTGACCTTGTACTTGAGTGCGAGGTTGCCGTTGTTCACGATGCGCAGGTCAGGCAGCTTGTATTCGCAGCCCGGCTCCCAGAGAATGGGGTCGTTGCCCTGTGCCTTGATGAACTCAAGGGTCTTGCCTTCCGCGCTGACCCATTCGCCGTTGACGAACATTTCCAGCGCGACATCCAGCGTACCGGACTGGATGGTGTTGACTGCGGTGGACGCGGTGTCGGTAAACCACGCGAAGGTGGTTCCGACGAGCATCACGAGGCAGAGCAGTATGGAACATACGCTCAGCAGGAATGCCCGCTTGGTGGACGTGGTTTTCATTGATTTTGACCTCCTTATTTGATTGCGCATTCTATGTAAGCACGTTGCGTGATTACACCCGGGTGGGGTAGGATAGACTGCGTTCCGGCGTGAGTGCCGACAGCCGGAATTCCCGTTTACCATCATAAGCGATGTACCGCAAAGAATCAAAGCATAGCCATGTAAACCAATTATAACGGCATTCTAGCTGAAAATCAAGGGGAGGTTTGTTGATTTTAACTGACAATGGAATCGTTTCTGCCACATCTCGGCGAAATTCGCCGGATGTCAGAACACAAGCGGCACCAGAAGCACATAACACATCGTACCGAGCAGTGCGCCAGTGTCGAGCCGCTGATCCGGTTAAGGCGGTTGAGCAGCGTGACGGACTTCATGTGCGAATTGCGGGCCGTACTGCGGCTGCGGGGATAGGAGGAAGCGAAAATAAAAAAAGAACCGGTAAGCGTCGGGAAACGCTTACCGATTCTTTGGCAGGGGCACAAGGACTTGAACCCTGAGCCTACGGTTTTGGAGACCGCCGCTCTACCAATTGAGCTATACCCCTATATTATTTTAGATGGTGGGCCTTCGGGGACTCGAACCCGGGACCGTCCGGTTATGAGCCGGATGCTCTAACCAACTGAGCTAAAGGCCCATATGCGTCTGGGTTCGACACCCAACTGCCAAATGATTATAGCAGATGTAATTTCAAAAATCAAGCCCTTTTTCCGCTTTTTTCTGGAAGCGGAAAAAGGGCTGCAAAATGTGCCATTTCCACGCCCCTTCAGGGCAACCGGAAATGATGCACAAAAACTTCATGCGATGTTTTGCGCATTTTTGTGGTGTGGTGCCAGCACATGAAGTTTTACGCCGGTTCCTTCAAAAACTCTGCCGGATCGACGGCGGCGTTGCTGCGGTACACCGCAAAGTGCAGATGCGGCGCGAGGGCGGTTTCGATGGCTGCGGTCTGGCCCACCGTGCCGATGGCCGTCCCGGCGGTGACCGTATCGCCGACGCTGACCGGCACATTCTCGGAGAGGTTGGAATAGTGCGTGGTGTAGCCGTCCGCATGGGTCAGCACGACCGTCATGCCGAGGCTGTCGTCCTCGTAGACGGCGTAGACCGTGCCGTCGGCCGCTGCGGCGACCGTTTCGCCCGCTGCGGCGCTCAGATCGATGCCTTCGTGCGTGCGCCAATCGCGCGTCGTTTCGTTATAGGCCAGATGATCCACGGCGAAGGCGGTCAGCTCCTCGCCTGCGACCGGCCGGGTGACGGTGACGGAAGGATTCTGAATGACCGGCGGCGTTGTGACATCCGGTGCGGCGGTCGAGGGCCGCTCCGTTGCCGTGCCGCTCGGCGCGACGGTTGCGATCACCGGCGTTTCCTCCGGCGACGCGGCGTTGTTTCTGTTGCTGAGCAGGAAATAGCCCGATACTCCCACGGCGGCTGCGCACAGGAGCAGGACTATGTAGTAGCCCTTCTCCTTCACGAAGCTGCGGAAGCCGCTTGGTTTGTTGTTGTTTTGCATAACAGCACCTCCGACCATGAGTATCGACCGCAGGAAAAGATTTTATACCTGTTTTTCTCGACGTTTTTTCCAAATCCTGCCCGCTATACTGATAACAAATAAAAGGGGAGGCGGATACAAATGAAAAAGCTTCGGATGGGCTGCGCGTTTTTGCTGATGGGGATTGCCATCGCGCTGTCGATCGGGACGGTCGGGGCGGTGTTTGCCGGGCAGACGCAGGCGGCCGAGGCAAAGGAGGTCCATCTTTGGAAACGCATTGCCATCGAGGCGGAGGCGGGCGCGGCATCGGTCCGGCTGTTTTCGTCCGAGGGGCTGCCGGTGCAGACGCTGGTACCGGACGAGAACGGCGAGGCGGTCAGCGGACTTCTGGAGCCTGCGGAGTATTACGCCTGTACCGACGGCGGCTGCACCGCCTTTACGCTCGACGCGCACGGCGTGCTTCAGGTTTCCGGCGGGCGCGGCTGGACGGACGGGGAACGGCTGCACCTGTCGGCAGAGGAGGTAGGAACGGTCGTCCTGCGCGGAACGGTCAGCAAGGAAAACGTGGCCGACGGCTGGCTGGACTACGTGCTGACCAACGGCAGCTATCGCCGCCGCGAGGTGGTCCGCTGCGACACGGTCGGGCAGGAGCTGCGCCTGACCTTCTCCGGTGTCCCCTACGGGACCTATTCGCTGGAGGAGAGCGGCATTTCCGTCTGCGAGCTGACAATTTCGACAAAAAATGCACAGGCAGAGGTCGCGCTGCCGTAGTAAAACTTCCTATTACACACACTGCGCAATAAAAATAGATAAAAGCCCTTCGACGTCGCGGAAGAATTCGTAAAAATTAACCAAAAAAACTGTCGATACTGCTTGAAAATTATTTTGATTTGTGTTACAATTCCATCATGCGATATGTTCGCAAAAATAAAGTGGAGGGATACTATGGAAAAGTTTTTCAAGCTAAAGGAAAACAAGACCACGGTGCGTACCGAAATTGTAGCCGGTATCACCACATTCATGGCAATGGCGTACATCCTGATGGTCAACGCCGGCATGTTCGGCGACCTTGACGGCCAAGCCGGCCCGATGTACAACGCAGTTTACATCGCAACCGCAATCTCCGCCGTGTTCGGCACCCTGCTCATCGGCCTCATGGCAAGACTTCCCCTTGCGCAGGCCTCCGGCATGGGTCTGAATGCATTCTTCGTTTACACCATTTGCTTCGGTCTGGGCTTCACCTATGAGAACGCTCTGGTCATGGTCCTTGTTGACGGCCTCGTCTTCGTTCTCCTGACCGTCACCGGTCTCCGCAAGCTCATCTTCGAAGCCATTCCCAAGGCGGTTAAGGGCGCCATCGCAGCCGGCATCGGTCTGTTCATCGCCTTTATCGGCATGCAGAATGTCGGTCTTGTCGTCGATGACGGCGCAACCCTGGTTAACCTGCACTCGTTCAACATCGTGTTCGGCAATGTCACCTGGGGCGAGATCATGCCTCTGATCGTTACCATCCTCGCCGTTGTTGTCATCGGCGCACTGTCCAAGAAGAAGGTCAAGGGCGCTGTGTTCTGGGGCATCATCGGCGGTGCCGTTCTTTACTACCTCCTCGGCTTCACTGTTGCCGGCTTCTATGACGGCTTTGCAGCAAGCCTGTCCTTCAACCCGATCGCGCCGTTCAAGGACTTCTTCAACATCGGCTTCGGCGCCGTGTTTACCAAGGGCTTTGACTTCTCCGCATGGATCGCAGCCAACAGTGTGGGCAGCTTTGTCCTCACCTTCATCTGCTCCATGCTTGCCTTCTGCATGGTCGATATGTTCGATACCCTCGGCACGCTGTTCGGCGCCTGCTCCGTCGGCGGTCTGCTCGACCAGGACGGCAATGTTCCCCGTATGGAAAAGGCAATGCTGGCGGACGCTGTTGCGACCTGCTTCGGCGCAGTTTGCGGCACCTCCACTGTCACCACCTTCGTCGAATCCTCCGCCGGTGTTGCGGAAGGCGGCCGTACCGGCCTGACCTCCGTCGCCTGCGCCGTGATGTTCTTCATCACCATGTTCCTCGCGCCGATCGCGCGTCTGATTCCGTCCTGTGCGACGGCTGCCGCGCTGATCTATGTCGGCATCCTCATGATCGGCGGCGTCAAGGACATCGAGTGGGGCGATCCGGCCTCTGCGATTCCCGCGTTCCTCACCATGGCGATTATGCCGCTTACCTACAACATCTCCTACGGTATTGCCTTCGGCATGATCTCCTACATCCTGATCAAGCTGTTCACCGGCAAGATCAAGGAAATCAAGGCGGGCACCTGGGTCATCGGCATTCTCTTCACCGTGATGTTCTTCGTTTCCCACTAATTGCACATACCACGAAGCCGAGGGTCGTATGACCCTCGGCTTCTTTATATTTCAAATTTCCTCAATATACACCCTGCTCCAGCATTGCGTCGGCGACGCGGAGGAAGCCTGCGATGTTCGCGCCCGTGATCAGGTCGCCCTTGCATCCGTAGCGTGCGGCTGCCTCGTCGATGCGCAGATACAGGTTTTCCATGATCTCGCGCAGGCGGTGATCGACCTCGTCCCGGCTCCACGACAGGCGCATGGAATTCTGTGACATTTCCAGCGCGGAAACGGCAACGCCGCCTGCGTTGGCCGCCTTCGCTGGGGCAAAGCGTATGCCGGCCTCTTGAAACAGCGCGGCGGCATCAGGCGTGCAGGGCATATTCGCTCCTTCGGCGACGGCGATGCACCCGTTTTCAATCAGTGCGGCGGCATCGTCGCGGTCCAGCTCGTTCTGTGTCGCGCAGGGAAGGGCGATTTTGCAGGGAATCTGCCAGATGCCGCGGCAACCGGGATGGTACGAGGCCTTGGGCCGGTGCTGCACGTAAGCAGAAATGCGCTCGCGGCGCACCTCCTTGAGCTGACGCATCAGCTCCGGATCAATGCCGTCCGGGTCAACGACGAAGCCGTTGGAATCCGACATCGCGACGACGTGCGCGCCCAGCTCCGTTGCCTTTTCGCAGGCGTAGAGCGCAACGTTGCCCGAACCGGAAACCGTCACTGTGCTGCCGTCGAAGCCGCTGCCGGACCCCTCCAGCAGCTTCTGCGTGAAATAGCACAGGCCGTAGCCCGTTGCCTCCTTGCGCTCAAGGCTGCCGCCGTAGCTCAGACCCTTGCCGGTCAGTGCGCCGGTGAATTCGTCGTGCAGCCGCTTGTACTGGCCGAACAGGTAGCCAATCTCGCGTCCGCCGACACCGATGTCGCCCGCCGGAACGTCTGTGTTCGGCCCGATGTACTTGTTCAGCTCTGTCATAAAGCTCTGGCAGAAGCGCATGACCTCGCTGTCGGACTTTCCCTTCGGGTCAAAGTCGCTGCCGCCCTTCGCGCCGCCGATGGGCAGGCCGGTTAGGCTGTTCTTAAAAATCTGCTCGAAGCCGAGAAACTTGACGATGCCCTCATAGACGGACGGGTGAAAGCGCAGACCGCCCTTATACGGACCGATGGCGTTGTTGAACTGGACGCGGAAGCCGCGATTGACGCGCAGATGCCCTGTGTCATCCGTCCAAGGAACGCGGAATTTGATGATGCGGTCCGGCTCCGTCAGGCAATCCAACACGCCGGATTCCAGATAGACCGGCTCGGCCTGAATCAGCGGCTCCAGCGAACACAGCACCTCCCAAACCGCCTGATGGAACTCCGGCTCGCCGGGATTTCGCAGGATTACGCGATCCATCAAGCTCTGTAACTTCGGATTCTTCAGTTTCATGACAGCCTCTCTTTCTTACGACACGTTTTGCAGGACATACGATCTTAAATATTCACGATATTCAGAATATTATGCTGCAAATTTATAAAATTTCCAATGATTTGCAAGAATCATACCATATTCATGCAAATTGTGTCAATCCCGCCGCCCGATTTTTGGTGGCACGCACAAGAAACTGTCCGTTAAATAAATACAATTGTTTGTTCTGCACAAACAATTTAAGGTGTAAAAACCGGGCATGAGATCACGACTCATGCCCGGTGTGAAGTTTCTTTATTTCTTCTTGTGAATGAACAGAATGCCGAGGCAGCCTTCGCCGCAGTGGCAGGAAATGGTGCAGCCGGCCTGCGTGTCGTAGATATGCTCGAAATTCATGCACTCGCGGACGGTGCGGTGGACGGCTTCGGAAACATCCTGCGAAACCGGCGTGTGGGTGACGAAGATGCGCTCGGGGATGATGTCGTCCGGCTGGACCAGACGGTCGCGGACGTATTTTTCCATACACTTGGCATAGTTGCCGCGATATTTCTTGCCGACGATCATCTTGTTATCGACGACTTCGATGCAGGGCTTGAGCTTCAGCAGGTTCGCGCCGAGCAGCGTGACGGTGGAGCAGCGGCCGCCCTTGGCCATGTAGTCCAGTCGATCAAGCAGGAAGCTGGTGTCTACGCGGTGGGTCAGCTCGTCCAGCTCGTCCTTGATCGCGTCAAGGTCCGTCATGGTCTTGGCCAGCTTGCTGGCCTCCATGACCACGTGGCCGTGGCCGGTGGAGAGGTTGCGCGAGTCGATGACGCGCACGTTGTCCATGTCCTCGGCGGCAAGACAGGCGTTGTGGTGCGTTACCGAGAAGCCGGAACCAAGACTGACGTGAATCACGGCATCATATTCTTTGCGCAGAGCTTCAAAGCGCTCCTGATACACGCCGACGGGAACGGCTGCGGTGGAGCAAAGCTCGCCGCCTGCCGCGACGTGGGCGAAAATATCCGCCGGCTGAATATCGACACAGTCGAGGTAGCTCTTACCGTCCATGTTGACAAACAGCGGGAAGATCTCAATATCGTTCTCGCGGATCAGCTCCGGAGAGAGGTCGCAGGTGCTGTCAGAGGTGATTTTGATTCTCATAGGGCTTGCCCCTTTCTGTTGATTGCAGCCGGCGTGGGCCGACAGTTTTTGGCCTACATTACAGGCTAATTATAGCATACAACGGTTGAAAGTCAAGTTGCTTTTTTCCTGCGGCTGTGGTATGATGACGGGGAGGTGACTGGAATGGAACTGGCACAATACTATATGAAATATTTGCAGGAGCTGGGCGAGGGGCAGCGGGAAGCGCCGGAGGGCATCGTCCTGACGGAAACGGACCCGATGCGCCGCGCCGTAGAGCTGCAGGAAGCCATCGCCACACTGGGCGTTCCGGAGTTTGTGCGCCGGTGCGCGGCGCAGGACGGAACGGAGCTGGACCCGGCGATTTTTGAGAATTATCAGCCGGAGGCGCTGGCAGAGGCGCTTTGCCGCCTTGCCGGGGAGCAGAATACGCCGTCGGACGAGCCTGCCGAGGCCCCGGAGGAGGACCAAACGCCCAAGATCGAGGAGCCGGACGGTCCCCGCAGCGCCTATGAGGTCCTGCTCGACTGCTGTCTGCTCGACGAAAAACTGCTGTATTATCTCATCGACGTGATCAAGCGCGATGCGGTCGGGGAATTCCAGAAGCTGGCGCTGGTCACGACGCGCAAGGCGTTCACGCCCACCGACCTGTTGGGCTGGTTTGCCGGCAAGGAGCGGCGCGGGGAGCGGGAGGAGCTGATCTGCGTCACGCTGATGGATACGGTGTTCGACCGCCTTGCCGCCGAGGGGCAGAAGGAGCTGATCGCTGCGCTGCTCTGCGGCGACAAGACGACCTTCGAGCTGTTCCGCTGCGACGCGCCGGAGCTGCTGCACCTGCCCGAGGCGACGTATGAATGGTACGAGAAAAACTATCTGGCGGGGTATTATCCCGTCCGGTATTTGCTGAAATTCAACGGAATTGCCATTCCGACGGAGGGGGAATAATCGATGGAACGGGGACTGACAGCGGAGCAGAGGTTCAGAAACGGCTGCAACTGCGCACAGGCCGTGCTGCTGGCGTTTTCCGACCGCACGGGGTTGGATGAGGCGGCGGCGATGCGCATTGCCTCCGGCTTCGGCGGCGGGATGGGACGGATGCGCGAGGTCTGCGGTGCGGTTTCAGGGATGTTCATGGCGGCGGGCATGGTCCTCGGCGAGGACGGCGTTCCCGGCCGCGAGGAAAAGCGGGCGCTCTACGCTACGATTCAGGAGCTGGCGGCACGGTTCCGGGCGGAAAACGGCTCCATCATCTGCCGCGAGCTGCTGACGGGCGTTGCCACAGCGCCGGGCGGCGAACCGGAGGCGCGGACGGAGCAGTATTACCGCAAGCGCCCCTGCCCGGAGCTTTGCCGCTGCGCGGCGGAGATTTTGGATCATTATCTCCGGGAAATCGAGGCAGGCGTGGAAAAATCGGAATAACTGCCAGTATTTTTCGGCCGTTTCGCGTTGACAAGCAGCCGGAA
This sequence comes from uncultured Eubacteriales bacterium, assembly GCA_902477055.1. Classification (GTDB taxonomy): domain Bacteria; phylum Bacillota; class Clostridia; order Oscillospirales; family Oscillospiraceae; genus JAZOXB01. The sequence continues at coordinate 20,639 of CABSFY010000034.1, forward strand.
ATTCGGTATAATATGATTGAAATTGGGGCGTTTTTGTCGGCTTTTGGCGGGACGCAACAAGATCAGTCAAAACCTTGTTATTTTTTGCGTTCGTTTACAACGCACGGAAAGGATTTTTGCAATGATTTACACGACAGAAGTACAGCATATGTGTCCGGTTGCAAAGGGCGCATACCATGGTCCGGCGCCCATCCCCGAAGAGGGCAAGTGGGTTCAGGCGAAGGAAATCACCGACATTTCCGGCTTTACGCACGGTGTCGGCTGGTGCGCGCCGCAGCAGGGCGCGTGCAAGCTCACGCTGAACGTCAAGAACGGCGTTATCGAAGAAGCGCTGGTCGAAACGATCGGCTGCTCCGGCATGACCCATTCGGCAGCCATGGCCTCCGAGATTCTGATCGGCAAGACCATTCTTGAAGCGCTCAACACCGACCTCGTCTGCGACGCAATCAACACCGCGATGCGTGAGCTGTTCCTTCAGATTGTTTACGGCCGCACCCAGTCTGCCTTCTCCGAAAACGGCCTGTCCGTCGGCGCCTCGATGGAGGACCTCGGCAAGGGTCTGCGCAGCCAGGTCGGCACGATGTTCGCCACCCGCGAAAAGGGCCCGCGCTACCTCGAAATGGCGGAGGGCTACTGCACCCGTATCGCCCTGAACAAGGACGACGAGATCGTCGGCTATGAGTTTATCAACCTCGGCAAGATGATGGACTTCATCAAGAAGGGCGACGACGCCAACACCGCCATCGAAAAGGCCAAGGGTCACTACGGCCAGTTCGATAACGCCGCCAAGTACATCGACCCGCGCCAGGAATAAGGTAAGGAGGATACGAAAATGGCTTTGTTTGAAAGTTACGAAAGAAGAATCGACAAAATCAACGGTGTCCTCGCGCAGTACGGCATCGGCTCCGTCGAGGAGTGCCGCGAGATCTGCAAGGCGAAGGGCTTCGACCCCTATGAGATCGTCAAGAGCATTCAGCCCATCTGCTTTGAGAACGCCTGCTGGGCTTACACTGTTGGCGCGGCCATCGCGCTGAAGTCTGGCGTTAAGACCGCCGCCGAAGCCTCCAAGAAGATCGGCGAGGGCCTGCAATCCTTCTGCATCGACGGCTCCGTCGCGGAGGACCGCAAGGTCGGCCTCGGCCACGGCAACCTCGGCGCAATGCTGCTGAGCGAGGAGTCCAAGTGCTTCGCGTTCCTCGCGGGCCACGAGTCCTTCGCAGCCGCCGAAGGCGCGATCGGCATCGTCCGCAACGCCAATAAGGCCCGTAAGACCCCCCTCCGCGTGATCCTGAACGGCCTCGGCAAGGACGCCGCGCAGATCATTTCCCGTATCAACGGCTTCACCTATGTCCAGACCCAGTTCGACTACTACACCGGCGAGCTGAAGATCGTCCGCGAGATCCGTTACTCCGAGGGCGAGCGCGCCAACGTCCGCTGCTACGGCGCTGACGATGTCCGCGAGGGCGTTGCCATCATGCACCATGAGGGCGTGGACGTTTCCATCACCGGCAACTCCACCAACCCCACCCGCTTCCAGCACCCGGTCGCCGGCACCTATAAGAAGGAATGCATCGAGCAGGGCAAGAAGTACTTCTCCGTCGCTTCCGGCGGCGGCACGGGCCGCACGCTCCATCCGGACAACAT
>CABSFY010000035.1 GCA_902477055.1 uncultured Eubacteriales bacterium
ATGTTATCATATATGATAACGATTGTCAAGAGGTTCGGCTATCTTTCCAAGTCCCCGCTCGCTGGCGGAGAAAGCGAGCGTGTATTTTCCAGCCATATTTCCACCTCCATCTTTTGATACGAAATGCACACCCCACAGATAAATCGTTAAACTGTGCGGGAGATTATGAAAAAGTATACCCCAAAGAAACCGTCGGCAGCACATGGTTTGTACTGCCGACGGTTTTGGTTTACTGCGCTGAATGATTCCTTATAATCCTGCGTTTTTACTTTGCTTGGCTGCTGCGGTAGAGGAAGGTCACGGCCTGCGCTCTCGTGCAGTCGTTGCCGGAGCCGAACAGGCCGCCGCCGATACCGACGGTGATCTCGTTCTGCTCTGCCCACGCAACTGCGTTTGCATAGTAAGCGTTCGCCGCTACATCGCTGAATGCGCTGCCGCCGCTGACGGCGGGAGAACCTGCCGCACGATACAGGAAGGTGACCGCCTGTTCACGAGTGCAGGTGGCGTTCGGGCTGAACTTGCCGTCGCCGGTACCGCCGGTGATGCCGTTCTCCTCAGCCCACGCAACTGCCTTGGCATAGTAGCTGTTGCTGGAAACATCCGTGAAGCTGCCCATGCTCTTGGGTTCGGGAGAACCGGCCGCACGCCACAGGAAGGTGACGATCTGGCTGCGGGTGCAGGGATCGTTCGGGCTGAAGTGCACAGCGTCTGTGCCGTTGGTGATGCCCTTCTGTGCCGCCCACAAAACTGCGTCATAGTAGTAATCCCCTGCCTTGACATCCACAAAGAAATTGCGCATGGTGTTGTCGTCCATGATTGTCAGCGTGCCGTTCTGAGCGACAACTGTGTAATTGTCCTCCATACCGGACTTCAGTTTTGTATCCGTATTGGTCGTGATGGCAAATGTACCGGCTGTCTTGCCGTCCACCTCTGCCGCAATAGATGCCGTTGCATCCTTATCAACGACCTTGTCCTTGGTGTCGCCGTTTACAAAGCCGGTGTAAGAAACGGTCAGATCCGCAGGCACAGTGTCATTTACATACATAGACTTGTCATCCGCCTTAGCGGTCAGCTGTGCCTTGCTCAGCTCAACCGGAATGTCGATGGACGTCTGCTTATAATTGGCTGTCTGAGCTGCGGTCGCTGTGATATACGCTGTACCGGTGCCGCTCTTGGCGGTAAACTTGCCGTCCTCGCCCTTGGTGAGCAGCGACTCGCTGCCGGACTTGACTGCGTAAATCACCTCTCCCTGCGCCCCGGTGATGGGTGTAACTTCGAAGGTTTCGCCATAAGTGGCGGTCATATCGGTCTTTCCGAGTGTCTGGTCAGCCCTGCCGATGATGAAGTTTGCGGCAGCACTGCCGGCGTAGTTGCCGCCTGCCACGGCCGTAACGGTAACAGTCGCAGTACCGGCATTGGTGTTGCTCTCGTAGGTAACGGTGTAATCCGTGCCCTTCTCCAGCTTAATCTCGCCGTACTTGACCTCAGGTTCCGGCGTGATTGCCTTGCCGGTGTAGGTCTGATCGGTGATCGTTGCAACCATGTCGGCTGTCAGCATCTTCGGGCTGATGGTGAAATTCCCCATATCCTCGCTGAACACCAGTGTATAGTTGCTTGCCTTGAAGGTGCCTTTGTCTGCCAGAGCCAGATTGCCCTGTGTAATGGCATAGGTGTCGGCATTTTCACCGGTTTCTCTGCTCAGTGCGCCAATAAAGTTCACAGTTTCGCCGTTGACTGCACCAGTGTACGTATAGGTCAGTGCCGTATCCGCTGTGCCGTAAACCTTGCTCTGATCAGCTGTCGGCGTAACGGTGATGGTGGCCGGAGAAATGGTGAAGGCAACCTTCGCCTCACCGGAGTAGCCATCTGTGCCAGACGGCACACTCACCTTGAGGTAATAGCTGCCGACATCCTTGGGCGCAGTGGTCAGCGGAGTGTTCTCGCCATCCTTGAACCATTTGTACGCAAATTCGCCGTCGTAGCCCGCTGCGGTGGCTGTTCCATCGTAGGACACCGCCGTGCCGTCATAGGTCTTGATGCCGTTGGTGAGTCCGGAAATGGTAATGCCGTCCGTGTTGATGTCTACCGACGCGTTGACCTTGACAGTTATGTCGTTGGTGGCATCCTTGCGATATGTACGGCTGTAGTTTGTGACTGTGTAATATGCCACCGCCGTGAACTTGTGCGTACCGGGTGTCAGTGTGTCGGTGGTATAGGTGCGCTCGGTAGCACCGGGAATGATCGTTTTTTTGCCGTTTGCATCCACGGCGTACCACTGGTAGCTTTCCAGCGTGCAAGCGGTGTCATCCGTGCTCCAGTATGCGTACAAGGTTGCCGGTTCACCGGAAGCGAACGCGTATTTGCTGCTGGAAACAGTCAGTTCGACCTTGGAGTCTTTATCGTAATGCGTTTCCACTTCCTCGATCTTGAGCGTCTGTGCTTCGGCGTCATACACCAGTCGGTAGTTCTCGGGCTTGTAGCTGCTCGTAGGCGCATAGTTGCTGAGGGTAAAGCAGCTCCGAAGCTCCTCCGTCACGCCGGTGATGGTGTACTTAAATTCGTCGTAGATGGCCGACTTGCCTGCGCCAAGCACAATCTTGGAATCCGGGCTCAGCTTGGAGGCGTCTACCGTGCCGCCCCGGCCATACAGGCCGAAGCCGCCGGTGATGTTTACCGTGCCCTCCAGCGTAACCTTCGCATTAGCATTCTCCAAATACAGCGCACCATAGCTATAATCATAAGAAGTCGGGTCCGAATCCGGCGCATTATAGGTGAGTGTGCTGTCCTTGATGATGTGCTTGCCGGCGCCAAGCTGCACGGTGCTGCCAAAGGCGTCCGCCGGCGTTACCGTCACATGGTCCAGACTTGTGGTGTAGTCCTCGCCGGTGTACTTGACCTTGCGCATATCAATGCGGCCAGCCACAGTCAGATTTTCCAGCACCAGACGATCGGTAGGATCATACTTATCCCAGCTGTAGCCACTATAGCCAAGATTGATGCTTCCATAAATGGTGCTTGGATGTTCGGCGCAGTTGGTGATGGTCAGTTTTTGCCTTGCGATGTCCGAGCTATAGAGCGTGCTCCAAGTATCTCTGGTTCCAAGCTTCAATGTCAGATCGTGACCATTCAGGCACAGGTAGCGCTCCCCATTCATCGTAAAGCGATGGTAACTGTCACATCCTTCCTTGATCGTCCATGTAATATCCTTGGTCAGATACAGGTTATCGGCGGGAATGGTATATGTCTTGATGCTATCCTCTGCGGTAATATCCTTCGACAGCGCCTTATAGAACTGCGTTCCGTCCGTGTGGCTGTGCTCCGCAGGGGCATCCTTTTTAATGCCTGTGGTGCCTTCGCCGCTTGCCCAGGTGTAGCCCTTCGGCATGGCGAAGTTCTTCTTCTGCGTATCTGTCCACACCGTGCCCGCAAAGTCCAGACTGATTCCCTCAAAGCGGAACGTGATGGGCGCAGCGCTGCTGAAGCTGTCACCCAATGCGATCTTGTAGTTGTCCGGCGCGGCAAGCATTGTCCTGAGCACTGCGCCCTCTTCGACCTTGGTATACTTCAGTTCGCCGTCCAGCTTCAATGTGCCGCCGGTGCCGTTCGCTACATAGGGATATTTCGTGCCGGTATCCGCCACCAGCGCCCCGCCGTTCAGGTTTGCCTCGCCACCGGTCAGTTGGAAGAAGTATCGGGTGTACTTGCTCTTGTCGCTGTTGTTCTTCAGCGCCAGCGTGCACCCATTCACATTCGCCGTGCCGCCGCTGACCGTGAACATATCGGTATCCGCAGTAAAGCTGCCGCCTTGCAAGTTCATCGTGCCGCCGCTGACCGTAAAATAGGTCGTGCAGTTGCTGAGATCCAGATTATTATACGTCGCCGTGCCGCCGCTGTTGCTCACATTCAAACTGATACCGTCGGCAACAGTCAACGCTTTGACATTCAGCGTACCGGCATTATTGATTGCAGCACGATTGTAAGTGCTCGTGCCCGTCTGTATGCTTGCGCTTTCAACGGTGGCCGAAGCGGTCTGACCCACGCTCACCAGATGGGTATTGCTACTATGAGTCTTTACGGTAACATCAGTCAGCGTCGCATTGGCGGTATCAGACACGCTGACGCCATGAATCGTGTCAAACGTGACCTTATTCAGCTCCACCTGTGCGTTTCCGTAGCAGCGGATTGCGTTGCTCAGGTAGGAGTTCCCAGACAGGGTGGTAAAGGTGACATTGGAGAAGCTCGCTGTTTCATCGTAGAGTTCAAAGCCACGCCTGCCGATTATGAAGTTACCGCCGGTTACGGTGACTGTTCCCGTAGAATTAGAAGCCGTTGTGCTGTTCGGGCCCACCAGCATACCGAAAGCTTTGTTCTCCTGCACCCAGGTGCCGCCGGAGATGTTCAGCGTGCCGCCGTTCATGCTGACCAGCGCTTGATAGTCATAGTCGCTGCCGTGGCCGTATGTATATGCAGGCGGCATTGTCAGCGTGCCGCCGGTAACATTCACCGTTGCGCCGCTGACAACATTCCGGACCGCCCAGAGCGCAGTGATCGCGCCGCCCTGGATGGTGACCGTGTTGGTGTTGGGGCCCTCAGTGCTGCCGGTAATGCGCACCGCTTCTTTTGCCTCCAGCGTGCCGCTTTCCAGCGTAAAGTTCGCCGTGGGCGCCAGTTGGATGCCGCCGTCCGTCAGCTTACCGCCGCCGGTGAGTTCGTCCTGAATGGTCAGCGTGCCGCCGTCCTGCACTTGCACATGATAATAATAATAACCGCTGTAACCGTAAGCACGCTCGCTAAAGCTCAGCGTATTGCCGTTCAAGCAGATCGTAACATTGCCGCTAATCGTGAGGTCATGCGTCATCGCCACCGACTGCGGCAGATAGTAGCATCCTGTCGTCAACGCGGTGTCGGTGTCCTTGAGCTGTTTGTAGGTCGTACTGTCGTGCTTGTGCTCTCCTGTCAGTTCCAGAGAAAGGGTCTTGGCCGTTGCGTTATACTTTACTGCATAGTTCGCGTTAGCGGAAGATACGGTGGAGGTCAGGTCTTCCGTCACATTTTCCGCAAACACACCCGGCTTCTCCATGACGATCTTCACGCGCGGCGCTGTGTCGCCCTCTTTCAGCACAGCCATTTTGGCGTCTGTGCAGAGATAAACGGCGCTGTTTGCCATCTTCACGTCGCCCTTTGCGGTGAGGCTGGCGTCCTTGTTGACAACGCGAACGGCGTAATAGCCGGTGTTGGTCCTATAGGTGCCGCCTGCCAGAACCACCGCACCGCCATTGAGCATGATAATGTCTTTTTGCAGATCCTCTGCGGCAGCAGCGCCGGAAACCGTCAGCTCGCCGCCGTCCACAACGACCTGTCCTTTGCCGGTGGCTTTCACGTTCGCCAAGTCCATGTTGCCTGCGTTGTTCAGCATCACGCCGCTCAAAACAAAGCGGTTGCTCCTCATGGACACAGTGCCGCCGTTGTTGACCAGAGTATATTTCGTGCCCGTGCCAAACTCCGGGTCGTAGATGCTCTCCCAGGAATCGAACTTAAACGTGCCGTCAGGCTCGACCCGGATCACCGTTTCCGCGTTGGGCGCGGAGAGGACAACATTGCTGTACTTCTCCTGCACACATTCCACGCTGCCGCCAGCTACCACAATGGCCGCGCTGTTCGCTCCGGAAGCGCCGCTGGTGACCCGCGTGATCTTCACCTCGCCGCCGGTTACATTGACAGCCTCTTTGTTGCCCACGGTGGTGAGCGTGCCTGCCAGCCGCGCCGTACCCGCCGTGTTGGAGAGCACCGGACCTGCACCGTTGTTGATCACGCTGATCTTCTGGACGTCCATCGTACCGCTGTTGACGATGGTGGGCGCGGTGCCGTTGTTAGTCACAGTGCTGAGGCTTTCATTAGTATCGATACCGCTCTTGTCATGGCAGCGCCAGGTCAGCGTGCCGGTATTCACAATAGCCGTTTTGCTGCCGCTGTTCACGTCGATGCAATTATAATCATAGTGATTAATGCCAGAACTCGGCTCAGACCATCCGACTTTCCGCAGCTCCAGCGTGCCTTTGTTCACAATCTGACCATAGATGGTGCTCTTGGGATTGTACCAAGTGGACTCCACCTCCAGACACAGCGTGCCGCCCGCTTCCACGGTAATGTTGCCGGTCACATTGAATTTGTGCAGGCAAAGGGTGATGTTCGCGCCGTTGGGGATGGTGATGTCGCCCGTCCAGTCCTGCGTGAGATAATACCGGTGCGTGCCGGTCCATTCGCTGCTGCCTTGCACCAGCGCTGTATAGCTCTTGCCCTCATGATCCAAGCTGGGCACGATGGTCACCTGACCGTTACCGCTGAAGCTCAGCTCGCCGGAGCTGGTGGTGACTTTGCCCTCCAGCGAATAGCCGGGCGGATTCGCGATCAAGTCGCCCGCGCCGTCACTGCGGACATTGATCTTTGCGTCATTGCTCAGATTGTCAACATAGAACTTCTGACCGTTTTTCAGATAAAGGTCGGTGACCGTTGTGCTGCCGCCGACGGTGATCTTTCCGGTCGTAGGTGCCGTCACCGTGCCGGTCACCTTAGTGTCCGTCAAGGTGATGTTGTCCGCGGTGATCGGGCCGCCCACCGTGGATCCTGTCAGGATGGCCTCGTTGGTGGAAACGCCAATGCGGCCGGAACTGCTGTCGTCAACGCCCTGAATGGTGGAGTTTGTCGCGTTGACCTTCTCGAAGTCCTCGACCGTGCCAACGGTAGAGTTCGTCATGGTCAAGGTATGCTTGTTTGTGCAGCGAATTCTCACACCGGACAGGTCACAGTTTGTAAGCGTATACTCGCCATCCCAGTACCAGCCGAGGTCATAATCCGCTTCCTCTATGTCGACATTTTCCATGTTATATAGTTCACACAGATAGCTTGCCTTTTTGATCACGGCATTTCGGATCGTTTTTCCGCTTATATTGTAGCAGTTGCCGTCGATGTAGACCGGATGATTCTCGTCCGCACCGTCGATCTTGACATAATTAGCGATCGCACCGATCAGCGTGCCGCCGGTGACGGTGAATGTGCCATCGCCCTTAACAGACGGGCAGTATGCGGGAAGTCCGATGCTTGCGCTGTCCGGGTGCATCCAGTGCTCCACCGTGCCTCCGTACATGTTGAAGGTGGAACCGGCCTCCAGCTGTACAATGGGACGCATGTAAACGACTGTCCCATCGACCATTTTATCATACATGCCATACTCGCCGTACAGCTTGCCACCGTACAGATTCAGCGTGCCGCCGTTTGCGACCTCAATAAGGCTGTCCAGCGTCCTGCCGCCGAATCGGGGGTCTTTATCCTGGTTCAGGCCGCCCTGTATGACGCCGTCACCCTGACAATCGCAGATGTTCAGGGTCGCGCCGTCCTCAACGGTAAACAGCGCTTCCGTATGATACTCCTTCTCGCCTACCGTAATCGTGTGTCCGTTTAGGCAGAGGGTAACAGTTTTGCCGGACCCGATGGGAAGCTTCTGCGAAAAATCTTCCGGATAACTTATATTATCTGTCAGATAGAATTTTGCATCCGTCAGTCCCCCTGTAGTCAATGCCTTATTGATGATAGCTCCAAGGTTCTTGTCCGTACCGCCAATAGGAATCCAGCCGCTATCATGTGTATGCGCAGTTTCTCCCGTTGTACTGTCCGCTGCAAACACACCTGCGGGCAGCATACTCAGGCACATAACCAAGCTCAAAAAGAGAGCAAGGGCCTTTATGCCCCAACGGGTATCCGTTGGGGCATGGGGAGCTCCCCATGCCGATTTGTGTTTTCTCATGTTTTTCCTCCTTGAAGTCTATTTCCGGCTGCAAATGCAGCAATCAGACAAGTTGTTCCAGCATTTTGGCGAAATACCGCAGCTTGGCGTTGTTCGCGTCGCCGCTGTCCTCCGCAAATTTCATCTCTGCAATGTCGAACAGCAGGCAGCCGCAGTGCCCGGGCTGGGTCGGAAAGCAGATAATTTTCAAATATGTGTCGATCTCCGGGCTGTGGGCGATCATTTCGAGTGTTTCACCGTAGAGTGCAGCGCGTTCGTAGTTTTTCAGCCACTTGCTGTCCATGTTGGGAAACACGCTGTGGAACGAGCGCCCGATCAGCTCATGCAGCGGCGTCTTTTCCAACCGCGCAAGCGCGGGATTGGCATATCGAAAAATCCAGTCGACAGCGTTTTTGTCCTCATTGAGCACCATTTCAATAACAGTGAACGCAATCGGCAGCGTATCAAAGCAGCGGTACTGTGCATGCAGCTCGTCATCGGGCGCAGACAGCGTTTCACTGTCAATATTGTTCATCAGCCGCACCCGCTTTTCGTTCAGTTCGGCAATCAGCTCCTTCTTCTTCCGGGCAACATAGCTGATCCGTTCGCCGTTGTTCAGGTTGATCTTTTCTGTAATGTTATGAATGGCCATCACCGACACCAGCCTGCTGCGATGGGGCTTGAGAAAGCCGTCCCCCAGTTTGCTTTCCAGCTTTTCCAAAGTCATGCGTGTCTTGTAGATTTTCCCGCCGGAGTTATGAATCTCCGCAATGTTCTCACTGATGTTGATGTAAAGAATCGTGCGGATATCCAGCGCAATGTCCTGCCGGTCGGAGTGAATGGTAAGCAGATTCGTGTTCTGCAATAAAGAGTGAAACAGGACCGCTTCAAGGGTCAGGCGTATACGGCAGAGCAGGCAAACAAGCTGTTTCGCCCCCGATCAGGAATGTTCCTGTTGAATGTCTATTCGATTTTCAACAGAAAAAGCCCGCTGACCGAAATCAGCGGGCTTAAATCATATGAACTTTTCGTTGTCTATCGGAACTTGTCTGCAATCGCAGAATTGGGGACGCATTTTTGGCGTAAGCTCGGAGTAAATTGGCGTAAGCACCGCCTATTTCAGGTCAATCAATAGAGCTTTGCACCGGCGGGGATGTGGGGATCGACCATCAGCAGATGCAGAGCCTCATGGCCGTCCTCTACGTGAACGGCGGAGATCAGCATACCCTCGGAGTCAATACCCATCATCTTTCTGGGCGGCAGGTTCACAATGGCGATGGCCGTCTTGCCCACCAACTCTTCCGGCTCGTAATACTCGTGGATTCCGCTGAGAATCACGCGATCCTTGCGCTCGCCGTCATCCAAGGTAAACTTCAGCAGCTTCTTGGACTTCTTTACCGCCTCGCAGGCCAGAATCTTCACGACGCGGTAATCGGACTTTGCGAACGTTTCAAAATCCACCATATCCTTGAAAATCGGCTCGATCTTCACATTGGAAAAATCGATCGGCTCGTCCTTGACCTCGATCTCGGCCGTCCCCTCGGCTCCACCGATGATAGCAGCTTCCTCCGGCTTTTTCTCCGTCTTTTGTGTATCGTTAGGTTTCATCGTGGGGAAGAGCAAAACGTCGCGTATCGAGGCAGAATCTGTCAGTAACATGACAAGGCGGTCAACACCGAAACCGAGTCCTCCCGTGGGGGGGAGTCCGTATTCCAGAGCGGTCACATAGTCGTAATCCACCTGCGCGTTGCTCGTCGGGTCGAGCTTTTTACGCTCGGCAACCTGACGCTCGAAGCGTTGCTTCTGGTCGATGGGATCATTCAGCTCACTAAACGCGTTGCCAAATTCCGTCGCGTTGATAAAGTACTCAAAGCGCTCGGTAAAGGCGGGGTCGTCGGGCTTACGCTTAGCCAGCGGGCTGTTTTCGACGGGATAATCGTAGATAAACGTCGGCTGGATGAGGTTCTCCTCGACAAAAGCGTCGAAAAATTCGGCCAAAATTGCGCCCTTCGTGGGCAGCTCGGGCAGCTCGACGTGATGCTCCTTGGCAGCGGCGATGGCCTCCTCGTCGGATTCGATCGCAGCAAAGTCCACACCGGAATACTTCTTGACCGCTTCGATCATGGTCATGCGTTCCCAGTGACTGAGGTCGATTTCCTTGCCCTGATAGGTGATTTGCAGCGTACCGCAGACCTTCAGCGCGACGGTTTTCATCATATCCTCGACCAGATCCATCATGCCGTGGAAATCGGTATAGGCTTGATACAGCTCGATGGTCGTAAACTCGGGGTTGTGCTTGGGGTCCATGCCCTCGTTGCGGAAGATACGGCCGACCTCATAAACGCGGTCCATGCCGCCGACGATGAGGCGCTTGAGATACAGCTCCGTTTCGATGCGCAGGACCATGTCCATGTTCAGCGTGTTATGGTGCGTAAAGAACGGGCGGGCGGACGCGCCGATCTCGAACGGGGTCAGGATGGGCGTATCGACCTCAAGGAAGCCCTTGCCGTCCAGATAGCTGCGCAGCTCGCGCAGGATCATGCTGCGCTTGACGAAGGTGTCCTTGACCTCCGGGTTGGCGATCAAATCAACATAGCGCTGACGGTAGCGCGTTTCCGTGTTGGTCAGGCCATGGAACTTATCGGGCAGGGGCAGCAGCGACTTGGAAAGCAGAGTGACCTGATGCGCACGAACGGAGATTTCGCCGCGCTGGGTGCGGAACACGTCGCCGCTGACGCCGACGATGTCGCCGAGGTCGAGCTTCCGGCAAGCCTCGAAGTTCGCCTCTTCCATCTCGTCAAACTTGATATAAAGCTGGATCCGGCCGGTGTCGTCCTGTAGATCGGCAAAAATCACCTTGCCCATGCCGCGCTTGGACATCAGTCGTCCGGCGACGGAAACGGACTTGCCCTCCAGCTCGTCAAAGCGCTCCTTGATTGCAGCGCTGTTGGTTGTTACGTCAAAGCGCGTCAGCCGGAAGGGATCGTTGCCGCTTTCCCGGAGCTGCGCCAGCTTTTCTCTGCGGATTCGGACCTGATCTACAACAGACAGCTCCTCCTGCGGTACAAACTTTGCCACATTAGCCTCCTGATTTTTCTTTATCGCTCAACGGCGAGAATTTCAAACTTTACGGTTCCTGCGGGTGCCTCGAACTCTACGATATCGCCGATGCGCTTGCCGAGCATCGCTCTGCCGAACGGGGAATCGTCGGAAATGCGGGCCTCCATGGGGTTGGCCTCCTGCGAGCCGACGATCGTGTAGACGGATGTTTCGTCAAATTCCAGATCGCGGACCTTGATCGTGCAGCCGAGGCCGACGACACCGGCCTTTTCGGACTCGGTCGTTTCGTCGAACACAACGGCGTGGGTCAGGATGTTTTCGACCTCGGCGATGCGGCCGTAGAGCTTGGCTTGCTCGTTTTTCGCCTCGTCGTATTCGCTGTTTTCGGACAGATCGCCGAAGGAACGGGCTTCCTTGATCTGCTCGGCAACTTCCTTTTCACGGGTGGTTTTCAGATAATTCAGCTCCGCTTCCAGCTCCTTCAAGCGTTCGCGAGTGATTTTGAATTCCTTTGCCATACAAAAAACCTCCACTACTTATGAAATATCGCAATGATTATAGAAGAAATGTGCCGTTCTGTCAAGCATTTATTCCGATTCTTCCCCATTCAGCGCAGAAATCGCCGTCTGGAGTTGCACATCGTCCGCTTTTTCGACCTGTTCGTAGTACAGCGCGGCATAGGTTTCCTCATCGACGGCAACGGGGAGATCCGGCGTTACGCCGACATCCGCGAGGGTCACACCGTTCGGCGTCTGATAATGCCCGGTCGAAACCGCGACTGCCGAGCCGTCGCTGAGCAGGAAGGTCTGCTGATAGTTTGCTTTGCCGCAGGTCTGCGTGCCGACGATGGTCGCCCAATTGTATTCCTGTAGCGCGGCAGCAAAGAACTCCGCGGCAGAATAGGAATCGTCATTGATGAGGACCGCCATCGGCATCTTGAGGCAGGCGGCATCGGAGGAATCCACCTCCTCGTTGCCCTTGTAGTCCACGGAGCGGAACAGCGGCCCCTCCGGCAGCAGGTAATCCAGCACCTGTACCAGCTCATCCTTTCGGCCGCCGGGATTGAAGCGCAAGTCGAACACCAGCCCCGTCGCGCCTTGGTCGAGCAGGTCCTCGATCGCGGCAATGGTGTCGCGGGCGCAGTGGGCATCAAAATTGTTGATCTTGATATAGCCGACGCTGCCGTCCAGCAGCTCATAGGCGACGACCTCCGTTTCGATCACGTTGCGCGTGATCGTCACGTCCATCGACTCGCCGTCACGGACGATCGTGATGGTAACGTCCGTTCCGGCCTCACCGCGCACCTTCTTCTGCGCCGCAGACATATCGTCCGGATCGACCGGCTCGCCCTCGACGGCGACGATCATATCGCCGATCTGAAGGCCCGCTTCCTCGGCGGGGCTGTTGCGCGTGACGGACGCGATGGTGAAGCCGGCGTCATCCTCGTTTTCATGCTGGATCGTCACACCGATGCCGACGTAGGCGTTCTCGTTGGACTCGACATAGGCGGCGTAATCCTCGGCGCTGATATAATAGCTCCAGCGGTCGCCGGTCGCGCTGACGGCAGCCTCGGCCAGATAATCGCCGAGCTTCGAGGTATCATAGCCGTCCACATAGACGGCATCCAGCACGCCGACGATCTCCTCCAGCTTGGCGAGGTAGTCAGCATCGACGGTAACGGTGTTGTCCGTCGGCTCGGTGGCCGGTGTGATCTGCTGCGGCAGCAGGCCGCAGCCGGTCAGAAGCGACGCAATCAGCAGCGCAGAGGTTGCGAGTAAAAGGGTTCGTTTCATGGTTGCCTCCATTGAAAATAAACTTCACCCAGAGCTTGAAGGTTCAAGCTCTGGGGTAAGGAATCATTGCAGGGAAATATAGCTCATCGGGTTCACGGTGCCGCCGTTATAGTAGATCGTGAAGTGCAGATGGTTGCCGGTGGAATAGCCGGTCGTGCCGACGTAGCCGATGGTCTGGCCGCGCTCGACGTAGTCGCCCTCGCCGACAATATAATTCGTCATGTGGCCGTACAGCGACGAGAAGCCGTCCATGTGGTTAATGGTGACATAGTAGCCGTAGGCGTAGTTATATGTAGCGGTAGTGACGTAGCCGCTCTTGGTCGCGTAGATTGGAGTCCCCGCGCCGATGGCAAGGTCCACACCGTTGTGCATCGTGTAGTTGCCGGTGATCGGGTGGGTGCGGTAGCCGTACGGGCTGGTCAGCACAACGCCGACACCAGCGGGCAGCGGGAACAGGAAGCTCTCGCCGGTGCTGGGGACGGGGACGGGGTCGGTGTTACCGCCGTTGTTATCGGGCTGGGGCGGATGCGCCGCTTCCCATTCCCGTTGCAGGGCGGCGGTGCGCTCCTGCTCCAAAGCGGCGATTTGGTCGCTCAGCGCGGCCTCCTGCGCCTCGTATTCTTCACATTCCTCGATGAGCTTTTCCTTGTCGGAGATGAGCTGCGTCAGCAGGGCTTCGGACTCCTTGCGCATTTCGGAGAGGTTGTCCTCCGCGTCGGCAAGCTCGGCCTTTTTCAGCTCGAGCTGCGTCTTTTCATCGGCCAGCACATCCTTTGCGGCCAGCACCTCCTCGGCCAGTGCGCGCATTTCATCCATCATGCGCTGGTCGGTCTTGGCAATCTCCTCGATCATCGCGTGGCAGTTGAGCATATCGGCGAAGCTCTCCGATTGCAGCACGACCGCCCACGCGGAAATTTCGCCGCGCTCCTGCATGGCGCGCATCCGGAGCTTGTAGCGGTCGAACAGGTCGTCCTGCTTGCCCTTCAGCTCGTCCAGCTCGGCCTGTTTTTCGGCGATCAGCTCACTGTACTGGTGAATCTGCTCGTTGGTGTTTTCGATCTCCTGCCGCGTCAGCTCGATCTGCTGATCGACCTGTGCTTTTTGCTCGACGGTGGTCAGGGTCTTGGAGCGGTTGGCGCTGATCTGATTTTCCAGCTCCTCCCGCTGCGCGGCCAGCTCATCGGACTGCTCTTGCAGCTTGTCGATCTCCTCCTGAATTTC
The DNA here is from genome assembly GCA_902477055.1 of uncultured Eubacteriales bacterium. Lineage (GTDB taxonomy): Bacteria > Bacillota > Clostridia > Oscillospirales > Oscillospiraceae > JAZOXB01. Next base: position 13,855 of record CABSFY010000035.1, read on the forward strand.
CGTGGAGGACTTGGCGGCATTGACAATCATCACAACAAAGCTCGCAAGCATCGTCGCGACCAGCACCAGCGCGATCACGGAAATGATAAGTCGTCTGTGTTTGTACATGAAACTTCCTCCTATGCAGAGAAGCGGGTCACACCTTCAGGAAGCGGCGGATGGACATCAAGCTGCCGAAGATACCGATGAAGAAGCCCGCGATGGCGCAGACCGCAGCCAGCGGCAGCAGCACGTCCGTGAAGGGGACAATGATGATAACGGAAAGGTTGGTCTCGAGGATCGCCGTGCGGATGACGTTGTACAGGCCCCACTCGAGGAAGAACGATACCACCGCGCCGAGCAGACCCAGCACGAAGCCCTCGATAAAGAACGGCAGGCGGATGAAGCTGTTCGTCGCGCCGACCATCTTCATGATGGCAATCTCCTCCTTGCGGTCCAGCATGGCAAGGCGGATGGTATTGGAAATGATGATAAGCGAAACAACGAACAGCACCGCCGCAATCGCAAGCGAGGCGATATACAGCACGTTGCGGATCGTTGCCAGCGACTGCGCAAGGTCCGGGTCGGCGTAGACCGCCGCAACGCCCTCGACCTGCTCCAGCTGCGCGGTCGTTTCCTTAACGAGCGCGTTATCGACGAGCGTAATAATAAACTGGTCGCGCATCGCCGAAGCATCCAGCCCGTCAAAGAGGTAATCGTCAAAGCCCTCGGCAAAATTATGCAGCGCGTCCTCGCGGGAAAGGTACTCCGCGTTGGCTACGTTTTCGATGAGGTTAATGCGGGAGCCGACGCTCTTGGCCTCAGCATGGGAGTAGTTCTCGTCGATCGCCACAACGACGCGCATCTGCTTCTGCACATCTTCGACCATCAGGTCCATGTTATAGGCAATAAGCGCGAAGCTGTTGATGATGACCAGGCAGGCCACGGTGATGCAAATCGCCGCGAAGGACATGAACCCGTGCTTGAATACCGCGCGGAAGCCCTCGCCCACCAGGAAGCCGAAATTATTATGTTTCTTCATAGTTGTAGTACCCATCCATTCCGTCGCTGATCACTTTGCCCTCGTCAATTGCCACCACGCGCTTGGTGAAGCGATCGACCAGCGCTTTTTCGTGCGTGACGACCATGACGGTCGTGCCGAGGGCGTTGATCTGCTCCAGCAGCAGCATAATCTCGAACGAACGCGCCGGGTCCAGATTGCCCGTCGGCTCGTCGGCGATGATCATGGTGGGGTTGTTGATGAGGGCGCGGGCGATGGCGACACGCTGCTGCTCGCCGCCGGAAAGCTCCTTGGGCAGGCGGCGCGCCTTGTTTTCCAGTCCGACCAGCTCCAGCACGTACGGCACGCGCTTTTTGATCTCCTTCGGCGCGGCGCCGATGACGCGCATGGCAAAGGCGACATTTTCGTAGACCGTCTTGTTCTCGATCAGACGGAAGTCCTGGAAAATAACGCCCAGTGTGCGGCGCAGGTACGGAACGGAGGAACGCTTGATCGATTCCAGCTGATAGCCGTTGACGAGGATCGACCCGGACGTGGGGCGAAGCTCGCCGGTCAGCAGCTTGATGATCGTCGATTTGCCCGAGCCGGACTGACCGACCAGAAAGACAAACTCACCGTCGTCAATGTGCAGGTCGATCCCGTTGAGCGCGTGCGTTCCGGTTTCATAGGTTTTTGTTACTTCTTTCAGATCAATCATAAATACACCAAGTTCCTTACATCATGCGGTTCTCGCGGGAGGCGAGATACTTCTTGACCATCAGCGCGACCTTAAAGATGATCGCGTCGTCAAACTCTCTCAGATCCAGCCCCGTCAGCTTCTTGATTTTTTCCAAGCGGTAGACCAGCGTATTGCGATGTACAAAGAGCTTGCGGGAGGTTTCGGAAACGTTCAGGCTGTTTTCAAAGAACATATTGATCGTAAACAGCGTTTCCTGATCGAGCGAGTCGATGGAATTCTTTTTGAACACTTCGGAGAGGAAAATTTCGCACAGCGTCGTCGGAAGCTGATAAATCAGACGGCCAATGCCGAGGTTTTCGTAGTTGATGACGGTCTTTTCCGTGTCGAACACCTTACCGACCTCGATGGCGACCTGCGCTTCCTTATAAGAATCGGCCAGCTCGCGCAGATGCTCCGCCACCGTGCCGATGCCGATGGTCGTACGGACGAACAGCTCCGTTTTCAGGCGCTCCTCGATCGTCTTGGCCATTCTCGTCAGCTCATCGCCGGGAACGTCCGGCGGGACCTGCTGCACGATCGCGATATCCGTTTCGTTGACGCTGATGACAAACTCCTGCTGCGGGTCGGGGAACATGGATTGCAGCAGCTCGACCACCGCAACGTCGGCCCGTCCCCGCTGGCGCACCAGAAATACCGCACGCGGCAGCTCCGTCTGGAAATGCAGCTCCTTCGCGCGGATATAGATGTCGCCGGGGAGAATGTTATCGGTAATGATATTCTTGACGAAGGTACCTTTGTCATGCTTTTCCTCATAATAGGTTTTGGTACAGCTCAGGGCAACCTGCGCCATGCGGCAGACCGACATTGCGGCCTCGTCCGTCCCCATAACGAACGCAGCAAAGCCAAAGGTGGCGTTCCACCCCGTTAAGGCAAAAAACAATTTGCCGTCAAACCGAATCGGCACCTCCGGGGAGGCCTCGATCGCCGGCACCACATCGGGCCAACGCTCGCCGATCAGATTCTTTTCGCCTGCGGCAACAACGATCCCCTCCGCATCCACAACGCCGAGGGACGTTTGGGACGCTTCGGTTAACTGCTCGGTAATGCTCTGAAATACACGACTGGACATAAGCCGGCCTCCTTCGCTTTTCGGAAAAATGCCGAGTTTCGGCAAATTTCTAGCCTCTATCATACTCCATTTTTCAACGGATTGCAAGGGCTTTTAGACATTTTATTTCAAATCGGAGGTCAATTTTTATGAACTATTTATAGTTTTTCGTCAATATGGACAAAGCAGAGGCTGTTTTTTTGGGAAAACAATTCAGTTTTTGCTTAAAAATTTTTCGTCAAAATTCACAGCTTCCAGCGCCGTGATCTCCGCATCAGTAAGCTCACGCGTCATCCCGAGTGGGAGCGTCCCCAGCTCCAGTCCACCCTCGGCGACGCGGCGCAGATAGCGGACCGTCAGGCCCCGGCTGGCCATCATCCGACGCACCTGATGGTACTTGCCCTCGCAGACGCGGACGAGGCTTTTCCCCTCCCCCAGCGGCTCCAGCGCCGCCGGGAGGCATTTCGTTCCGTCGCGCAGCTCGCAGCCCGCGCGAAAGGCAGCAACGTCCGCCTCCCCTGCCGTGCCGATGTGCTCGGCGTAGTAGGTCTTTTCTATCCGGCGCTTCGGAGCAAGCAGCCGGTGGGCAAGATCGCCGTCATTCGTAAACAGCAGCAAGCCCTCGGTGTCCATATCCAATCGCCCGATGGGCATGAGCTTGCGATATTCGGCGGGCAGATGCTCCATAACGGTCGGATAGCGGTCGTCCTTCGCCGCCGTAACACAGCCGGCGGGCTTGTGCATCATCAGTACGATCCGCCGGTCGCCGCGGGCGATCGGCTGTCCGTCGAGGCTGACGACCGCCGTTGTTTCGTCGATATGCTGCTCCGGCGAACGGACCGTTTCCCCGTTGACCGTGACCCTTCCCGCGCGCACCATATCGCGCAGCTTCCGGCGCGAGTCCAGCCCGGCCTCCGCAAGATACTTATCCAGCCGCTGCATTGCCTGTTCCTCCTTTGGCATATTTGTCCCAAGCGGGACATACAGTTTATCACATCATTATTATTTTAGGGAGGCTCCGATTCGATCGGCATCGGGGCTTCCTGGATTCAGGGGGGAATCCTAGTTATGTTTGTTTTTACCGCCAAGCTCTCCAAGCCGAAGCTCCTTGCCGCCGGCGTGCTTCTGCTGGCTGCCGTTGTTTTGATCGTCATGATTGCCGTTTCCGGCGGCGGAACACCCGCAGCGCCGGCGGGTGACACAAACGATGCACGCGTTGCCTATCTCGCGACGTTTGGCTGGAGCGTCAACGCCGAGCCGACCGAGGTCCAGCAGGTCCGCATCCCGGACGCAGCGGACAATAAGGTCTTTGCCCGCTACAACGACCTACAGCTCAGCCAGGGCTTCGACCTGACGCAGTGCGCCGGAAAAGAGGTCATGCGCTACGTCTACGAGGTCCTCAACCACCCGGATGCCACCGAGCCGGTCTACGCCAGCATTTTGGTCTACGACGGGAAAATCATCGGCGGTGACATCACCGACACCTCGCCGAACGGCCGGATCCACGGCTTCGCCATGCCCGGCAGCCCGCAATCGACCGAGCCGAGCACCGTGTCCGAATCCGTCGAGCCGAGCGAATCGAACGGCCAGCCGACGGAAAGCGACGCCCCGACCGAGCAGCCGGCCGAAACCGAGGCTCAGGTACAGGAATAGTATAGCACATCCTGCCACGAAAAAAAAGAGTTGCCTTCCCGGCCTGGCGCTGCTATAATGAAGAAAAATGCGGCTCCGGTTCCATACCGGCAGTGCGCCGTATATACTTCAGGGCAGGGTGAAATTCCCGATCGGCGGTAAAAGTCCGCGAGCGCTTCGGCGCAGGATTCGGTGCGATTCCGAAACCGACTGTAAGGAGCATTTTGACGGATTTTTCTGTCGGGCGCTCTAAGTCAGGATGGAAGAAGTTGCATTTTTGCATTTTTCAATGCCCGGAGTGTTGCTCCGGGCATTTTTTATGGAGGAGTCAAAATGAAACAGGCAAAAACAAAAGAAATTGCAGTCCTCGCCATGCTGACCGCGCTGGCATTCGTAGCGGTCGCGCTGCTGCGTGTTCCGGTGTTCGCATTTTTGAAGTACGAGCCAAAAGACGTTGTGCTTGTCCTGGGCGGCTTTCTGTACGGCCCGGCGGCAGCCGCGATCCTCGCAGCACTGACCTCGCTGCTGGAGATGCTGACCATTAGCGACACGGGACTGATCGGCTTTGTAATGAATTTTCTCAGCAGCGCCGCCTTCGCCTGCACTGCTGCGCTGATCTACCGGAAAAAGCACACGCTTTCCGGCGCGGTGCTCGGGTTGCTGGCCGGTGTCGTGTCGATGACCGCCGTCATGCTGCTTTGGAACTATCTGCTGACGCCGCTGTATATGAAAACGACCCGCGCGGACGTTGCGGCTATGCTGATTCCGGTGTTCCTGCCGTTCAATCTGCTCAAGAGCCTGCTCAACAGTGCGCTGGCGCTGCTTCTGTACCGGCCGCTTACGCAGGGCCTGCGACGGGCCAACCTGTTCCCGCAGAGTGCCGCCGCCGCAGGCAGCGGCAAGCGCTGGGTCTGGCTCGGTGCCGCCCTCGTCGCCGCCGCGGGCATCGTCCTGCTGTTCGTCCTGTAACGGGAAAAACGTGCTGCTCTTTTCGGGCAGCACGTTTCTTTATTCTTTCGTTTCCTTCGGCAAAATCAGGTTCAGCAGAACGGCCATGATCGTGGCGATCACGACGGGCGACTTGCCGAGGATCATCGCGATCTCCTCCGGGAACTGGGAAAGCGCCGAGCCGGCCTGTGCCACGCCCACGCCGAGTGCCGCAGACAGGCCGACGACTGTCGTATTTCGCGCCGTCAGACCCTGCGAGGCGATGAGCTTCATGCCGGTCATCGCGATCGTCGAGAACACCGTCACGGTCGCGCCGCCCAGCACACACTGCGGGATGGTCGTAAGGACCGCCGCGAACTTCGGCGACACGCCCGCCAGCAGCAAAAACGCGCTCGTCAGGGTGAACACGGTCCGGTTGACGACCTTATTCGTCGTGGTGATGCCGACGTTCTGCGAATAGGTCGCCGTGGGCAGGCCGCCGAGCAGCGCCGAAAGGATGTTGCCGGCGCCGTAGGCGATGATGCCGCCTTGCAGCTCATGGTCCGTCGGTTCGCGCCCCATTGCACCCACGGTGACGGCGGAAAAGTCGCCGATGGCCTGAATGGAGTTGATGGCAAACAGCAAACCGAGCGCAACACAGCCGGAAAGCTCAAATTGAACGCCGAAATGCAGCGGCTTCGGCAGCGAGAACCATGAGGCCTCCGCAATGCCCGAAAAGTCCACCATGCCGAAGCAGAGCGCGACGATATAGCCGAACGCCATGCCGATCAGGACGGAGGCCAGCTTGCAGATGCCCTTGCCGTGGTGATTCAGCACCATGACCGCTGCAAGCGTGATGGCCGCGATCATCCAGTTCTGCCACGAGCCGTAGACGAGCGAGGCCGGCAGACCCTTCGCCGCGACGGCAGCCGCCGTGTTGGCCGTACCGCCCGCCATGTAATTGATCGCCGTCGGATAGAGGGAAAGGCCGATGGTAAAAACGACCGTACCGGTGATGACCGGCGGGAACAAACGACGGATGGGCTTAGCAAAGATACCGACCAGCACCGCGATCAGTCCGCCGACCAGCATCGCCCCGGCAATAGACGCGATCCCGCCGCCCGCAGCCGCGATGGCCTGCATACTCGGAAGGTAAGCAAAGCTGACACCGAGAATGATCGGCAGGCCCGCACCGAAGCGTTTCCCCAGCGGAAAAAGCTGAAGGAGCGTACTCACCGCCGACATGACGAGCGAGGTCTGAATGAGCAGCACGCGGTCGGCATAAGTCAGACCGGCAGTCTCCGCAATGATGATCGCAGGCGTGACGCAGCCGACGATCATCGCAACAAGGTGTTCCAGCGCAAGAGAAAGCGTCGCCCCCAGCGGCGGCCTGCCGTGGAAGTGAAGCAGCGCTTCGCGAGTAGGTTTTTGCCGCATTTCGGTAACAGCTCCTTTTTGTGATCTCTGTTTCCTATTCTAGCATACTTTCCCACAAATTCAAGCGCAAAAACGCAAGATTCGACCCACCAAAATCGTTCCGCTGCTGGCACTTGCCAGAATGAAAATGCCACGGCTTGCTCCCGCAAGCCGTGGCTCAGACTGTCAAAGAACTGCCCAACGAAAGGTTTCGGAGGGAGGAAAAGTGTGAAA
>CABSFY010000036.1 GCA_902477055.1 uncultured Eubacteriales bacterium
TATTGAACGTGAAAGGGAACCCTGACGGTTCCCTTTCACACTTTTCCTCCCTCCGAAACCTTTCATTGGGCTGTTTTTTGACACACTCAGCCCGTCGGCATCGCCGACGGGCTTTATCTTTGAAGCTGCCGAGCGCCGAACGGACCGCGTTGGCTTCTATCCGTTTGCCTCCGCATCAAGCTCAAACAGCTCGCCGAGCGATCGGAACAGCAGCATGAATTTCTTATACTGTACCTGATAAATTGCGTGCCGCTCGGGGTCGGGCACAAAGCTGCGCTTGATGCGCACCATGCGATCAACCGCAGATTCCACGCTTTCGAATAAACCGGCAGCGGTTCCTGCCAAAATTGCTGCGCCGAGACAAGCCGTATCCTGCGCGGAATATGTCACGTTCAGTGTTTTTCCGGTAATATCCGCCTTGATCTGATTCCAAATATCGGATTTGGAACCGCCGCCCATTGTTCGGATCTGATTGACCTCCAGCCCCATATCGCCGATCGTCTCCAAATTTCTGGATATGATATAGCCGAGGCTCTCCATAATACTGCGGGCAAAGTGTGCCTTCGTGTGCTTCAGCGTTGCACCGTAGAACACGCCTTTGGCATTCAGATTCACGTCGGGAGCCATAGAGCCCTGCAAATGCGGCAGCGTAATCAGCCCGTCCGCGCCCGGCGCTATGCGTTCGACCTCGCGGTTCATCAGATCATAGGCATCAATGCCGGTTTCCTCCTGCAAATCAAGCTCCATGCGGCAGAAGCTGTCGCGGAACCATCGCAGGCACATACCGCCGGTTGTAAAGGTGTGCATCATGTAGGTGTCGGGCAGAGCGAAATAGTGTACCGGCATTTTGCGGTTCGGATCGTACGTCAGCGACTTTGTCGGCACGCAGATTGCCAATGCGGCGCCGATGTTTTCCGAAAAAATGCCCGGACGGATATTGCCCACACCGATGGCGCCGGCAGCCTGATCGAGGCAGCCCGTACTGATCAGTGCGTCCTCCGACAGTCCGAGAAGCTCCGCCGCTTCCGGCAGGACGGTCCCGACCAATTCGCCGGATTCCCGAACCTCCGGCAGCCACGCAGGATCGATACCGATAAATTCCAGCATCTCGTCCCAGTATTCCTTGGTTCTGATGTCCCAATACTCCGTGGAGGTCAGGAGAGAGCCTTCGGCAACGAATTTTCCCGTCAGGAGGAAAATGATGTAGTCCTCCAAAAGCAGTAAGTGTCGAATTTTCGCAAATTTTTCCGGCTCGTTTTCACGGACCCAAAGCACCTTCGCAGCCGGCCAGCACGCCTCAAAGCTGACCTGACCGGTAACCTCGTAGCATACTGCGTCGCCGAAGTGCGCCCGCAGCGCTTCCGCCTGTCTGACGGCACGGTTATCCATCCAAACGATTGCGTTACCGAGCGGTTTACAGCTTTCGTCCAGCATACAGAACGTTTCGCCCTGCACGGAGAAGCCGACCACGCCGATCTTCCGCGTATCGACTTTGCCGTTTTCGCGCAGCATACGCATACAGGCGCAGAGAGAGTCCATGTATATTTCACAGGGTGCCTCTACGATGTTTGTCTCCGGCGTCAGCAGGGAATACTCCAAGACGGCTGAGGCGATCTGCTTTCCCTCGACGGTATAGACGGCAGTTTTCAGCGAAGTCGTTCCGATGTCAATTCCGAGGATCAGTTTGTCCATATGCAGCCTCCCGCTTATTGATGCGGCGCGCAGGACCAGGTAAGTACTGCCTTGGTGTCGCCGATATTGTAGATCTTATGATCCTTGCCCTCGGGGACGAGCATCGCGTCGCCCTGAAACAGATGGTAGTATGTATCATCCTGCGAGCAATAAATCAGCACTTCGCCCTGCACGCAGAAAAAGACCTCATGGGCCTCGCTGTGACCCGGGTCGATTGCACCGACGGCGCCGGCAGGCAGCTCCGACATACCAAAGGTGATCTTCTCCGTTTTGAAATACTCGCGGCAAACCTCCTGCTCCTCCATCCAGATTTTTGCATCCTTCTTGCTTACGATCGTCATATCCATAAAGCTGCATCCTTTCTCGTTGTAATGAAAACGGACTGCCCTGTAAGCCCTACAGGATGGGTTTACGGAGCAGTCCTTTTGATATTGACAGGTGCTTATTCGATGCTGTCCATAATACGGACAACTTCCTCCAAATTTTCGCGGAAGCTCTTTCCGGGGGCAAAGTTCTCGGTGAAGAGCGCGGAGCCCATCGTGAACGCCCACGGATCGATCTCGTTGATAAAGCCGATGCGTTCCGGGCTGTTGATGCTGCCGGCGATCACGACCGGCTTTTCAATGCTCTTACAGTAGGCTCTGGCAAGACCCGCGCCGTCCTTATGACGGAACGCAAGCAGATCAATGCCGTCAACGCCCTTGTTCAGCAGACCCTTGGCATCGTCAATGATCTCGTCAAATGTTCCCTCCAGCACGGACGGGCTGCCGTAAACCTTACCGCAGAACGGCAGGAATTTAATATCCTGCGCCGCCAAATATTCAAACACGGACTGGTGATAAACCGTGCCCATCAGGTAATCGTAGCCAAGCTCGACGGCAAGCTTCGCGCCGCGCATACATTCCTCCTCGGAATACGACACGACTTCAAGGAAGGTCGTCTTTCCGGCAGCCTTCATTGCCTTAACGATCCGCGCCATTTCCTCCTTCGGTACGCCGACATCCTTAAAGCCCCAAAACTGCACCGGCAGATCCTTACAGCTTTCAAACACATCGTACGCATTCGGAACGGTCTTGTCGTTGTGGGTCAGCATGATAATGATTTTAGATTTCATGATTTTCCTCCTTGCGGTAAAATGAAATGATCTACGGCAGAACAGCCCTATTTTGCACCGTGCGACCGGATGAGCCGCAGAAGATCCAGCAGCGTATCATCCGTCCTTCCGAGTGCCTCCAGGTCGATCGTCTCCTCCCGCGCCATGTCGAGCAGTTCCGTTCCGCACCGCGCGATTTCATCGGTCAATGCCTTGTCCTCGTGCAGATACGCCCGGTAGCAAAGCACCTTCAGATGCGTGATCAGATCCCGAGCATCTCCGCTTTCGGCATAGGCTGCCCGCGTCTCGTCGGGCGAGAACGCAGACAGATCCCCCAGCGGGAACTCCTTGCTCTTGAGAAGGTTGGCTCCGACAAAAACCGCTGCCACAGACAACACTGCAACAAGGACGGAAAGCAGTCGGACAAGCTTGCGGTTAGGGGAATGCGCGGAATCGGTGCTGCTCATATTGCGGTATCTCCTTCGGAATTACTCGGCGACCTCGCACCAGTCGATCGCCATGGCGGCATAGATCTTTGCGGCGGCAATCAGGTCGTCGATATAGATAAATTCGTTGTCTCCGTGCACATTGTTATTCAATGCACCCGGACCGAGCACAACGGCGGGAACGCCCTGCCGGCCGAGATAGTAGGCATCACAGACGGCGCGGAAGCCGGAAATGACGGAGTGGCGCTCTGTTGCCGCGTCCACGGCGCCGCAGAGGGTCTGCACGCCCGGGTGCTCCTCCGGAACGGAAAAGCCGGGCCAATCCTGAATGACCGGCGCTTCGATGATGGGCGGATGCTCCCGCAGCCAATCATCGGTAGAGGCGATCGCGGCGACACCGCGGCGAATTTCGTCAAGCAGCTCATCGCGGCTGACCAACCGATCCGGATACCAAATGCTGTAGGTATACTTCATCTGAGAGGGGACCGTACCGAGGTACTCGCCCCCGTGGATAAACGCGGGATTCATCGTGAACACGCCGACGCCCTGCTGATCGTGACCTCCCTTGCCGCCGTAGCCGAGCACCTTGTCGCGATAGCGGTGATTCCATTCGACCTCAAGCCGATTGAAATACTCAACAAAGGGCAACGACTTACGGAACGCATCGACGGCGATGTCGTTGCCGCTGAGCAGTCCGCCGGGCTGCGGGAATCGCATCTGATTTACCGCGCTGACGTGGACGCCCTTTCCCTGAACGATCAGGTTGAAGAACACCAGGGCGGAGGAGGCGATTTGAACCTCCAAATTGCTCGGCTCGCAGACGATAGCGAAGTCTGTATGATACAGCTCCTTTACCGCGCGTTCTGCGCCGATGGTTTCGGCAGACTGGGATTCCTCGCCGACACTGGAATGCAGCACAACGTCGCCCTTCAGGGCAATGCCGCAGTCAGCCAAAGCCTTCAGCGCATAAAATGCCGCCGCCAGACCGCCTTTCATATCGCTGGTGCCGCGGCCGTAGAGCTTCCCGTCCTTTACCTCGGGGGAAAACGGCGGAAATTCCCACCGTTCGGGGTAGCTGATCGGCACAACGTCGCTGTGCCCGTTGAATGCCAGCGATCTTCCGCCGCCGCGTCCTTTTCTGGTTGCGACCACGTTGGGACGTTTTCCCTCCGCGTCGTAAGCCTTCATGACGACCGAGTCAAACCGTGCGTGACGCATTTGCTCTGCGAAGAACTCCTGCATGGGAAGCTCGTTGCCCTCGCTTTCCCCGTCGTTTACGGTCGGGTAAGCGACCATTTGCTTCAGCAGCGCTACAATATCGTCGCGATGCTGATCGATATAGGAAAATACGACTTGCTTTGCATCCATATCTGCGGCTCCTCCTGTATAAATAATATCACCGTTTGCCGAGAGACGGCAGCCGATCACTCTTTCCAGGAAATGATCTTCTTCTGTGCGAAGGTGACGAGCGCATAGAGCAGCACGCCGATAATCATCACAAAGAAGATGCAGGCAAAGGAATCGGTGACCTTCATGTACTGCGAATACTTAATGATCTGCGAGCCGAGACCGGTATTGCCGGCGTTATATTCCACGCTGATGCAGGCGGTCGTAGCCATGATCGCAGCGAGCTGAATCCCCGTGAAAATATCGGTTGCGGCGGAGGGCAGGGACATCTTGAAGTAGGTCTTTATCGGCGAAGCGCCCATCGACTGCATCAGCTCTTTCCGCATCGTGGGAACATTGAGGAAGCCCGTGCAGGCATTCATGTTGATGATTGCAAAGGACTGAATGACAACGACCGTGATACGCAGGGTCAGACCGTAGCCGAGCATCAGCATGAGCAGCGGGATCAGACAGATCATCGGCGTGGTGACGAGGAACGTGACGTAGGGGTTCAAGGCAGCGCTGATGATGGGGGAGCGGGTGATGAGCGTCGCCAGCAGCAGACCGACCGGGATGGTAATGAGGAAGCCGATCAGCACGACCTCCAGCGTCACCAAAATGTGCGGCAGGTATTCATTGAAGTTGACGACCATTGCCGTAAAAATTGCAGAGGGTGTCGGGAGAAACCACGCCGGAGTTTCATTGACGCGGCAGAGCAGCTCCCAGATACCAAAGACAAGCAGGAACATGACAAGCGGCGCAGCGACGCTTGTAATTCTCTTCTTTACCATATCTGTCTCCCTCCTTATTTGATCTTGCTCAGATCGATCTCACCGATCGCGTTTTCAAGATACTGACGATAATTGATAAACTTTGTTTCCGTAATCATAGACAGCTTCCGCGGGCGGGGCAGGTCTAGGTCGACGACCTCGACCAAGCGGCCGGGCTGCGTGCCCATGACATAAACCTTATCGGACAGGAGGACTGCCTCCTCGATATTGTGCGTGATAAAGATGATGGTCTTTTTCGTTTTTGACCAAATGTCCAGCAGCTCCATGTTCATCTGCTCGCGCGTCAACTCATCGAGTGCGCCGTAAGGCTCGTCCATCAGCAGAATTTCGGGATCATGCACCATCGCACGGATAACGCCCGCACGCTGCAGCATACCGCCCGAGATCTCATGCGGATGGGCATCGGCATAATCGGACAGGCCGACCATCTCCAAAAGGTCATCGACACGCTGCTGCCACTGCTTTCCCTTCAGCCCGAAGACATCCAGCGGAAGCGCGACATTTTGACGGACGGTAAACCACGGGAGCATATTCGGCTGCTGGAAGATAAAGCCCATCTTCCGCAGGATCTCCGACGGCATCTTTTTATTTGCATAATTGACCTTCTTGCCGTCGATGAAGATGTCGCCCTCCGTGGTCGGAATAATGCCGTCGAGCATACGGATCAGCGTTGATTTTCCGCAGCCGGAGGGGCCGAGAATCGCGACGAACTCACCGTCCCGAATTTCCATGGAGTAATCCTTAACCGCGATAATATCCTGGCTTCGGGTATGGAAAACCTTTGTAACGTGGTCAAATTTGATTTTCGCTTCCTGCATATTCGCCACCTCCTCTTATTTCTTCCACAGAACGACACGCTTCTCGATCGCGGCGACAATGGTGTAAAATCCGATGCCCATCAGCGCAATGATGATGATACAGCCGTAGCTTTGTTCAAAATTCGAATATTTAAGGAACTTGATGATGCGGTCGCCAAGACCGATGTTTCGACTGACGAAGTCTGCGGAGACGGCGCCGATCGTGGAGAAAATGCAGCCGAGCTTCAGACCGGTGAAGACCTGCGGCATGGCGTTCATAAATACCACATAGAGGAAGGTTTGCAGCTTCGTCGCGCCGACGCTGCGGGCAAGCTCCAGCTTTTCCTTCTCAACCGTCGTAAAGCCGTTAAGGGTATTCAGACAAATGATCGGGACCGCCTGGATGATGACGATGATGACGCGGAGGTTCGGTGCGGTGCCCATCCAGAGCGTCATCAGCGGGATCAGGGTAATCATCGGCGTGATCGTCAGGCAGATGATTAACGGACGAACCGCCTTGACGACCAGCTCAAACTGCGAAAATACGGCAGCCAGCAGGATGCCGACCGGAACCGCAACGATATAGCCAATCAGGATCATCTTGATGGAGAACAGCATATCGGGCAAGATGACATGGAAGGATTTCATCGTCGCCTTGAGCATATTCGACGGCAGGGGAAGGACGTAAGAAGGAACGTCAAAGACCCGCAGGCAGATCTCAAGTGCGGCAATGATGATAACCAAAACGATCAACGGAGCAAAAATTGTTCTTGGGTCGCGCTTTTCCTTGCGCTTACGGGCAACGATTGCTTTGTTTTCAACCATGGTGCTTGCCTCCTTTACATCGTAGCGCGGATAATATCGTTGATTTGCGCGCGAAGCTCATTATAGCGGGCGTTTTGACCGATATTGTGATTTCGCGCCTCCAACGGAATATCGACCTTGATTTCGTGAGTGATGGTGGCGGGCTTATTGGAAAGGATAAAGATGCGGTTTGCCAGCAGCAGCGCCTCGTCAACGTTATTGGTAACCATGACGACGGTTTTCTGCGTTTTTTTCCAAATGTTGAGGATCTCGTAGGACAGCATCTTGCGGGTAATGGCATCCAGTGCGCCGAGCGGCTGGTCCAGCACCAGAATTTCCGGATCGTGCACCAGTGCGCGGGCAATGCCGACGCGCTGCTTCATGCCGCCGGAAAGCTCGTGCGGATAGACGCGCTTATAGTCGAGCAGACCGACGACGTCCAGCATCTGATCCACCCGTTCTTCCCACTGTTTCCCCTTGAGCTTCATGATCCGCAGCATAAACTTGAGGTTGCCGGCAGCGGTACGCCACGGCAGCAGATTGTGGTTTTGAAAAACGAAGCCGAATTTTCTCAGCTCGGATCTCGGAACACACTTGCCGATGTCCGTGCCGTTCAGCTCCATGGAGCCGTCGGATGCCTCCTCGATGCCTGCCAGAATTTTCAGGAAGGTGGACTTGCCGCAGCCGGAGTTGCCGAGGATGACGATGAATTCTTTTTCCTCGATGTCCATGCTGATGTCCTTCAGCACCTCAACGTAATTGCGCTCACCCTTCTCGCCGAAGGCTTTGGCAATATGCTTTACGCTAAAAACTTTCTTTCCCATTTTTTACCTCCTAAATCGGGGCGTCACAGCTCGATGCCCGGTTCGATCAAGTTGTCCATCGACAGCTCGATCGGCGTGCCGACGATCTTTGCCATGTAAGCGACCTGCGCAGCGTGCTCGACAAAATCCGCAAGGATGAAGGCTTCCTCCAGATCCTTGCCGAGGACGACGGAGCCGTGGTTGCGCAGCAGCGCGGCACGCTTGTCCTTGCCGAGTGCCTCGGCTATGTACTCGCCCAGCGCCGCGGAACCGACCAGTCCGTACTTTGCGCAGGGGACGCTGCCGCCGAGGAAAATACCGGATTCCGCCAGCAGGAACGGGATGTCCTCTCCCGTCACGGCGAAGGCTGAGGAATACAGCGGATGACCGTGAACGATCGCATGGATCTCGGGCCGGGCGCGATAGATTGCCAAATGCATCGGCAATTCAACGGTCGGAAGGAACCCGTTATCCTCGGCCAAATTCCCGTCGATGTCACAGACGCAAATGTGCTCGGCTTTGATGACCGTCCAGTCCGGACGGATGTCAAAGCTCTTGTTCGGTCTGGGACAGACGTAGATCAAGCCTGTTTCCGTGTCGCGCATACTCCAGTCGCCGGAATCCATTCCGGGCGTAAGATGCTTTTCGACAAAACGCTTGGCGTAGGAGGCGGTCAACTGCTTAAACTCCCAACGAACGGTTTTACTCATAATGGTTGCATCCTTCCTTTGTTATTTCTATATTCCGCGCATCCGCATTATTTCCTGCCGAGGATACAATCCATTGCAGCGGAGGAGTTATAGACGATCTGATTGGTGTAGAACTTGTAGTTCGGGCAGCACTCGGCGCTTGCCCAGCCGTCGTAGCCGATGTCGTCAAAGGCTTTGATGACCGCAGGCCAATCCACGTCGCCCGCCAGCAGGTCTACAAAGCCCGACAGACGCTGCACGTCGCGGCGGAAATCCTTGAAGTGCACCTTCTTGATGCGCTTGTTCAGAATCTTGATCCAGTGCTGCGGGTAACCGAACATCAGCATATTGCCGACATCCAAAAATGCGGCGACATAGTCCGAGCCGATCTCATCCAGGAAATTTCGGAATTCGAGCGGACTGAGAAGGAATTTGTTCCAAATGTTTTCAATGCCGATAATGACGTTTTTCCGCTCGGCATACGGCGCCAATTCGCGGAAAGCCGCCTGAGAGCGCTCGTAGGCAACGTCGTAGTCGATCACTTCGCTGCCGGCAAAGAAGGAAACGTTTGCCGTATCCGGCACGACATCCTCCGGTCGGAAGTCCACTCCCACGGTTCCGGGCGGGACCAAAATACAGTCGATTCCCAAAATTGCGGCGGCGTCGATCTGACGGCGGCAGACCTCCTTTGCCTTTTCACGGATCGCCGCATTGTTTGCCGTAAACGACCATTCCCAATACAGGCCGGTTGCCAGCGAGCAAAGCGTGATCCCGATGTCATCCGCAAGCCGGCGAATGGCGAGCAGCTCTTCCTCTGTGCTTTCCAGGCTGCAGGGTCCGGTCTTGGAAAATGCAAGCTCGATTCCCTCAAAGCCGGCGTCCTTTGCAATGCGCATACATTCTTCGATCGTGCTGTCGGGATGGAAGGACCAAATATTGATGCTTTTTTTAATCTTGCTCACGGGAAAAACCTCCTTGATTTCGTTGGGGCGGTTGTTTACAATTTCGTGCTCGGTGCCAACAGCACTTTCAATCCGTGCTCGCGCAGGGCGGCGATCGTGTCCGACGGGGTCGCCTCGTTGGTGATGATCGTATCTACCGCGGAGAAGGGGCAGACATTCACAAGCGCGCTTTTTTCAAACTTACTGATGTCGCACATCATAATGCGGCGGTTGGCATTGCTCAGCACCAGCCGCTTGATGCTGACCTCGTCCACGCCGTAATCCATGAAGCCCTTCTCAAGGCTGACGGCATCGGCGGTCATAAAGGCAATATCCACGGTAAGGAGCTTCAGCGTCTCCTCGGCAAACAGGCCGTAGAGCGTGCTGCTGGAGCTTTTGAGCTGACCGCCGGCGACGATCAGGGCATTTTCGGTAAGAGAGATCTCTTTTGCAATGTCAATGTCGTTCGTTACGACTGTCAACTGCCGGAACTGCGAAAGACGGGAGGCAAGCGCGCGTCCGGTCGTGCCGGCGTTGATGTAAATCGTAGAGCCCTCCGAGATCTGCTTCGCGGCAGCGGCAGCAACCTGTTCCTTCTCCTCCTTCTGCATATGCATACGCAGATAGATCGGGACCTCAGCGTTCAGCGGGCGGTCATATTTCATCGCGCCGCCGTGCGTCCGCAGCAGCACCTTGTCCGCTTCGAGCTGGACGAGATCTCTGCGGATCGTCGCCTTCGAAACATTCAGCGCGTCGGACAGCTCCTCCACGGAAGCGATACCGTTTTGGTTCACAAATTGTACGATTTTTTCATAACGTTCAGGCTTCAGCATATCAGTTCTTGTCGGTGCAGGGACGTTTAATACCCGTGCATGATCTCCTTCGTATTTTGGTACAGCGCGGCATAGCGTTCGCGTCCGCCGGCATAGGCTTTGTAGTTTTCGGGGTCCGGCTCGATCGTGCGGGCGATGCGGATGTTCTGCGCCAAATCGGCACAGTCCCGATAGCGACCGGTTGCAAGCGCGGCGATAAGGGCGTCGCCGTAGGAGGCACCGTTTTCCACCTCCGCAACATACTGCCGCTTCCCGCTGATGTCCGATACCGCCTGCAGCCAAATCGGATTCTTTGTGCCGCCGCCGACCGCCATGACCTTCTTCGTTCCCATCTTTTTGGCGTCGAATATTTCAAAATGCTGGTTGATCCCGTAGCCGATACCCTCCAGCATCGCCTTATAGATATGTCCGCGGGTATGCTGCAGATTCAGACCGAAGATCAGACCCTTTGCCTCCGGGTCATTGATCGGCGTACGCTCGCCGGAGAAGTACGGCAGGACCACAAGACCGTCGCTGCCTGCGGGGATGTCCTGCGCCAGCTTCATCATTTCGGCGTAAACATTCGAGCCGTCCGCTGTGCAGCGCGCGTCAATATCGGCAGCCATATTCTCGCGGAACCAACGCGTCAGCGTTCCCGCACAGCTCATGCCGGCTGCGACGGAGTATGTGCCGCGGAACAAATACGGACCTGCCCACAGGCGCTTGTCCGTGGTCAGCTTTTCCACGACGTGGATAATGAAAATGGACGAGCCGTACATACACATCATGTCGCCGGGGTTGAGGACGCCGACGCTGAGCGCTTCGGCACTTGCATCTGCGGTGCCGGTCGTGACCGGCGTACCGACCGCAAGTCCGGTAGCCTCCGCTGCCGCCGGTGTGACCGTGCCGACGATCTCGTCGGACCAGCGGCACTCGGCAAGCTGATCGCGGCGGCAGAAGAGGGACAGGTCCTCCTCCCACCCGAGCTTTTCCATGCTGTAGATGGGGACCCATGTGGCGGCGGTGTAGTGGTCGATCACGAATTTACCGGTGAGCTTTGCCACCATATAAGAGGTGCTGGTCAGAAATTTGTCGGTTTTCGCGTAGATCTCCGGCTCGTGGTTCTTGATCCAAAGGATCTTTGCGGCAGCCGACTGGGTCGTCAGCGGTGTGCCGCAGCGGTCAAAGATCGCGTCCGCCCCGAGCTTCTGCTCCAAATAGGCGATTTCTTCTACGGCGCGGCAGTCGATCCCGTACAGGATCCCCTTGCGCAGCGGCTTGAGGTCCCGATCGACCGGAAGACAGCAGGGACCGATGGCACTGCAGCCGATTCCCGCAATGTCCTTTGGGTCAACGCCGGACGAGGCGATTAACGCCTTGCTGATGGTGCACAAATCACCCCACCAAACCTGCTCGGCGTCGTGCTCGGCATAGCCGGGATGGGGAATTTCCATTTTGTGCGGGCAGGTATGCGCGGCAATGATTCTCGCGTTTTCGTCAACGATGGTGCCCTTGCTTTCAAACGTTCCGACGTCGATGCCCATGTAATACTTTGCCATACGTCACTCCCTCTTTTCTTTCCGGCGCAGTCAAGCGGCTCAATATCGGCTGAGCTGAAACGCTTCGTCGATCCCGCGCATCATGCCGGCACAGAGCGCTGCCAGCGCATCGATGTCATTCACGTCGCAGACCTCGACGGGGGTATGGGTATATCTGGCGGGGAAGCCCATTTCCAGACAGGCAACGCCCTCGCCCTCCAATTGAATATATGCCGAATCTGTCAGGATCCCGAGCGCCGCAAAACGCTGCAGGGTCAGACCCAGTGTCGCGGCGGTCTGCTTCGCGTGGCGGAAGAGCGGCTCATGTGCCAGCGTGCCGTTCAGCGTGCCGCGGCCGTGGAAGCTGTACAAGCCGACCGTCGGACCCTTTCCCATGCAGTCCTCAAACTTGCTCGTCAGATCCTTTGTCGAGCCGTCGAGCATTACGTCCAAGGAAATCGCAAGCTCGGGCTGCACGGTGCGTGCCGCCATCATTGCGCCGCGCAGATTGAATTCCTCCCAAACCGTACCGACCAGGTAGGTATCGCAGGAGGGGGGCGTCTGCGAGAGCAGACGGGCAATCTCAACCAAACAGGTGCACGCGCCGCGGTTATCTACGGCGGTGCCCGTAATGCGGCTTCCCTGCAGCTCTTGGAATGCGGGCTTGTAAACGACCGGACAGCCGACATAGATGCCCATATCGTGCACCTGCGCGGCAGAGGTCGCGCCGACATCGATAAACAGCGAGGTGACAAGGTCCACCTTGTACTTTTCCTCGGCGGGCGTTGCGTGATGTGCCTTGGGACCGAATACGCCGGGGTGCCACTTGCCGTCCTCGCTGCGGATGACGACCTCCAGACCGGGCAGCACCTTCTCGGGAATGCCGCCCAAACGATCGACCTGAATAAAGCCGTCGTCCTCAACCTTGCGAACGATAAAGCCGAGCTGATCCATATGACCGAAGATCATGGCACGCGGCGCGTTGGGATTTGTTCCGTTGATCTTTGCAATGACATTGCCGATGCGGTCGATAGAGACGGACGCGCAGTACCGCTCCAGATACGGCTTGAGCTTATACGCCATCTCCTTTTCGTATCCGCTGGGGGCGGAGGTCAGCATAAATTCCTTCAGTATTTCCTTTGTGAATGCAGACATATCGTCAATCCTCCTGTTTCTGTAAAATCGCAAGAATCGTTTCCTTCATTTCTCTGTGCGAAAAGACATCGTAGTCCGCGCCGACCGCGTCGCGCGCACCGAAGTCATTCTGCATGGCGACTGTGATGCAGCCGTTGGCTTTACCGCTGCGCACGTCCTCCTCGCGGTCGCCGACCATGATCGCCCGCTCTGCGCCGAGAATTCTCTTCAGCTCGGGGATCGCGGCGGTTTTGTCATAACCGGGCTTGGCGTGCCAAATATAAGAGAACAGGGGAAGCACCCCGAATTTCTCCAAAAGGGCGGTGAGGTAGCCGCGCTCGGCATTGGAGCAGATGGCAAGCGGAGCGACGGCGGAAAGCGCCTGCAGCATATCAACGCAGTCCGGCTCAATGCGGGCGTGCTCCTCGATCGCCTTCGGCGCGTAGCGGAAAATGCCGTCGAAGAACTGCTTGCAGAGCGCCTCGTCCTCCGTGCCCAAAATACGGCGGCACGCATCCGGAATTTTATCGCCGACCGTTGTGTTGGCAAGCTCGCGGCTGATCGGGGGGCGCCCCATCTCTGCGAGCGCCATGTTCATTGCATAGTAGTTGATGTCGGTCGTGCCGTAGAATAATGTGCCGTCAAAGTCAAACAAAACCGCAGTTTTTTTCATTGCCGTCCCTCCGTCAGGAATAGGTAATCAAATCCGTCACGATCGTGATCTCGGCTTCCTCGCGCCAAAGCGCCTGTACAGCCTTCCAGTTTTCGTCGCATTTCTTTTTTTGCAGTTGCTCGGAAAGCCGGTCGCATACGCTCTCGAGCGGTACGATCCCCGGCGCAAGCGTGCTCCCCCAATACAATAACATATATCCGTTATTGGTTGCAACGAGTTTTTTCGCAAGGCCGCCCTCGGCATCAATATTCATTGCCGCGGCATAGTACTCCTCCGAAAAGCGGGTGCTTTCGGCACCGATATAATTGATATGCGGGGCGGCACCGTCGTTCTTTTCGGCATACAGTGCATCAAAGTCGGCGCCGTCGGCAATTTCGTTGCGGACCTTTTCCAACTGTGCTTGCGTGCGCGACTGCTCGGCAGCCAGCGTGTCCTCGTAAGCCGTGCTTTCGTCCGTGTCGATCTGTTTCAGCTGATTGAGCAGCGCGATCACGTCATTTTCGTAGCGCAGCTCCCATTCGTGGATGACGCGATGCGCCGAAGGAATATATACGACCACCGCGTCGCCGAGCATGGCGGACTCAAAGGCGGTGATGTCATTTGCAAATTCGGTTTGCTGCTGCTGCAGCAGTGTTTGGTAGGTCTCCCGAATCTCGGAATCGGAGACGGGGGGCACCTGCGCGTCGATTTGTGCGCGGAGGTTTGCGATCAGCGCCGAGGTTCTTGCGCTTTGCGTTACCATTTCCTCCGTCAGTCCGCTGCT
Source organism: uncultured Eubacteriales bacterium (assembly GCA_902477055.1). Lineage (GTDB taxonomy): Bacteria > Bacillota > Clostridia > Oscillospirales > Oscillospiraceae > JAZOXB01. The sequence continues at coordinate 14,363 of CABSFY010000036.1, forward strand.
TTGCAGTGCCAGCAGCACCATCGCGTCCAAATCTTCGCCGGTAAAGGTGGGGTAGTTGGCGGAGACGGTCTTTCTGAATTGCTCTTGCGTATCCGTCCACGCGGCTGCTACGGCGGCTTCCTGCTCATCCGTAAGCGTAATGCCCAACTCCTCCGCTTTTTGCTCCAGGATCAATTGGGCAATAAAGGTATCCAAAACGCTGTTTGCCTGTTCTGTCAGCTTTTGATTCAGCTCGTCGGCAGACATTGTGCCCGACATGGCGCTGTACATTGCCTCGATGCTGACCATCTTTTCCGCAAAAGCGCTGTAGTAAACAGGCTCACCGTTGACGGTTGCAACGATCGGATCGTCCTCGGTGACTGCTTGCTCGGTTTCGGAAACGGAATTTCCGCTGCAAGCAGTGAAAAGGCAGGCGATAATCAATAAAGCGATAAAAGAAAATAAGCGGTGTTTCATAATGTAGATACCTCTTAAGAAACGCAGGGGCTTGCGCCCCCGCGTTTATAAGTTACAGTGCCGAAGTATTTTCGGGAATTCAGTTATTCCGCCTCGTACTTCGCGGCGACGCTCTGCCAGTCGTAGGCATCGGCATCCGCCTCGACCTCGGAGCGGTCCCAGGTGGTATCGACAAACTCGTTGGTGTAGATGTCGGTCAGCGGGATCTCCTTGGAGATGACGCCGGAGGAGAGCATGGTATCAACGTTGAGCTGCCAGCCTTCGTCGGTGCACAGACCGATGTTCTGGAGGCGCTCCTTCTCGGTTTCGGAGCCGGGCTTGCCGAACATCTGATAGTTACGGCCTTCCTGAACATAAACGGCTGCCTTCCATGTGACCTCGATGTTCGGCCACTGAGAGCAGGAAACGGCTGCGGCTGCTTCGGGGTTGTACTTGGTGAAGTAGATGCCCTTGCAGAGCGCACGGCAGAAGCCGCGGATGACGTCCGGCTCGTTTTTAATCATGTCGAGGCTGGTGATGATAGAGTTGGAGTTCGTCTGCAGGATCTCGTGACCGTCAATGTAGTTGAAGTTGTAGTTCTGACCGATCAGCTGGTAAGCTTCGCCGGGCCAGGAGAACAGGATGTCGAGGTTGCCTTCGGCGACCTGAACAAAGCGGTTGTCGCCCGCGACGACGAATTCGACGTCTTCCTTGCAGTCAATACCGGCTGCGACGAGGGTCGGGGTAACAAGGGATTCCCAAGAGGGATCGCCCAGAGCGATGGTCAGCTTGCGGCCATACTTTTCGGGGGCGTCGACGATGTCCTCAAAGCTCTGGAAGGGGGCATCCTTCAGTACGCAAAGACCCCAAATGTTGATTGCGTCGTAAGCGCAGACGACCTTGATGGGGAGACCTTCTTCGATGGACTGCAGGATCAGGGACGGGCCGGGAACGGCGAAGTCAGCCTGACCGGTAGCGACCATCTTGCAGTCGGTGGTGCCGATGGTTTCGACCATTTCAATGTTGAGTCCTTCCTCGGCGGCATAGCCCAGATTCTGAGCGACCCAGAAGGGGGTGTCTTCCAGAACCTCAGCGGTACGGGTGAGGCAGAACTTCACCGTGCGGAGATCCTTTTCGTTGTCCGTGCCCTGCGTGGGCGTATTTCCGTTGTTGTCGGATGCAGGGGGTGTGTCGGTCTTGGTGCAGGCAGCCATGCTCAGCATCAGCAGCAGAACAAGAACCAGCGCGATGATCTTTTTCATTGTAGTTCCTCCATCTTGTTGATTTTTTTGCGCGTTTCAATCAAAATCGCGCATTGAAGCAAGAAAAACATCCTGTCGAGGACGCCCTGCCTAGTAATAATTATACATCCCCGACGGGCTTTGTCAAGAATTTCTGCGCGTGTTTTCGCAAATAAGCTCGTATTTCTCGATATTGCACAATTTTAATGCTTGAAATTTGACACGGTAGACAAAATGCACATAAATATCTATATGAAATTGTGCATTATGACGATACTGTGAATAAAGCGAAAAAAATCGCTCAAAAACACGTAATTATGGTTGACACAGCCCTCCAATCTATGGTAGATTAAAGACAATGTGAGGGCGCAACCTGCTCTCGCGACCGTCGGGGCTCCCCGCTTGCTGTGCCGGAGCGTCCCGACCCTGCCGGCGTTTTTGGAGGGGGCGGTCATAATACCTATTATGAGGAGGAACATCGAAAATGCAATGGATCAAGGATACATTTAATACAAGGAAGCCCATTATTGCTATGTGCCACGTTCGCGCATTGCCCGGCGACCCCTATTTCAGCGGTGATATGGAGCAGGTCGTGGATCAGGCGCGTGCAGAGTTCCTTGCGCTGCAGGAGGGCGGCGTAGATGCGGTTATGTTCTCCAACGAATTCAGCCTCCCCTATCTGACGAAGATGGAGCCTGTCACAACTGCCTGCATGGCACGTATCATCGGCGAGCTGAAGAGCGAGATTAAAATTCCCTTCGGTGTGAATATGCTGTGGGATCCGTATGCTTCCCTGGATCTGGCTGCCGCGACCGGAGCAAAATTCATTCGTGAGATCATGTCCGGCGTGTACGCCTCCGACTTCGGCCTGTGGAACACCAATCCCGGCGAGGTCGTCCGCCATCAGATGCGCCTCGGGCTGAAGGATGTAAAGCTGCTGTGGAATATTGTTCCCGAGGCTGCCAAGTACCTCGCCGACCGCGATATTGAACAGATCGCAAAAACGACCGTGTTCAATAACCGTCCCGACGTGCTCTGCGTCTCCGGCATCACCGCCGGCGCCGCTACCGATACCGATATTCTGTCGCGCGTGAAGCGCGTTGTTCCCGAGACGGCGGTTTTTGCCAACACGGGCTGCAAGGTCAATACAATTGAAAAGATCCTGTCGATCGCGGACGGCGCGGTCGTCGGTACGACCTTCAAAAAAGACGGCCTGTTTGATAACCATGTCGAGCTTGACCGCGTCAAGGAGTTCATGGACAAGGTTCACAGCATCCGAGCTTGATTGTTTCTCCTCCCCTTTCCGTTGAATACCCGCTTCCGATTTTCGGAATCGGGTATTCTTTGAAAGAAGTCCAATATTCGCGAGCGCAAAAGGAGTCTTCAAAATGAAAAAATATAACATCGCACTGATCGGCTGCGGTATGATCTCCAAAAGCCATTTTGACGCAATCGCTGCATTGGAAAATGCCGAGCTGAAGGCGATTGCCGAGGTGCTTCCGCAAAGAGCGGAGACTGTCGGCAGAGAGCATCGCTGCGCATGGTATACCGATGCCCGCACCATGCTGGAAAACGAGCCGGATATTGATGTCTGCCTGATTTGCCTTCCCACTTATCTGCACGCAGAGCACATCGCGCTGTGCGCCTCTTACGGCAAGGCAGTGCTGTGCGAAAAGCCGTTTACGCTGACCGTGGAGGATGCGGAGCTTGCCGCGCGCACGATCAAGGAAACCGGTATTCCGTACATGACCGCGCAGGTCGTTCGTTTTTGGACCGGCTACACCAAAATTAAAGAAATGCTGGACAACGGCGAATTCGGCGAGCTTTATCTGTCGTACTTTTCCCGCTGCTCCGAGCGGCAGTACTGGGGGAATGACTGGCTGTTCGACCCGAAGCGCGGCGGCGGTGCCATGTTTGACATGATGGTGCATGACGTCGATTACATGAACTATCTGTTCGGTCCCGCCAAGCAGGTCTATACCTTGGCTGCCAAGGATGAGACCGGCTGCTATGACAACGTTTTTGCGAGCATTACTTTTGAAAACGGTCACAAGGCCATAGCGGAGACTGCCTTCAATATGCACACCGGCTACCCCTTCACCATGTATGCAAAGATCATGGGCTCAAGGGCTGCGGCAGAGCTGACTTACCGCGCGGGCTACGACATCAATCAACGCGACGGTGCGCTTGCCGAGCTGAAAATTTTCCGAGAGGGACAGCCTGCCGAGACCATTTCGCTGGAGCAGTACGACGCGTATCGCGCGGAGATCGCCTACTTCCTCGAGTGCCTTGATCGGGGCACAAAGCCTGCCGTTGTCACCATTGAGGACAGTATTGAGGTCATTCGTACGGTAAACGCCATTCGCCGCTCCGCCGATACCGGCAGCATTGTCGAGCTTCGGTGATGAAACCCGTCTTTCTGACCGATATTGACGGCACATTGGTGCGTCGGGACGTTCCGCTGCCCGACACGGTCGTGGCTGCGGCACACGATTATACGGCGCGGGGAGGGCTGCTTGCGGTCTGCACCGGTCGCTCTGTCGTTGCCGCACGGGAGATCGCACAGCGGCTCGGCGTGAATCTTCCCTGTATTCTCTACGGCGGCGCATCGCTCTATGATTTTCAAGCCGAGCGGCACATTTACCTCCATCCGTTCCGTTGGGATATTCTCGGCGGCGTCGCCCGCGTTTTGGAGCGCCATCCGCAAATCAGCATGCAGGTTTTCACCGCGGAAAACATCTATGTGCTGCGGCGCAATGCAAGACTGAACGCACGCGGCGTAAAGGAAGAAAACCTCGGAGCACTGCGGCATCTCTCGGAGGTATGCGGTGATGTTATCAAGCTGGTAATGTGCTGCGACGACCCGCAGGAGCTTTCGGATTGCCGGGCATATTTCCCGCCGAGGTATTGCGATTTTGCGTTTGCGAGTCGGAATTTTGCGGACGTGGTCGCCGCCGGCAGCAGTAAGGTCGATGCGATGCGTGCGCTCTCTGCCGCGATCGGTATCCCCTTGGAACGCTTCTGCGCTGCCGGCGATGCCCCGAGCGATTTGCCGATGCTGCGTCTTGCCGGGATCTCGTTTGCTCCGGGGAATGCGGCCGAGGAGGTCCGGAGCGCCGTCGATCATATCGTGCCCGACGTAAGCTGCGGCGGCATGGCGGAGGCGTTTGCCGTTGCTGCCGATAAAATTTGACGAATTATCCGAAAGGAGCAATCACCATGAAAAACATCCTCTGCTACGGCGATTCCAACACCTGGGGCTATGATTACACGACCTATGACCCGGCACTCGGCTCCGGACGGCGCATGGCTTTTGACGAACGCTGGCCCGGTCGTGTGCAGCTCGCGCTGGGGAGCGAGTACCGCATTATTGAAGATGCGCTCAACGCCCGCACCAATTTGCAGGACGACCCATATTTTCCGCACCGCCACGGGCTGCACAGCCTCGAGGTCGCCCTCGACGCACAGGCGCCGTTGGATCTGGTCATTATTCAGATGGGCGTAAACGAGCTGAAGCATATGTTCAACCTGACTGCCGGTATGATCGCATTCGGCGTGGAAAAGCTGGTCGCAGCGGCACAGCAATCGTATTACGGCTATCCTGTGCCGAAGGTTCTTTTGATCGCGCCGGCACCGGTGCGGAAGGACATTGCGGATATGATCTTCGGCTTCAGCTACGGTCCGCTGGCGTACGAAAAGAGCGTACAGTTGGGCGGCCTGTACCAGGAGATCGCGCAGCGGTACGGCTGCGGCTTCCTTGACTGCGCAGCCTTGGATTTTGAGATCAATTCGCTCGACGGGCTGCACTATTCCAAGCAAGACCATGCAAAGCTGGCGGATGCCGTCGTTCTGAAAATCAAGGAGATGCTGGGCTGATTGCATACGCAATGCAAAAGAATATTCGAGACCGATATCCGATCGAAATTTATTCGCCTTCATCGGATATTAGCCTCGGAGTTTTTGCTCAGCGGCACAAGCTGCCGCAGAAGCCTCCGTGCGCCGAACGGCGCACGGAGGCTTTGCCTTATTTTTTGTGAGCCGGTTGTCCGAAAAGCTGCCCGCCGGCAGCTTTTCCTCAGAAAATCGTTCCGTGCTTGCCGACTGTGCGGCAAAATCGGGCAACACCCTCGGCAAGGTTGCAGTCATGGAGAGAGCATGATGGGGTGATTTACATAATCTATATACTGAAAGCGCATTCCGTTTTCCTCCAGCACCTCCGCGCGGGCGTCCTCCGCCCAGTCGGGAAGGCGGTCAAGGCCGGGGAAAAAGCGGTCGGCAGGCAGAACCGCAAGCGTGCGGGTCAGGCAGACGCGCTCACAGTAGGGCAGCAGCGCCTCATAGACGCTCGCGCCGCCAATCACAGCGACATCCTCCGTGCTTTTCGGCAGGGCAACCAGCAGAGACGGCAGCTCGCGGAAGCACTCCGCGCCCTCGACCTGAAACGACGGATCGCGGGAAAGCACCAGATTGCGGCGGTTTTTCAGCGGCTTGGCGGACGGGAAGGTTTCAAGCGTCTTTCTCCTGAGAATGGCGGTCTTTCCCTGGGTTCTTTATGCCGAGGCTCACCATTAAGTTGCCCTGCGGATCAGCATCTACCAGCAGGACCCGTTTCCCGGAGCTTGCAAGTCCCACGCCGAGATTGACTGCGGTCGTCGTTTTGCCGACGCCGCCCTTCTGATTTGTGATGGCGATCACCTTACAGTTTTCCATGGGGTTTTCCTCCTTTCTCTTTATTTGAATCATTTCTGATCCACGAAAGCCTCAAAATA
>CABSFY010000037.1 GCA_902477055.1 uncultured Eubacteriales bacterium
TGAAGCGAGCAAAAAGGAGGGGCAGCGGTCAAAATTCTGTGAGCTTCAGCGAACAAAGAATTTTGGACCCCAGATCCACTGGGTGGGGTTCATCGAAGCCTTTTCCTTACGGCTTCGATGGGTACCACAACCGGAACGCTTGCCGTAGCTCCACCTCTACCTTCAGCCGAATCCCGCCCTTCTTCCGTGCGGAGGAGACTATCGTAGGCTGGACAGTCAGGGCCTTTTTGGCGGCGAGGAACGCAATTTGCGACTGATGAACTTTGGAAAAACGATAGTTGGCCACGACCTAGCGAGGTGAAGTACATGGAACAGATCATCCAATATCTCGAGGAAACATATCATCCGCTTTCCATCATTCTTTACGGTTCGTATGCAAATGGAACCAATGACGAAAACAGCGACTTTGACGCATTGGTAATTTCGCCGGACTATGAACGATTTCATGATACGTCAGTCATCAATGGTGTTCCGCTGGATGTGTTTGTGTACCCAGTATCGTATTTTGCAAGCAATTACTCATGTGAGGAGTTTGTCCAAATCTTTGACGGGCGTGTTCTCACGGACAGCAATGGCATCGGAAGCACGTTACAGTCGAATATTCTGAAATACTTACATGACCTCCCGCACAAAACAAATGTGGAGCTGCAAGCAAGCGTTGATTGGTGCATGAAAATGCTGGAACGGGCGAAGCGCGACGATTGCGAAGGGCGGTTTCGCTGGCACTGGCTGTTGACGGATAGCTTGGAGATTTTCTGCGATATAAAGCAGCGTCCGTACTTCGGACCGAAAAAGGCGCTGCAATGGCTGGAACAAACACATTCTGAAGCGTTCGCTCTGTACAAAAATGCGCTTTTAGATTTCAGCATCGACGACTTAGAATCGTGGGTCACATACATTAAAAATACGTACGAAACGAAAGTAGGATAGGAGGGTGGCGAAAATGACGTACATTCAACACTATAACTCCCCGCTGGGTGATATTCTGCTTTCGGCGGACGATATCGGCCTGACGGGGCTTTGGCTGGACAGTCAGAAATACTTCGGCGGGACGCTGCCGCAGGAGCTGACCGAGCGCGTAACGCCGGTGCTGGCGGAGGCGAAGCGCTGGCTCGATGTTTATTTTTCCGGCCGCGAACCGGATTTCACGCCGCCGCTGCATCCGAACGGCTCGGCGTTTCGGCACGCCGTCTGGGACATCTTGCTGAAAATCCCCTACGGCCAGACCACGACCTACGGCGAGATTGCGCGGCAGCTTGCCGGAGGCGGCATGATGTCCGCGCAGGCGGTCGGCGGTGCGGTCGGGCATAACCCGATCTCCATCATCGTGCCGTGCCACCGCGTCGTCGGAACGGACGGCAGTCTGACGGGCTACGCGGGCGGCCTTGCGAAGAAAATCGCGCTTCTGGAGCTGGAGCACACCGATATGAGCCGCCTTTATCGACCGAAAAAGGGGACGGCGCTTTGAATACACGCGGCCGCGCTCGGCGAGAATTTCGCCGAGCGCGGCCAATCTGTTTTTATGCGATGCGATGGCCCTTGTGCTGCGCCGGAACGCGTAGCACCCATTGATGGCCGTCCGCCCTGCGCCCGTACTGAATTCCGGTAATGGTATCGTAAAGACGCTGCGACAGAGCGCCGATGCCTCCGGTTCCGACGGTGTAATCAACGCCGTCGAAGGCAAGCGTGCCGATCGGCGAGATGACTGCTGCCGTTCCGCAGCCCCAGGCCTCATCCAGAGTTCCGGCACGCGCCGCCGCCAGCAATTCGGAAACGTCCAGCCGCCGCTCCTCGACGCGATAGCCCGCCTCACGCAGCAGGGTGATGCAGGTGCTGCGAGTAATGCCCGGCAAAATCGAGCCGGTCAGGCTGGGCGTAACGACGGTATCGCCGATTTTGAACATCACGTTCATCGCGCCGACCTCCTCGATATAACGCCGTTCTACGCCGTCGAGCCACAGCACCTGATCGTAGCCGGCCTGCTCGGCTCTGACGGTAGCGCGGGCGGCCGCTGCGTAGTTTCCGCCGCACTTGGCATAGCCGGTACCGCCGCGCACGGCGCGTACGTCGTCGCGCTCGATGGCGATGCGGACCGGGGCAAGGCCGCGTGGATAGTAGCTGCCGACCGGCGAGGCAATGATATAAAAGGCGGCGTTGCGGACCCCATGAACGCCGAGCTGGGTGTCTGTGCAAATCACAAACGGCCGGAGATACAGCGAAGTCCCCGCCTCGCGCGGCACCCACTGCGCAGCTTCCGATACAAACGAAATGACCGCCTCAACAAAAGCGTCGGGGTCGAGTTGCGGCAGGCCCATCCGTTCGCAGGATGCGGCAAGCCGCCGCCCGTTATCGAGCGGACGGAAAAGCTGAATCCCACCGTCGGCACGCCGGTACGCCTTCAGCCCCTCGAATACCTCGGCTCCGTAGTGAAAAACGCAGCAGGCCGGGTGCAGCGCGAGAGCATGGAGCGGCTCGATGCGCGCGTCGTGCCAGCCGTCGGCGGGGGTATAATCCATGACAAACATCCGATCAGCAAAGACCCGTCCGAAGCCGACATCGGTCAGCGAAGCGGGCGGCACGGCGGCATGATCGGCTTTTGTGATCGTAATGTTCATAGTGATCTGACCTTTCTCTTTGTGATGTGCCATACTCTACACCGCAAAAATGAAAAAGTCAATAGAGAAAATTGCAATTCATAGAAATCAACAATTGAATTATGCGAATTTGAGGTAATTTTTGCAAGATATACAAAATAGACTTGCAATAATTACAGAGACCGCGTGAGCTTGCCGGGAAGGAAACAGCCGTTTTTTGCGAATCGGCCAAATAGCGGTTGCATTTTCGTGTGGGACGTGCTAAAATAAAACAAACGTTTGATAAATGCAGAAAGAGGGCGTGTAAAATGGATGATAAAACACGAGCCTTGCAACAATATTTCGGGTATTCCGCCTTTCGCGGCGGGCAGGCAGAGCTGATCGACGCGCAGCTTTCCGGCCGTGACGTGCTGGGCATCATGCCGACCGGCGGCGGCAAAAGCCTGTGCTATCAAATCCCGGCGCTGCTCAGCGCGGGGATTACGTTGGTCGTTTCGCCCCTAATCTCGTTAATGAAGGATCAGGTTGCCGCGCTCAAGCGCGTGGGCATCTCTGCGGCGTATATCAATAGCTCCCTGACCCAGAACCAAATTTGGCAGGTCTATCGAAATCTGCTTGCGGGGCAGTATAAAATTGCATATATCGCGCCGGAGCGGCTGCTTTCGGATGGGTTCCTGCAAACGGCCGCGCAGCTCAAAATTTCGATCCTTGCGGTTGATGAGGCACACTGTATTTCACAATGGGGGCAGGATTTTCGCCCCAGCTATCTGAAAATCGTCGAGTTTCTGAACACCTTGCCGGAGCGTCCGGTCGTTGCGGCCTTCACGGCTACAGCCACGCCGCAGGTGCGGGAGGACATCGAGCGTGCGCTGGAGCTGCGCGGGCCGCTGCGCATCGTTACGGGATTTGACCGGCCCAATCTGCGCTTTGAGGTCCAGCGCCCGAAGAATAAGTCCGGCGTTTTGCTTCAGCTTGTTTCCGAACGTGTGCAGAAAAGCGGCATTGTCTACTGCTCGACGCGCAGGGAGGTCGAGAATATCTGCGCCATGCTGCAAAATAACGGGATTTCAGCCACCCGCTATCATGCCGGCTTGGACGAGAAGGAGCGCCATGCCAATCAGGACGCGTTTATCTATGATCGATGTGCCGTTATCGTCGCGACGAACGCGTTCGGTATGGGAATCGATAAATCTAATGTTTCTTATGTGATTCATTATAATATGCCGCAAAGCATCGAGGCCTATTATCAGGAAGCGGGCCGTGCCGGACGCGACGGAGCGGATGCGGAGTGCATTTTGCTGTACGCCGCGCGGGACGTGCAGACGGCAAAATATCTGATCGAGCATCCGAACCTTGACGACGAGGAAGAACCCGCGGACCGCCGGCAGGTGATCGAGCGCGATCTTCGCCGCCTGAAGCAGATGGTCGGTTATTGTAAAACGACGAAGTGCCTGCGCGGCTATTTGATGGGCTATTTCGGCGAGGCGCACCCGGCCGCCTGCGGCAACTGCGGCAATTGCAGCGAAAGCCTGACGGAAAAGGACATTACGACGCAGGCAAAGATGATTTTATCCTGCGTTCGACGGATTCATGACCGTTTAGGATATGATCTCGGTGCCTTGACCGTGGCGCGCACCCTGCGCGGCAGCAAGGATAAGCGGGTTTTGGAGCTTGGACTGGACCGGCTGACGACCTATGGCCTGATGCCCAATACGCCGCGTGAGGAGCTGCGGGACATGATCGACTGCCTGGAATCGAAGGACTATCTGCAAACCAACGCGACCACCGGCGCAATTTCCCTGACCGAGCGGGCAGGGGAGGTGCTGTTCCGTGGAGAAGCGGTTACCATGCCGGTGCGCAAGCCGCTGACGACCGCGCCGAAGCGCTCTACAGCGCAGCAGGATGAGGGACTGGTTTCGGCCCTCAAGGCGCTGCGTATGAAGCTGGCGGTGGCGGAGCACGTCCCGGTTTATGTCGTTTTCTCCAATGCAACGCTGGAGGATATGGCAAAAAAACGGCCGATGACGAAAACGGAGCTGTTGTCCGTTTCCGGCATCGGCGACTACAAGGCTGCGCATTACGGCGACGCGGTGCTTGCGGAGATCAAGCGCTATCTGACCGAAAATGGCGAGCTGTAAAACATCAAATAGAAAGACTAATTATATGATAATTCCGTCGCAGTGATCGATCTCGTGCTGAATGATCTCCGCCGTCCAATCGGTGAAGGTTTTCAGTCGCGTTTGAAGCTTTTCGTTCTGCCATTGCACCTTGATGGAGCGATAGCGCTTCGTTTTCCGCGTCCCCGCGAGGGAAAGACAGCCCTCCTCGGCCTCATACGGCCCGGAGCGCTTGACGATCACGGGATTGAGCATGACTTCATACGTCCCTTCGTTGTCAAACGCGATGATGCGCTTGTTCACGCCGATCATATTCGCCGCCATTCCGACGCAGCCCTCCCGGTGTGCTGCCAGTGTGTCGAGCAGGTCCTGCACCACGTTAAGGTCCTCCGCAGTAGCAGATGCCGCTTGCTGTGCCAGAAATGCCTCATCCTTACAAATTTCCCGTACCATTTTTCCTCCTGAGCGTCATATCGATGTCTATGCGTATATGATAGCAGAAACGGCGGCATTCTGCAAGCCGCTGTGCCTTGCGTTTTGCGGCGGGGTGTGGTATCATAATAATATCTTATGAAGCGGGAGAGGCTGCGGCGGATGTACTATTCCCAATGCGGACACCCGCCGGTTAAAGGGTGCGCGTGCGAAGAAATATGAGATATATCAACAGGCGATTCGTTACTTGGAATCATATGACTGCAAAAATAGGAACAGGAGTGTAAGAAAATGACGTTTGTTTGTTATCCGAAATGCACCACCTGCCAGAAGGCAAAGCGCTGGCTGGAGGATCATCAAATTACATTTGAGCTGCGCGACATCAAAACGCACAACCCGACCTATGAGGAGCTGGAGGCATGGCATCGCCGCAGCGGCCTGCCGCTGAAGAAGTTCTTCAACACCAGCGGGTTACTGTACAAGTCCATGGAGCTGAAGGACAAGCTGCCCGGCATGACCGAGGAGGAGATGCTGCGCCTGCTGGCGACGGACGGAATGCTCGTCAAGCGCCCGCTTCTCGTCGGCGACACCTTCGTCCTTGTCGGTTTCAAGGAAACCGACTGGGAACACTGTATGAACGCAGAATAAAAGACTCCGACCAGGGCCGGAGCCTTTTGCTGTTATCATATTATAATCCAAAGTGAATAACCCATTTGTCCTCTTTTTGCGCCGATTCAAGCAGATTTTTTAACTGGCGAAGATTTGCCTCGGCCCCGATGATCTCAAGAAACGCACCGAGGGAGGAGGGCGGGATAAGCGTAATGCCGCAATATGCAAGCCCCTTGCCTTTGACGGAGCGTGTGTGCCAATAGAACTCCAAGTTGCCCAGCCGTTCGGCAATGCTTCCGATATCACGATCGTCGATGGAAATGCAGCCGTATTTTTCCGGCGCATAGCTGTCATATCGCTTGCCGGACTTGGGAGCGTTCGGCATGATCCCAAATTCATGCTTTGGCATACAACATTACTCCTGTGAAAATAAATCTTCTGATTTTAGCCCTGTGATGCGCAAGTGTTGGAAGGTAAGCTGAAATTTATCTACGCGTTCCGTCATCATGAAATTGCTTTTTCAAAGCCTTCTCTGTCGGATAAATTGATACGATCATAATAAGACATTGAATCACCACAAGAATCAGCCCTGTAACTCCGATCGTATTCGCATCACTGTGATATAACGGAATATGTATCAAAGCAGATGGCAGGAGCATTACCCAGCCTATTTTCCACCAAAGTTTTCCACAATAGTCGTGAGCGAATCTCCATGTATCCATATTTTTCATCGAACGAGTTGTCCGATATCCAAACATACCATTGATATGCTTTGGGCAATGCTTCCACATTATTCTCCCTGCAATCACCATAAGAACGGGTATTAACATATCACATAGTAACATAAACAACCAAAACCACATAGAGGCTACCTCCACTGAACCCGATTTGTTGAACTGTTTTAGCAACATCATGCAAACCAATACTGCTGCATTTCTCGTAAGAATTCTTCTGTGATGCGATAGCCGCTGTGTTCGCCGATCACGGCATCCACGCCGCAGTAGGGGCATAGCGCAGTACCGGGGTCGCCGGTGAGCCAGCTTTCGATTTCCATTGGAGCGAATATTTTCAGGCAGAAAAAGCAGCCGCATTTTTTGGCGGTTATCAATTGCACTCTGTTGTTGGATGAAAACTTGTGCGCTTCTACATAGTTGAGCATCGCGACCTCCTGCATATTAACTGGTCAACAGAATACCGTGTCCCACGAGTCGCCGTGCTCCGCGTAGTAGACCTCGCTGACTTCTGCGGAGGTAAAGACCGGCAGCATTTCGGCAAAGCCGTCGATGAGCTTGTCTGACCGGCGCAGCGCGGCGAGGCGAGGGGATACCAGAACACTTCTCCCTCGTCAGAGGACTTCAGCTCGCCGGAAAACTGATCTGCCGTATACAAAAAGACAATAAATCGCTTCCCGTCCTCGCGGTGGAATTCCTTGATTCCGCACAGCTTCGGATTTTTGATCGTCAATCCGGTTTCCTCCCGCACCTCGCGGATGACCGACGGCGTAACATACTCACCCGGCTCTACATGGCCGCCGGGGAAGTTCCATCCGTGCCATGATGAGGAACTTTTCTTGTCCTGTACAAGAACGTTTCCGGCCGCGTCACAAATCATACACATATTGGTAAGCTCAACCACCTCTGTTTTTTCCATCCCGCAATCCTCCGAATGTCGATCTCCGGATATTATAGCACGATTCGCCCGCCGGGGCAAGAAAATAGAGAAAGAAGGAAAAGCAATGGATATGCAACGAGCAAAAGAACTGTTAACGGTTTTGGCGGACGGCGTGGACCCGCTGACGGGTGAGGTGCTGCCGGACGACCACGTATGCAACAAGGGCGAGATCGTCCGGGCGCTGAACTGCGCCGTCGGCGCACTGGGCCGCAAACGGGAAAAGTCACTGCCGGAAAACAACGGAAAGCCGTGGACCGACGATTTGGACCGCGAGCTTTGCACTCTGTTCGACATCGGCATGAAAAAGAAAGACCTCTGCGCCCACTTCGCCCGCACTCCCGGCGCGATCGAATCCCGTTTGGTACGGCTGGGGAAAATCGAGAGGAGATAAACGAGATGCTGTATTGAGGAGTTTTATTTATATGTTATCTTAACGCATACAAAAATCTCGTCCTCATTGAATTCAAAGCGAATGCCATTTTCTATACCCCATGATGCTAGAGCGGCTCAAGAGAGGACTGCTTTTGCGTTGGTGCCTTGTGGCAACGGAAATTTGTTACTCGATCTCCGTGCGAATTGTAAATCCGTCTGGCAGCGCAAAGATTTCGTTTTTTAAAAATACCGGGTAAAAGTATTCCTTCTGTAATCGATCAAATGTTAACCATTCAAATGTGTGGATATGCTTGCCCTCTTTCAAAGTGAAGCTGTTCCCATGCTCCGGCAGGCTGGTATTTGAAATATCCATCAGAAAATAGATGCACAGTTCGTGATAACGAACGCCGTCCACGTCTTCGGTGAAAAAGGCCTGATTCAGCCACAATGGGCGGATGATTTTTGACGTCACACCGAGTTCCTCCTGAACCTCACGCACAACAGCCTGCTCCGCCGTTTCACCCATTGTAACCCTGCCGCCGGGAAGGTAAAAGTATGGGGAGCGCTCATCATGCATCGCCAGAATTCGATTCTTTGAAATCATCATTGCGCATACTCTGTAATTAAACTTTTGGTTCTCCCGAAGGAATGAAATATCCATACACAACCCTCCCAAATCATAATTCGCTGCCATTATACCATTCTATGATGTGCAGAGCAAGGAAAAAGTCCGCCGTAATTCTATCAAGATTACGGTGGACTTTTGTAAGATTGGGGCTAGGGCAAAGCGGAAACAGCCCAGTTCGGATTGGTGCCATGGTCCGGGCTGCTGGTGACCTGCGTGAGATAATTCAACCACAAATTAACATTTTTGGGCATAAGGCGCGACACTCTCATTCGCCAAGAACGGCCTGATATTGTATGATAAAGAAAAATGATGCGGAGGCAAACATGGGTACATTCAGAGCGGATTTTTTATGGGGTGGCGCGACGGCCGCGAATCAGTGCGAGGGTGCATGGGATCTGGACGGCAAGGGACCGTCGATTCCCGATCTGCTGACCGGAGGGACGAAGGACTGCCCACGCAGGCTGACACCGCAACTTGAGCCGGGGGCCTTTTATCCGAGTCATGAGGCGGTGGATTTTTACCATCACTATCGGGAGGATGTTGCGCTTGCGCATGAAATGGGCTTCCGTGTGTTCCGGATGTCCGTGAGCTGGAGCCGAATCTTTCCGACCGGTTTGGAAAAGGAGCCGAATGAAGCAGGGCTTGCCTTCTACGACCGCGTTTTTGATGAGCTGACGCGCTGCGGCATCGAGCCGCTTGTGACGATTTCCCATTACGAAATGCCCTACGGCTTGGTTGCGGCTTACAACGGCTGGGCCGACCGACGGACGATTGACTGCTATCTACGCTTTTGCGAGGTGCTGTTTGCACGCTTTCAGGCCAAGGTCAAATATTGGCTGACGTTTAACGAAATTAACGCCGGAACGCTTCCGGTAGGAGCAGTGCTGTCGCTCGGCTGCGTCAGGGGCTACAGCGGCGCGATGTACAGCGCGAAGGATGACATTTCTCTGCGGTATCAGGCGCTGCATCATCAGTTTCTGGCAAGCGCACGGGCGGTTGCACTGGCACATACGCAGTACCCTCAGTTCAAGGTCGGCTGTATGTGTGTGTTTGCGGTAAAATATCCCTACACCTGCAATCCGGACGATCTTCTTCTGACGCAGCGGGAAATGCGCACGATGAACTGGTTTTGCTCCGACGTGCAGGTGCGCGGCAGTTATCCGAGCTACAGTCGGCGCTTCTTTGCAGAGCATGGAATTCAGCTCTGTTTGCAGCCCGATGACGAGGCTCTGCTGCGGCGGGGGAAGGTTGATTTTTACTCCTTCAGCTATTACATGAGCGCCTGCGAATCCGCCGACCCGGCAGTGCTGGAGAAAACGGAGGGGAATCTCTCCGGCGGCATTCGGAATCCCTATTTGCAGGAGAGCGAATGGGGCTGGCAGATCGACCCGCAGGGGCTGCGCTACAGCCTGAACGAAATTTACGATCGCTACGGTATCCCCATCATGCTGGTCGAAAACGGACTTGGGGCGCGGGACACGCCGGATGCGGACGGTCGTATCCGCGACGGCTATCGCATCGACTATCTGCGCAGGCATATCGAGCAAATGCGCGAGGCCGTCAAAGACGGAGTCGATCTGATGGGCTATACGCCGTGGGGCTGGCTCGACCTTGTCAGCGCCTCTACAGGCGAGATGGCCAAGCGCTACGGCCTTGTCTATGTCAGGAAATACGATGACGGCACGGGAGATCTTGCGCGGATGAAAAAGGATTCGTTCTTTTGGTACAAGCACGTCATCGAAACAAACGGCGAAGAATTATAATGAAAAGAGGCTGCGCTGGAGCAGCCTCTTTGATATTTTTCGGCAAGTCACGGGGAAAAGTGACAAAATGACCTGCTTGTCACCTTTTTGTGAGCACGGCAAATTTTGCGAACTTGAATTCTTCAATTTGTTCATTTATCATAGGGACATGAGGACGGTGTTGTGCGAATTGCACATAAAATGCAAATATCATTTTGCAGAATTGCACAAAGCATTCAATTCCTTCATGGTGTAGCGGCTGTACTTTTCCAGCAGACGGCGCCGGTCCTCGGCAAAGACGACCTGCCCGACTGGATAGCAGCTGATGATTTTATAGAACATATCGTCGATGCTGTCGGCAAAGTTATTGCTGCACCACTGCTGAAGGCAAAAGACCCATGTGCTTGTGATCTGCTCGGAGCTTTTGAAGTCGATTGTTTTTTCCGAAAGGCGGATGAAGGTCTTTTTAATGATCTCTGCGCCCTCGGGACAGGAAAGCACGTGTTTGAAGAACGCGCCGTTGGATTTGACCACCCGCAGGAGGCAGCCGGTGTGCTCGATGACCGTGGAATTGTCACCGACGATCATGGACACAATGCCCAGCATTTCAAAGCAGGCCTGCTCGACGGCATCATATTTATCCAGAAACAGTCGATAAAATGTCTGATGCGACACGCCGCTGGCCGCAATGATATCCGTCGCCTTAAGAGAGGAAAGGCTCCGCTTGAAGAGCAGCTCCTTAGTTGCGCTGACAATTTTCTGCTGTGAGGGAGATTGAACTTTCATGACATTTCCTCCTGCCTCGAGAATCATTTTGCCGATATTATATCAGAAAATTCGCAGCTTGAAAACAGTATTTTTTGCACAGGAGGAGATTCCCTTGCACGTTGCCAGTCTGGATTTCGGAGGAAGCTCTGTCAAGTATGCGCTCGTTGACCGCGACGGCGTGCTGCGGCACACCGGACGCTGCCCCGCTCCGCTGGAGGACAAAGCGGCCTTTGTTGACTGCGTTTGTGCCGTTGTCCGGCAGCTTGAGAATGCGCAGGGCGTGGCAATCAGCCTGCCGGGCTATGTCGATGCCGGTTCGGGGATGCTCACCGGCTCCGGTGCCTACCGTGCGCTGTATGGCTGCAATATCATCAAGCTGTTGCAGTCGCGGCTTGGGCTTCCCGTCGCCGTGGAGAACGACGGAAAATGCGGTGCGCTGGCTGAGGCCACTTTCGGTGCGCTGCGCGGCTGCCGCGACGGCGTTGTCCTGATCCTCGGCTCCGGTATCGCGGGCGGCATTATCAAGGACGGCCGGATTCACGCCGGACGGGATTTTGCGGCTGGAGAGTTTTCCAATTATCTTGTTGATCCGAAGTGTCCGTCCTTTCTCGGACTTGCGGTGATGCACTGCGCAGCCTTCGGGCTGACCTATCGGCTGTGCAAGGCAAAAAATCTGGCATTCGACTGTCAGGATCTTGCGCAGGAGCTTTTTGGAGTGGACGCAGCCTTCGGTGCACAGTTTCCGGCGCCGTCCGGTGTGCTGCAGAACGTCCGCGCCGACGGCAGGCAGCTTGCTGTGTGGCTTGAAGAAGGCGATGCGGCGGCGGAGAAGGTCTATTCCGATTTTCTTCAAGCGCTGGCCTTTATGATTGCAAATATCCAGATCACCTTTGCACCGGAGAAAATCGTCATCGGCGGCGGCCTGAGCCGGATTCCGAGTATGCCGGAGGCTTTGCAAAGGGTGCTGGACGAATACTATGCGGGCACGGGCTTCGGCCCGGAGCTGAGGGCCGAGGTCGTGCGCAGCGCCTACCTTGACGAGTGCAATCTCGTGGGTGCGGCAAGCAATTTTTACATCAGAAATCCATGAATTCCAAGGGAGGAAGCACTATGAACGAACCCCATGCCGGTAACTACCCAAGCCGGCCGCCGAAAAAGTACCCGAAAAAGTCCCTGCACGGCAGAGTGCGCGGCCTGATGATCCCCTATGAGGACTATGGCCGTGCGCGGATGTTCTATTACAACGTGTTCGGCTGGGACGCCATCCGTGTTCCGCAGGGCATCTTCATCGAGGATTCCGACGAGCGTCCGCACGTCATGTGCGCGACGGGGCCGTCCCAGCCCTCGTGGGAGGCTGCGACCCCGGGCCATGTGTGGGTGCAGCTGTGCGCCAAGGAGCGCGTGCCGAAGCCCCAAGTCTTTATGGAGGTCAGTATGGACGTGCCGCTTGAGCAGACCGTAAAGACCCTGACAGACAAGGGCTGGCGCGTCATCGACCGCACGGCCATCGACGGCGACTGGGCGGACTTCATCGTTGTAGAGGACCCAGACGGCAACCGTGAGCTTTTGTGGAAATGTCCGGACTCCCGTACATGGGAGGAGCCGGAGGCTGGCTACGACAAGGATTGAGCGGGAGGAAGAAAAATGCTGAAACTCTACACCTGTTATAAATGCTGTTTCCCGTTCAAGGCGGATGAGAACGATGTCCCGCCGCGCTGCCCCGCCTGCAACTGCACGCCGGAGTGGTTTCTCTCCGAGCCGTACAATCCGGAGGAGAAGCGCAGGATCCACGTTGATCCGCCCGAGCCGGAGGATACCGATCACGACCCGATGGACATTTCCTATCATGTTGCCAAAAAGTTCCCTGCCAACAGCCGTGACGGCCGCGTGCGCCGCTTCGTCTTTGAATACTCCGACGCAAAGAAGGCGAAGGAGAATTATGAAACGCTCTTCGACTGGGACATGATCGAGATAGAAAACAGCAACCCCTCCGCACCGCTTTATTACTGCGCCACCGGGCCGGGCAATGCGAACTGGGAGCCGAGCGTCCCGTCCTTTATGTACGGCTTCTTCCAATCCCGCGAAGCCGAGGAAACCGGTCGAGCCCCCCTCTTTATGATTGAGGTGGACTGCATCGAGGAAAAGATCGAGAAGATCACGGCTCACGGCGGCAAGTGCCTCAAGCCGCGCTATACCGTTGCCGGTAACGACTACGCCATTGCCGAGGACCCGGAGGGCAACGCCTTCTATCTCTGGGAGACACCGGCGTGGGTGACCTTCACGGAGCCGGAATCTCAGGGAGGCTGACCTCCGCAACGACAGAAAGCAGGTGCTTTTATGGAAGTGATCCTGAAAATTGAACACATCAGCAAGGACTTCGGTGCGACAAAGGCGCTGTGTGACGTTTCCATGGAGCTGCGTGCGGGCGAGGTGCGCGGCCTGATCGGGGAGAACGGAAGCGGAAAATCCACGCTTTCCAACCTGATTGCCGGAATCTATCGGCCGACGGCCGGCTCCATGGAATTCCTCGGCGCGGCGTATCATCCGGAAAGCGTCATGGATTCCTCAAAGCAGGGCGTTGCACTGCTGGCACAGGAAACCGGCACAATCACCGGCATGACGGTCGCGGAGAATCTGTTCCTCGGAGAGGAAAACCTCCCTGGTCGGTTCGGCGTGGTCAGTGCGGGAAAAATGCGGAAAACGGCGCATGAGATTCTCGATCGCAGCGAGCTTTCGCACATTGATCCGGAGCGGCCCGTCGAACGGTATTCCTTTGAGGACCGCAAGATGATCGAGGTCGCCAGAGCGGTGCACCGCGCACCGAAAATCCTGATTGTTGATGAAACTACGACCGCGCTTACGCATCACGGACGACAGAAAATTTATGAGATCATCCGCCGGATGAAGGAATCGAACAACAGCGTGATTTTCATTTCGCATGATCTGGACGAGATCATGTCCGTCTGCGATACCGTCACCGTCCTGCGCGACGGGCGGTACATCGACACGCTCGAGCAGGATCGCATGGATAAGGACACCATTCGTTCGCTCATGATCGGCCGCGAGTTCAACGGTGCATATTACCGCAGTGACTGGCAGTGCAGCTATGAAGATGCCGTGGTGCTTCGCGCTTCGCATATCTATTACAAAAATATTCTGAAGGACGTCAGTCTGGAGCTGCATAAGGGAGAAATCCTCGGCATCGGCGGCCTGACCGAAAGCGGTATGCACGAGCTGTGCAAGGCCATATTCGGCGTGCTCCGACCGGACAGCGGAACGGTCTGCACCGCTGACGGCAGGGAAATCACCTCTCCGCGCGTCGCGCTGGAGAATAAGATCGCCTACATCCCGAAGGATCGGGATACGGAATCGCTGTTCATCGCGGCGGACATTCGCGACAATATCGTCGCATCCTCCTATGACCGGCTGGAAAAGGGCGGCCTGATCCTGCGGCGGAGCGAAAACCGTCTGGCGCAGAGCAACGCAGAGCTTCTCCAGGTCAAGATGCGCGACATTTCGCAGTATGTCAGCGAGCTGAGCGGCGGCAACAAGCAGAAGGTCGCCATTGCCAAATGGCTCGCAAACGAATCAGAGATTTTTCTGATGGATTGTCCGACGCGCGGCATCGACATCGGCGTCAAGGCGAACATCTACCGCCTGATGGAACGGCTCAAGGCAGAGGGAAAGTCGATTCTGATGGTCTCAGAGGAGCTGACGGAGCTGATCGGTATGTCCGATCGGATTCTGATCCTCAAGGACGGCACGCTGAATGGCGAATACCTGCGGCAGGAGAAGCCGACCGAGCAGCATATTATTCGCAATATGCTTTAGGAACGGGGGAGGAGCTATGAAAAAACTGAATTCCGATCTCGTGAAACGGGTTGCGCCCTACGCCGGACTGCTTGTCCTGATCTTGGTTTTCTCGCTCACAACCGGCGGGCGCTTTGTTAAGCCCCGCAATCTGACAAATATCATCGGCCAGTCTATGGTCACGATGATCGCGGCCTGCGGCTGCGTGTTCGTCATGGCGCACAATAATCTAGACTTTTCGCTCGGCGGCGGCTGCGCTTTGGTTGCGGCGCTCGGCTTCCTTGTCACCAAGGGGCAGAGCATCTGGCTGACGTTGGCGGCCTGCATCCTGTTCGGCGTCTGCTGCGGCCTTGTTACGGCGGCGATCCATATCAAGGGTAAAATCCCGGCCTTCATGTCCGGTATGTGCATCATGTTTGTCGGACGCGGGCTGGTCGAAGGACTTTCCATGAACCATGTGATGAACCTTTCCGCCGCTGCATTGAACTATGCAAACAATACGTTCTATTTTATCTTCGTCGCGGTCGTCTTTGCCGTTACGCTTGTGCTGTTCAACTACACCAAGCTCGGCAAGGCGCAGAAGCTCATCGGCTCTAACCCCAAGGCGGCTGAGCTGAGCGGGATTAACGTCGCACTGTATAAGACGCTGGCCTTTTTGATCAGTGGTGTAACGCTCGGTATCGCGGCCTTTTTGACCATGATCCGCATCGGAAGCGTCACCAAGACCATCGGCAGCGGGCTGGAAACCGACGTGCTCATCGCACTCACGCTCGGCGGCATCCCACTCACCGGCGGCGCGTCCACCCGGATCCGCTCTGCCGTGATCGGCAGTCTGACCTATTATGTGCTTGGCAACGGCCTGACGCTGTGGGGCCTGGATGCCAACGCGGTCTATATTGTCAAGGCGTTGATCTTCCTTGCCACGGTCTACCTGACCATGGACAGAAAGGGCCAAAAGTACGTTCTGTAAGTACATCCGTACTGCAAATAAATTATAAGGAGAAGAAAAAATGAAAAAGTTCCTCGCTTTCCTGCTTGCATTGAGCCTGCTGTTTGCTCTTTGCGCCTGCGCTACGCAGAATGAACCCTCCGCGCCCGCTTCCGACCAGCCCACGGATGCTTCGGACAACGCCCCCACCGAAGAAACGCCCGCAGCGACCCGCAAGCTCGGCGTGATCTTCTACGGCAAGGACGACGCGCTCGGCCAGTGTGTCTATGCCGAGGTCAACCATGCTGCCGAGGTCATCGGCGCAGAGGTTGAGTGGGCACTCAACGACTATACCACCGAAGACCAGCTCACCTCCGTGGAAAACCTCATTTCCGCAGGCTGCGAGGGCATTATGTTCATGCCAATCGAGGATGCCAGTGCCTATAAGGTCGGTCAAGCCTGTGAGGAGGCCGGCGTCTACTACGCCATCTGCTTCCGCGACATCCTCGATGCCGACATGAAGGCCTATGTCGAGTCCTGCAAGTATTACGTCGGAAGCTGCTGGGAGGACGATAAGGGCGCAGCCGAGGATCTTGTGGCCGTACTTGCAGCCGACGGCCGCAGCATTTACGGCTTGGAAAAGCTCAACCCCTCCATCGCGCTTGCCATTCGTAACGACGGCTTCATCGACGGCGCAAACGCTACCGGCGGCAAGGTCGTTGCAGAATATGAGGTTCCTAATGACGGCAATACCCAGACGCACATCAACGGCATTACCAATTTCCTTAACCTCTATCCCGATATGGACGGCATCCTCATGACCACCTCCAGCCAGGGGGCAGCCGAAGCCATTGTCAACACCGTCAAGCAAAACACCACGGCCGGCCAGGTGAAGCTCGCCATGTTCGACCTCTATGACGGCATTGCACAGGACTTCGCTGACGGCTGGGTCGCTGCCGCAGCTGCGGGCAACTCCCCGGATGCGCTGTTCGTGTTCCTCGCGCTGTTCAACTCTGTGGACGGCACACCGCTTTCCGACAGCTTCATCAACCTTTCTCAGCGCGAGGTTATCATCACCAGCGCCGAGGAATGCGCGGATTATGAAGCCTATATCGATAATCCCAACTATCAGATCTATTCCGATGAGATTCTCAAGAGCCTTGTCGGCCGCTACAACCCCGATGTCACCGTCGAGGACTTCCACAGCATTATGGAAGCCTTCAGCCTCGACTGGGTCAAAGAAAACAGCTAAGATTCTCGCAGCCGTCGGCGCGAATTTCTCACGGCAGAGGTAGAAAGCTATGAAAACTGTAAAAAAATATGCCGGACAATATCTTTTGATGGTCAGCGTGACGGTCGTCATGGCAGGACTGCTGATGCTGTTCGCGCCGTCAACGCGGTCGTTTTCCACGGTGCTGTCGCTTCTGAAGCAGGGGATTGCTCCGGCGGTGCTTGGCTGGGGTGTGCTGTTCAACATCAAGGTCGGCAACTGGGATTTCGGCGTTGGCGCCGAGGTGCTCATTGCGGCCATTGTAGGCGGCAATCTGGCCAAGCTCATGGGCTTCGGAATTGTCGGTATCGTTCTGTGCTGCACACTGGCCGGTTTCACCGCCGGCGCAATCAGCGGACTGTGCTATCGCCTGCTGAAGATTCCAACGATTATCATTTCCATTGCCATGATGCTGATTTACGAGAGCGTCTGCGGCATGATTTTCGGCGGCACGGGCGTGTCCATCGATCTTTCTCATGTCGTACTCGGATACTTCCCGGGCAACGTCATCATGCTGGTGCTGGCCTTTGCCGGGGCGTACCTCCTCTTCTTCAAGACCAAGCTCGGCTTTCAGATCAAGGCGGTCGGCAGCAACATGAAGGTCGCGGAGGACAACGGTATCGACGTTGTCCGGACCAAGGCAGTCGCGCTGGCGATCGCGGGCCTGTTCTCCGGCCTCTATGCGGCAATCAACATCGGCTCATCCGGCGTCACGCGAACCGTCAGCGCCATGGGGACCATGGGTACCTGCTTCAACGCTATGATGTGCGTGTTCATTGGCCTATCCATTACTGCAAAGGGAAATGTTTTCGTTTCCATTTACTTCGGCGCGGTCATCATGCAGATGATTCAGATGGCGTTGATGGTTTTCAGGATCCCCACGCAGTACAGCCAGATCGTTATTGCGGTGTTTGTTATCGTGTTCATGCTCATTTCGACGAATGCAGATGCTCTGCGTGAGGCCGGCCGTAGAAACAAACAGAGAAAGCTCCTGCGGCAGGCGGAGTGAGCTGAATGTAGCCTGCTCAACATGAATAATCCCCGAGGAAATCGGAACATACGGGTTCCCTCGGGGATTTAATGACAGAGGCACATTTCTGATGATATATCGCTGTCGCGATATCAGCTTGCCGGACTGCGGGGGTAGCTTTTGGATGCTACTGTTGTATCGACGGCTGATTGCAACGATTCAAGTCTGCGCAGCTCAAATCAAAAAAAATGGACACCCCAACGTAGGGGTGTCCACTTTTTGGTCCGGGCTGCGGGACTTGAACCCACGGTCTCTTGGTCCCAAAGGGGCTCGAACCTGGTGTTACATGTGCATGAACTACATTTGACGCTTTCCGCTCCGGAAAACTTGCTCTCCGGCGCTCTTTTCTCCGCTGCCTCCACGTCCTCCAAAGGCGGTTGTGGTCAAACATGTGGTCGTATGGAAACGCTCCCGTGGAATGCGGCAGATTCGCCGCTCCCCGGGAGCGTTTGGATTGTAGCTCTCTTCCACCGGAAAGTCAAGTCACTTGAGAGTCTTTCTGCACACAGTTTCTGCGTCGCAGTAGACAAAGAAATACGGCGTGCGGGCTTGACCTCTGCTTGGGTTCTTTTTTGCCAAAGAGACAATTATAGTCGGCAAAACGAAAAATGATGAAATCGCAGGATTATTGCTGAAAACAGTTGAGAAATCAGGAAAGATGTGGTATAATATAAAATCATATCTATTGCGGGGGTGAAGCCAATGGCCGCAAGTTATAAAAAGCTCTTCAAACTGCTGATCGACCGGGAAATGAAAAAGAAGGAATTGGCAGAAGCGGCGGGCGTAAGCATAGCCACCATCACGAAAATGGGCAAAGACGGCGCCGTCGTTTCCAGTGAAGTGCTGGTCAAGATCTGCACCGCACTGGGTTGCACGATGGACGACATCGTCGAAATCGTCCCGGATCACCAAGTTTGACAACGGGGCAGCAAAAAGCAGAAAGGACATGAGGCCATGTCAACAAGCTATTTCTTATATACCGAAGCCTATATCGACGATAAATGGGTTTGCATCAATCCCGGCTTTGATAAGGAAGGGGAACGGCGCCTTGCGATGACGTATGAGAGCGGTTCAAGGAGCTATTTCGGCCAGACCGCAGACAAGATCGAGGAAATCGGCGGGAGGCTGCGATTTGAAGGTCTGTCGGCTGAATTGCAAGGGCGCTATGAGCGTTGCCGGAACGATGAGTTCGTAAGAATCCTGTCCGCCGAGGTCGACGCCATGCGAGGCTGTTTACCGTCCGGACAAGCCCACGAGTATCATGGGATCGTGCTAAAAGACGCAGTGTTTGCCTATGAATCCGGCGATATTGAGGATCTCTATGAATCGATCACGCCGGATGAATATGCAAAGTTGGACGATGTGGGCAAACAGCTCTATCAGTACTACGAGTGGGACGATCCCATGGGCTGGTTCGTACACTTCAAAGAGATCCTGGAGCATGTGCAGTGGCAGATCCACGATTGGCAGAGCGTTTACGGAGATGAAGCAATCAAGAAATGCCGGGTGGTTGTGCTGGTGTTCTGAGCAACAGTGCGAGGATGGCACAGATCGTCCGGGTTTGGTTTATGAAATGAAAAAAGGAGTAGCTGTATGAACCATTATATCGACATGTTTAACTATCAGTATATCCAACAGCAGGCACAGCAGCACCACATCAGCCAAGTGTTGGAGGTTCAAAAATGTGCGAAAGCTTTACATGATTTTCTTGACGGTATTGACAAAATCGAGCCCAACTATCAGCAAGCAGCAAGTGCGGAATTTTGCTCCATTTTGCTTGACTACTTCAGAAAACACAGCTAATTCGATACCAAATAAGCGGTGAAGAAAATGAGATCAATAGCATACAACAAGCTTGTCCGAGATCGGATTCCGGAGATCATAGAATCTTCCGGGAAAACATGTTCAACGGAGATCCTTTCTCCGGAAGAGTATCTCCGTATGCTTGACGCCAAGCTGGATGAAGAACTCGCGGAGTACCGCAAGGATCAGAACATTGAAGAACTGGCGGATCTTTTAGAGGTAATCCGTGCAGTTGCAATAGCGCGCGGCTATTTCCTGGAGGATCTGGAGCGGGTCCGTGCAGAAAAGGCCGCCAAACGCGGCGGCTTTGAGAAGCGCATACTCTTGAAAGAAGTATACGAGGACTGAGGTGACATTCCATGCCTGAATACAGATCAGCTTCCGGCAGCGCAGCCGAGGATCTGTTCATAGACCTTTTTGCGGATACCTTCGGGGCAGAAAAAGCCGGGTATTTATATTCACAGTACCCGTTTTACGACATTTATCAGGATGCTCGCTTCGCTGACTTCGTGCTGGAAAACGGTGCGACCCGCGTCGCCATTGAGATCGACGACGAGGCTTCCCATAACCCGCGCCTGGTGTCACAGGACAAGTTCTATGATGATCTGCTGAAACAAAACAGCATGAT
>CABSFY010000038.1 GCA_902477055.1 uncultured Eubacteriales bacterium
CATTTGCTCAAGGTGTTTGTTCATGTTTCTCGTTGTTTAATTTACAAGGTACACCGCTGCGTCCGCAGCCTATTGAAAAAGCTGTTCCACAGGTTCATCAGGTTTTGCCCTCCGCTGTGGCGCATCTTTTACATTGTAGCATCCGGAATGGGATTTGTCAAGAACTTTTTTCGACTTTTTTCAAGTTTCTTCAGCCTCACAGGCCCGTTCCGAATTTGCTTGAATATTCTAGCAAGGAATTGCCGTTTTGTCAACACTTTTTTTCGATTTTTCTCAAAATTTTTTGATTTTCAACCCATAGTAGGCAAATCGGAAGAACGGCCCAAAATATTGTGCTTCCGATCGCAGTCAACGCGGCCGGGAGGGCGGCGCTCAGCCAGAGGCCGGAGCCGCCGCCGACAAAGTTCAGCGGCGCGGACCAGCGCATCTCGCCGGGGACCAGCACGCGCCACAGCTCCCGGTTGACCGCGCAGAGCAGACCGAGCAGGCTGAAGCCACCGGCCGTCAGCGCGGCGGAAACGAGCGGCTCGAAGCGCTCCATCGCGCCGAGGACGCTGACGCTCTTGGCCGCGTCGTAGAACGGAAAGTCGATTGCGCCCGCAAGCTGCGGTGAGAGGCTTCCCGCCGTGATGAGTGCTGCGAGGACAGCGAAACTGCCGCCGCCGATGCACCAGCCGAGCGGCTTTGTTCGCCCCTGCGCCAGCCAGACGGCCGTCAGCGGCGCGAGCGCCCACGGCAGCAGCGTCCAATCGGCGCGCGTGACCGGAGCCAGCCAATCCGTTCGCAGCTGCGGCAGGGCGAAGGCATAGAGCACGGCGAACAGGGCGCTCAGAAAGAAAAAGCTGACGGCGCTGACGCGCAGGACGATCGCCGCACCCTTGCCAGCCGCGTAGGCCGCGAGGAGCAGGAGCAGCAGACCGATGATTGCGCCGCCGCCCGGATAAATCCCGCAAAGCAGTCGCGCTCCCGCGCCGAGGAGCAGTAAATTCCATGCCCAGAGCGCCCAGAGCGCGATTCTGCCGCCGCCGGTTTTCGCAACACTTTCGGCAGGGTTCGCCTCCGAGCGCAGAAAGCGCAGGAGAAAGACGAGCGCGGCCACGGCGAGGCACGTCAGTCCAGACCAGAGCCAACCAACGCGCGGCAGCAGGACGATCGCCGGGACGGAAAAAGCGCACAGCGCCGTCGCGCAGAGCTGGCGGCTACGCATACAGCGCCCTCAGCTCCGCAACGCTCAGCTTACTTTGATGCGCGGAATAATATTCATTTAACAGTTCCTCATCCTGCAATTCCGGGGCAAAATAGACCTGCGCGGCAGGACGCAGGATGCCGCTTTCGATCGCCTCGCGGACGATCGTGCCGCCGCAGAATATGATCTGCTCGGCGGTGTCGAAAAACACGTCGCCGGGGGCATTTTCGCGCAGATTTTCGACGGCGGCGGCCCAATCCTTGCCGGTCCCTTCCCCCGCATCGCTCCGGATATGCACACCCGCTACGCTTTTCTCGACCTGTAACGTGCGGATTGGCAGGAGCAACGCCGTGTCATACTCGCGGAAGGGTAGGCCGAACACCATCGTCAGCGCCGCCGCCAGCAGCACCGTGGGGAGCCATTTCATTGCATCACAACCTCTTTATCATAGTAGGATAGGGAACGCAATTTTTACGGGCCGCGTCCCCGATGCCCCGCATGCAGGCAGTATCGAAATCCGTTCGTAGGGCGGGCTGCCCTCAGCCCGCCGCGGAAAGGCAGGATTGATTTCGTGAATAATATTGTTCCGTGTGCCTTCTTCGCCGTGGGGGGAGGGATGTCAAAGATGGCCTCCTCCACGGACCATGACGGCAATTTTTATCGTTCAACCGGAGCCGGGATAAACCGGAACGTGCCTACACGGCGCGATGTGGGCATCGCGCCCTACGCAAAAACTGATCTTGTGCGCAAAAACGTTCACCTCTCCGTAGGGCGGGGTCACCTGACCCCGCCGCTGCTGGCACTTTGACTTTGCTGCAAGCCTCATTGCAACGTACACCTGCGGGCGCGGGACTCCTTCAGTCACGGCTTCGCCGTGCCAGCTCCCTCAAAGAGGGAGCCAAGGAACGGCGCACACCTTAAGGCCCCTTTCTACAGGGGCGGCTTGTGCTTGTCGGCAGCCGGTCTATTTTTGATTTCTTTCGTCGAGCGTGCGGAACTGAGGGGCGCGGAATTTTTCGCGGTTGAGGCGGCGGCGGAGGAGCAGCCTGCCGCCGCTCACGCCGGAAAACGGCGCGAGGTAGCTCTCGCCCATCGATTCCAGCCCCGCAAGGTGCGTCAGCAGGCACAGCGCACCGACCGTCACGCCGAACAGACCGCCGAGGCTGGCCAGCACCGCCAACAAAAACCGCCACAGCCGCAGCGCGTCGGCCAAGCCCCGCGCGGGCTGGGCAAAGCCGCAGATGCCCGCCGCCGCAACGACGATGAGCGCCGCGGGCGACACGAATTTCGCCTCCACCGCCGCCGTACCGACGACGAGGCCGCCGATGATGGACAGGCTCTGCCCGATGGACTGCGGCAAGGCGATGCTGGCCTCACGCAGCAGCTCGAAGGCGACGAGCAGGCCGAGAATTTCAAAAATCGTCGGGAACGGCACAGCGTGCTTGCTCTCAATGATGGATTTGAGGAGGAGCGTGGGCAGCATCTCCGGGTGAAATGCCGCCATTGCTACGTAAAGCGCCGGTAAAAACAGACCGATCAGCAGCGCAGCATAGCGAATGAGGCGCGTGGCAGTCGCGGTCAGGTAATTCACGCCGCGGTCCTCCGCCGCCGTCATGAGATAGCCGAGATCGACCGGCGCGAGATAACCCTGTGGCAGGCCGTCCACCAGCAGGCCGACGCGGCCGTCGAGCAGACCCTGTGCAAAGCGGTCCGTCCGCTCGGTATACTGTAACAGCGGAAATGCCGTCGGGCGCGAGCCGGTCACATATTCCTCGACCGACGCGGGCGACACCATGCCGTCGATGTCAATCTCGTCCAGCCGCGCCTTCATGCGTGCAACGAGCGCGGGGTCGGTCAGCCCGTCGATGGAAACGACGGTGACGTTCGTCAGGCTCCGCTGCCCGACGGCCGTTTCGTAAAGGCGCAGCGCGGGCGTGCGCAGATGGCGCCTTAAAAGGCTCGTATTCGTGCGGACGGTTTCGGTAAACGCGTCCTTCGGTCCTTTGACGGTGTTTTCGACCTCCGGCGCGGAGGGCGAGCGCTTCTCGCCGGTCTTGTCCTCAAAGGCGATCGCGTCCTCGCCGAACAGTACGACGCAGAAGCCGTTGACCAGCTTCTTGGCCACGGTGTTCAAGTCCGGACAGGGGTCGGCAACGGAGTTGTAGACCGTCGAGTGCAGCGACCGCTCGTAAAGCTCCCGCATCGTCCCGCCGAACGCGTCCTGCATCAGCGGCTTGACGACATACTCCGAGATGTCGCCGCCGGAAGTCAACCCGTCGAGCGCATATATATATAATGTATGCGCCTTGATGCGCAGCTCGCGGCGAATGAAGTCCCCCGCGCCGTCGAAGATCGCCGAAATGTTCTCGTCCGTGATCGCGCCGACATAGCACCCGTCCGGTAACCGTTCCATTTTTTTCTCACCTCTGGGCGCTAGTTTTCCCGCCGGAGGAAAAAGTATGCAGGAAAACGCGGAACCTCGGCGGCGAATTTTCCGTCTTGATAGGTGAAGGATCCTTTTGTGTGACAAAAATTTGCAGCGGAGGCGGGTATGGACGAGGAAAAAATTCTTGCGTTATTGACGCGTCATGAGGAAGCCGGGCTGGACGCGGCGTTGGCGCACTACGGCGGGCGGCTGCGGGCGCTGGCGGCGGGCATCGTCGGCGCAGAGGCGGCCGAGGAGTGCGTAAACGACGCGCTTTTGGCCGCGTGGAACGCCATTCCGCCCGCACCGGAGCATCTGTTCGCGTATCTTTGCCGCTTGACGCGCAATCTCGCGCTCGACCGCTGCCGCAGCGAAACGGCGCAGAAGCGCGGTGGAAGCGTCCTGCGGCTGTCGCTGGAGGAGCTGGACGAGTGCATTTCCGGCGGCGATGACCCGGCAAAGCACGTGCAGGGCAGCGTGTTACAGGACGCAATCAATACCTTTCTGCACGGCCGGCCTGTGCGGGAGCGGATGCTGTTTCTGGCGCGTTACTTCTATGCTATGCCGCTGCGCGACATTGCCGCGCGGTTCTCCATGCGCGAGGGCGCTGTCAAATCGGCCCTCCGGCGCACGCGGGAACGCCTGCGGCGTTATCTGGAACAGGAGGAACTGTTATGAATCGTGACGAGCTATATCGGGCCATCGGCGGCGCGGACGACGCGCTGCTGACGGAGTTTGAAAACGGGCAGAAAAAATCCCCCGGACCGTGGAAGCGATGGGGGGCGTTGGCGGCGTGCGCGGCGGTGCTGCTCGGCGGGGCGTTTTTGTGGCGGCCGTGGCGGCTGACGGAGCAGACGGCTGCGCCGACGGAACCGCCCGCGCCCACGAGCGCAACCGCATCGGAGACACTGACCGAAACGAACACGCCGTCCGCGCCGCTGCCGGAGCTGGTTTTCGCAGACGGCGGCTATGACACGGCGCTGGACATCGCGCTGCCGGAGGGCTACTTTATTCGCGAGCTGACGAACGCGCAGATCGCGGCGATCTGGGGCCAGGAGGCGCTGTCGTGGGAGGGCACGTCGCCTGACATTTTCGGAGAGGTTATCTATGACGGAACCGGAACGCCGTGGGTCGTGCAGCTCGATGCGGCGCTGAACGGTGAAACGCTGCGGCTGGAGCTGTCGCCGGGACGGCTGCCGCCGCAGTGCATAGTCCTCGAGGGTAGCGAAACGTGCGATTTTTATGGCACGGCAGTCACGGCCCACACCTACGGCGACTATGCAACGGTCGATTTTCTGCGCGGCGAGGGCGAAGCGGCGGTCGGCGTGCGGCTGACGCTGAACCCGGCGACGGAGGCGCTGAAGGAGCTGGCGCGGCGGGCCGTTTCGCAGTCCCTGCGGCCGGACGGGACGCTCGACCTGCTGTTTTTGCGGACGGACGACGTGCCGGAATGGCGCAGCGAGTCGCTTGACGAGGCGCAGGCGTATGCGGACGCGTCGTTTGGGGCGTATCTGCCCACAGAGCTGCCGGAAAATTACGCGTTCACCGGCGCGTGGCGCGAGCTGGGCGAAGACCGCGACTGGCTGTCGATCAGCTGGGCCGACGAGCAGGGCAACGAGCTGTGCCTCGAGGTCAGCCATCCGGAAACGATCCCGGCTCTCGTCCACGCCGACCAGCCGCAGGCTTACGTCTGGGACTACTA
Organism: uncultured Eubacteriales bacterium; assembly: GCA_902477055.1. GTDB lineage: Bacteria > Bacillota > Clostridia > Oscillospirales > Oscillospiraceae > JAZOXB01. Next base: position 5,314 of record CABSFY010000038.1, read on the forward strand.
CGGCGCGGAGAAGCCCGCCGTGCCGGAGGAATATTACGAAACATGGATCGAGCCGGTGTTCTACCGCGACGAGGTCACCCCGGAGCTGCTGCTCACCCGCGCCCACCCCGAAGGCGACAGCGGCACCTACGCCGCCGACTTTGGCATCTTCACCCCCGACGGCACCCTTCTCACCATCCACGCCTACGGAAGCCAAGCTGCCCTCGCCGCCCTGTTTCGGATTCTGTAGTAAATTTCCCGCGTAAGGCGGCACATAATCCCTCTTTCCTGCATAAACTGGCAGCGAAAGGGGGATTTTTTATGAATCCGTTTGATGCCGCGGCGGCGGCGGTTTGGGCGCGGGTGCGAGGCGAGGAGGAGGGCGCGAGTCTGCCGGAGACGCTGCTTGCGCTGCTCTCCGACGAGCGAACCGAACGCAGCACCTATCTTCGCCTGACGCGCTTCCGCGCGGGAGCGCCGGTGTTCCGGACGTTGGCGCGGGAGGAGGGCTGTCATGCGCAAAGGCTGGCGGTGTTGTATTTTCTGTTGACCGGACAAACGGCATGCGCGCAAACCGGCGCGGTGCCGTGCTATCGCTGTCTTTCCGAGGCGCTGCGCGACCGCTTTGCGCAGGAGCAGAAAAGCGTTCAAGCCTACCGCGCCGCCGCCGACCGCTGGCCGGAACACGCGGCCTTCTTCTCCGCACTGGCCGCCCGGGAGCAATCCCACGCCGCCGCCCTTCTCCGACTGACGCAGAACATTTTATCGTAATCCGTGCACAGATGCCGCTGCTTCGGGGGCTGCAAGCAAAATTGAAGCGCCAACAGCGGCGGGGTGAGGGCACCCCGCCCTACGCATAAGGGTATCGTTGGTGCGCCTAAGGTTGGATGGTGCGTAGGGCGCGATGCCCTCATCGCGCCGAGAGCGCAGCTCCGAACGGGACGCAGCTGCCGTGATGCCGTAGGGCGATTATCGATTGCCCGCCCCTCGCGCCGCAGCGCCTCGGCTTCCCCGCTGGGGAAGCTGTCGCGGCCAAAGGCCGTGACTGATAGGGTCCCCGCGCCCGCAGGCGCAGGTTGCAGGATGGTATGCACCAAAATTGAAGTGCCAGCAGCGGGGCGTCGGGGACGCCGCCCCCTACACAGCGGGCAAAGCCCGCTATTATTCACTATTCACTGTTCACCATTCACTATTCACTAAATCGATACTGCCTGCACGCGGCGGGCGGCGGGCTGCCCGCCCTACGAACGGTATTCGATACTACCTGCACAGGCCGATGTGAGCATCGGCCTCTGCGCACGGAGCGAGCCTGCCAGCAGCGGCGGGAGTGGGTCATCTGATGAATTTGACTTGTGTGTTGCATTTTTGCCTGGGGACTTCTTGGTTTCATCTGTTTTCGACAAAAATTCCGGGAAAACGCAGGAGGAATTTGTTTGGTTTCCCCCGGAAAATCGGTGGACGAAACGGGAATAATCTGCTATAATACATTCGGATTGATGGGTTTAGCGGCTGGTGCGGCAAAGTCGCAGGAATTCCTGCAAGAAAACCTGCGCCGCATCCCGCGTTTTTGTGAATTTGAGCTTCGGCTCGGAAAATAAAGAGGTACGCAACATGATCGCACACGGAAAAGAAATCAAGGTTTTCAGCGCCAACTCCAATCTGCCCTTTGCACGCGGCATCTGCACCGAGCTGGGGCTTGATCTCGGCGACAGCACTGTGACCGCGTTTGCCGACGGCGAAATTTCTGTTTCCATCAATGAAACCGTCCGCGGCTGCGACGTTTTCGTCGTTCAGTCCACCTGCAAGCCCGTCAACAACAACCTGATGGAGCTGCTTATCATGATCGACGCGTTCCGCCGCGCCTCCGCCGGACGCATCACCGCCGTCATTCCGTATTTCGGCTATGCACGGCAGGACCGCAAGGCCAAGGGCCGCGACCCGATCTCCGCGAAGCTCGTGGCGAATCTGATCACCAAGGCCGGCGCCGACCGCGTGCTGACGATGGATCTCCACGCCGCGCAGATTCAGGGCTTTTTTGACATTCCCGTCGATCATCTGGTTGGCAACCCGCTGTTTGTGCGCTATTATATGTCTAAATTTGACGAGGCTGTGTACGATCACAATGATTTTTGCGTCGTTTCACCGGACGTTGGCTCCGTCGCCCGCTCCCGTGCCTTCGCGGCGAAGATGCACATGGGCCTGGCGATCGTTGATAAGCGCCGCCAGCGCGCCAATATGTGCGAGGTCATGAACGTCATCGGCGATGTCGAGGGCAAGACCTGTATCCTCTTTGACGACATTGTGGACACCGCCGGTTCGCTTTGTAACGCGGCAGAGGCCGTTAAGACCATCGGCAAGGCGAAGGCTGTTTATGCCTGCGCATCCCACGGCGTGCTGTCCGGCCCGGCGCTGAAGCGCATTGGCGAAAGCTGCATCGACGAGCTGATGCTGCTCAACACCATTCCGCTGCCCGCCGAGTACACCGGCAAGAAGATTCGCCAGCTCGACGCCGCGCCGACGTTTGCTAAGGCAATCACGCGGATCTACAACGAAACCTCGATCTCCAGCCTGTTCTGATGCTGTTTCGGAAGCCTGCCTGCGACTGGCTGCTCGTTGGGCTGGGAAATCCCGGCGATCATTATGCGAAAACGCGGCACAATGTCGGCTTTCGCGCCATTGACGCGCTCGCGAAGCGCCTCGGCGTGAAGGTCGATCGCGCGAAATTTCGTGGGCTGTACGGCCAGGCGGTGTTCAAGGGCCAGAAGCTGATTTTGCTGAAGCCGCAGACGTTTATGAACAATTCCGGCCTGTCCGTGATGGATGCGGCACGGTTTTATAAGCTGCCGCCGGAGCGTGTGATTGTCATTTTTGATGATATTTCGCTCGACGTTGGGCGGCTGCGCGTGCGTGCAGACGGCTCTGCCGGGGGTCACAACGGCATCAAATCCATCATCGGCGGCCTGAATTCGCAGGCATTCCCGCGCGTGAAGATCGGCGTTGGGGCGAAGCCGCACCCGGATTATGAGCTGGCCGATTGGGTGCTGTCAAATTTTTCCGCATCGGAGGAAACAATGCTCGCCCCTGCGATCGAACGCGCGGCTGAGGCGGCGTTGGCCGTGCTGACTGACGGTGTTCCGGCTGCCGCAAATCGCTTCAACGGCGTGGCAAAATGAGCAATTTGATACGATTTTGACGAATAACGTCGCACGAAACGGAAAACGGGGGCCAGGCCCGTTTTCCGCATTTGTGCGTTGTTGGAGGTTTTATGGAACGATTATTATTGGAGGCACTGCGGGGGCTGCCGGAGTTTCGGCGGGTCTGCGGGGCGGTGGAGCGCAATGCCGTAGCCGGAGTTTCCGGTGCGGCACAAATCAACCGGTCGCATCTCATTGCAGCTATTTGCAATGAAACACGTCGTCCGGCGGTCATCGTCTGTCAGGACGAGCTGGCCGTGCGGCGGACACAGATGGAGCTTTCCGCCTTTCTCGGGACGGAGGGGACGGTTCTTCCGTCGCGTGATTTGACTTTTCATAATGCCTCAGCGATCTCGCGCGGATGGGAGCAGAAGCGGCTGCGCGTTCTGTACGACCTCGGAAGGGGACTGCCCGGGCCGTTTCCGGTGCTGCTGACGACATGGGAGGCGCTCTCGAAGCGCACTATGCCGAAGCAGGCGCTCTTTTCTTCCGCGTTACGCATTACACCTGGGGCGCTTCTCGCGCCGGAAACACTGGCCGCGCGGCTGGTGCAGTGCGGCTATGCGCGGGGAACGCTCGTCGAGGGCGTGGGACAGTTTTCCGTGCGCGGCGGCATCGTCGATTTCTTCTCCCCGGCGCATGATCTGCCAATCCGCGTGGAATTTTTCGGCGACGAGATCGACGCGATGGGCTTCTTCGACCCCGTGACGCAGCGGCGGACGGAAAATGCCGACGAGGCGATCGTCCTGCCGGTGGCCGAAACGCTGCCGGGGCTGCATCCGGGCGGGCTTGCGGGCCTGACAGAGGATTTGAACGCGCTTCAAGCGCGGCTGCGCCGCCGGAAAACACCAAACGAGGCACTTCTGCGCACGCTCGCAGAGGACACCGAGGCGATCGGGGCGGGCGTGACGTTCTCGGCCGCTGACCGTTACATGGCGCTGATCTACCCGGAATTTGCCTGCGCTGCGGACTATCTGCCGGCTGATGCCGTAGTCTTTTTCTGCGACCACGGCAACCTGCGCCGCGCCGCCGAGCGCTGCACGAACGAGGAGGGCATGATGCTCGACAGCCTGCTACAGGCGGGCGTGCTATGCGGGGAGCTGTGCGAATTCTCCGGGGACTGGGAATCTGTATGTGACAGATTAAAAGACCGTGCTGTTGTCTTTTTAGATTCTTTTCTCGCGGCGGCCTATCCGGAGGCACTGCCGCCGAAGGAGCTGGTCAGCATCACGGCCAAGCAGTTACCGTCGTATGGCGGCAATCTGGACGCGGCCGTGACCGATTTGACGTTTTACCAGAAAAATGAGTTTGCGTCGCTCGTGCTTTGCGGCAATCGGCGGCGCGGTGAAATTCTGGCCGACCTGCTGCGCGAAAAGGGCCTGTCTGCGTTCCTCGCCTTCCCGCTGACGGCGCTGCCGAAGCCGGGACAGATTCTGCTGGCCGACGGGGCGCTGCCAAACGGCATGGAGTATCCCGATCTGCACTTTGCCGTGCTGACGGAGGGACAATTGCTTGCGCAATCGCAGGAAAAACCCCGGAAAAAGCGACAAAAAGCAACAAATCGACAGAAATTAGACTCCTTCGCCGATCTCACGCCCGGCGATCTGATCGTCCACGAATACCACGGCATCGGGCGGTACGTCTGCATGGAGCAGATGAAAATCGACGGCGCAGTGAAGGATTACGTAAAAATTGCCTATCAGGGCAGCGACACGCTATATGTCCCGGCGACGCAGCTTGACCTGATATCAAAATACATCGGCGGCGGTGAAAACGCGCCGGTGAAGCTCAATCGCCTCGGCGGCGACCAGTGGGAAAAGACGAAGGCACGGACGAAGGCGGCGGTCAAGGACCTTGCCGAGGACCTGATTCGCCTCTACGCCGAACGCAAGCGCCGGATGGGTCACGCGTTTGCGGCCGACACACCGTGGCAGGCGGAGTTTGAGCAGAACTTCCCCTACGCGGAAACCGACGATCAGCTTCGTTCGATTGACGAGATCAAGGGCGACATGGAGGCGCCGCAGCCGATGGACCGGCTGCTCTGCGGCGATGTCGGCTTTGGCAAAACAGAAGTTGCGTTACGTGCTATTATGAAAGCAATTTTGGATGGCAAGCAGGCGGCGATTCTGGTGCCGACGACCGTGCTGGCGCAGCAGCATTACACGACGGCCGTCGCGCGCTTCCGCGGCTTCCCGGTCAACATTGGGGTCCTCTCGCGCTTCTGTACGGCAGGGCAACAGCGCAAAACGCTGGCCGACCTCGCGGCGGGCAGCCTTGACCTTGTGATCGGCACGCACAAGCTGCTGCAAAAGGACGTGCGATTCAAGGACCTCGGCCTGCTGGTCGTGGATGAAGAGCAGCGCTTCGGTGTGACACATAAGGAGAAACTCAAGGAGCTTGCCAAGGGCGTGGACGTGCTGACGTTATCGGCAACGCCCATCCCGCGCACGCTGAATATGGCGCTGTCCGGCATCCGCGATATGTCCACGATTGAGGAGCCGCCGCATGACCGCTATCCGGTGCAGACGTTCGTGCTGGAATACGCCGAGCCGGTGCTGGTGGATGCGATGCGGCGCGAGATCGAGCGCGGCGGGCAGGTGTACTATCTGCACAACCGCGTGGAATCCATTGCGCAGTGCGCTGCACGAATTAAAAAGGCGCTTCCGGATGCGGAAATCGGCATCGCCCACGGAAAAATGGGCGAGGAGGAGCTGAGCGACGTGATGCAGCGCATGGCCGAGGGCGAGCTGCAAATTCTGGTTTGCACGACGATCATTGAAACGGGCATTGATATTTCAAATGTCAATACACTGATCATTGAGGATGCGGACAAGCTCGGTCTGGCGCAGCTGCACCAGATTCGCGGGCGCGTCGGCCGCAGCAGCCGTCATGCGTTCGCTTACCTGACCTTCCGCCGCGGCAAGGTGCTGACCGAAGATGCGGAAAAGCGCCTCAACGCCATCCGCGACTATGCGGAGTTCGGCTCCGGCTTCAAAATTGCCATGCGCGACCTGGAGATTCGCGGTGCCGGTAATTTACTTGGCGCGGCACAGTCCGGTCACATGATGTCTGTCGGCTACGATCTGTACCTGAAGCTGCTGGAGGACGCGGTACTGGAGGAGCGCGGCGAGAAGCCCGTGGATGAGGTAAACTGCACGGCCGATCTGGACGTGACGGCGAACATCGACAAGAATTACATTCCGTCCGGCGAGCAGCGGATGGATCTGTACCGGCGCATGGCGGCCGTTCGGTCGCAGGAGGATGCCGAGGAGCTGCTCGATGAAATGGTCGATCGCTACGGCGACCCGCCAAAGGGCGCGTTAAATTTAATTGATATTGCACTTTTACGCGCTCGTGCTGCGGCATTGGGCATAACGGACCTTTCGCAGAAGGGGCGGACGCTTTGCTTTACGCTGTCGCGCTTTGCGTTTGAGACGATTGCGGCCCTCTGCGGGCAGGCGGCGTATCAGAAGCGGATCTTCCTCTCGCCGAAGGCCGACAAGCCAATTCTAACCCTGAGCCTTCGCGCGGGAGAGAATCCGCTCAAGGCCGCGCAGGAGCTGATTGCGGCTTATGCGGTGTTGGTGCAGTGAGAGCAGTTTTCGCGTGGTCGGCAGTGCCTGCACGCGGCGGGGTTAGGGAACCCCGCCCTACGCAAAAAATGGAAGTGCCTGCAACGGGCCGATGTGAGCATCGGCCCCTACGGCGTTGGACGGTAGATTTTGTGTCATCGTTTGGCGGGCGTTGCCCGCCGTCCTTGCGCTTTGCGCAAGGACACAATCCCTCAGTCAGCTTCGCTGCCAGCTCCCTTTGCACAAGGGAGCCTTAGAAGTGCGTACTATTTGAAGGCTCTTTCTGATGAAGGATGCTTTGCGGTAGAAAAATATTTGTCGCGTTAAAATTTAAAATAACGATGCATTGTCGTGGGGCAGTTTTTTGTTGCACACGGCTGTGCATCGTTTTCTTTATTTATATAGGTATTACTTGCTTTTTCTGCGGTTTTGTGCTATAATTTTGCTGAATAATTATCGTGGAAGGGAGCCGGCTATGTATTCCAACGCTTATGTTTGGTCACGCGTCTTGTCTTATCTGGAGCAGCATTCGCCCTCGACGGCGGTGGCGATGTTCTTCGACGATGCGGAGATTGTGGAGCTGAATGAGGGAAAGCTGGTGGTGTTTTCGCCGTCGCCGTTTCGCAAGGACGTGATTCTGAATCGTTACGCGGAGCTTATCAAGGACGCGATGCGCGAGCAGTTCCAGACGGAGATCGAGCTGGTCGTGCTGGATGATGAGGAATATCCGCAGTATTCGCTGGGGAAGAAAAAGCGCTCCTTCGTCGAATGCAATTCGCAGTACACGTTTGAGTCCTTCGTGGTCGGCGCAACGAACCAGCACGCGTTTTCTGCGGCTGAGGCCGTCGCGGAGGAGCGGACGAACGTTTATAACCCCCTGTTCCTCTACGGCCAGTCCGGCCTCGGAAAAACGCATCTGCTGTACGCCATCGCCAATCGCATCCAGCGCCGCCACCCGGATTACGACATCGTTTATCTGACCGGCGAGCAGTTTACGAACGAATTTATCGAAGCCGTCCGAAGCGGCAAAAACTTTGAATTTCGCGACAAATACCGTAATGCGGACCTGTTTTTGATGGACGATATTCAATTTATCGCCGGTAAGGACCAGACACAGGAGGAATTTTTCCACACGTTCAACAGCCTGTACGAGAACCACCGGCAGATCGTTCTGACCTCCGACCGCGTGCCGAGCGATATGCTGCGGCTGGAGGAGCGGCTGCGAACGCGATTTGAGTGGGGCCTGATGGTGGACGTGCAGCCGCCCGATTACGAAACGCGCTGGGCCATTACAAAGAACAAGGCCATTGAAATGGGCATCACGCTGCCGGATGATGTGTGTAATTACATTGCAGAAAACATCACGAACAACGTCCGCCAGCTCGAGGGTACGGTAAAGAAAATCAAGGCGTATCACGATCTGACCGGGATGCCGATGGACGTGGCGAATGTGTCCCGCGCCATCAAGGATATGTACAAGATCAAGGCGCAGAACGTCCCGACGCCGGAGCTGATTATCGGCGAGGTCTGCCGGTTCTATTCGCTGGAGGAGGCCGTCCTGCGCGGGACGCAGAAGAACAAAACCACCGTTGAGGCGCGGCAGATCGCGATGTATCTAATTCGTAAAATGACTACACTTTCCCTGCCCGATATCGCCGAGCCGTTCGGAAAGAATCACACGACGGTGCTGCACGCCATCCGCCGCGTTGAGGAGGAGCTGCCGAACACCGCAAACGGGCTGCAGGACAATGTTCGCGACATTACGGCAAACATCAACGCGCGGCTGTAGCGGTTTGCCGATGCTGCCAGCAACGGCGGGCTGAGGGCAGCCCGCCCTACGAACGGTTTTCGATGGTGCCTGCAACGGGCCGATGTTGGCATCGATCCCTACGCAACGAACGAGAGCTGCGGAAAAGCGGCAGACCAGTGCGAAAATTATTTCTGTTACGCGATACTTTTTTCTGCACAGGGGTTGTGGATTGTGCAAAACTTGGCTGTGCAGGAATTGCCCTCTGCATGATGTGCAAAAAGCCTGTCAATAACTCTATTGCGTCTGCACAGGCGGCTGTGGATGGCGGGACCTTGCGATTGCAGGAACCGCGCCGGTTTTGCACAATTGCAGCGGTCCTACTACGAATACTATATTTATCCTACCTGTCTATATAGAAAGCTAGAAAGAGAGGTTTTTTCCATGAAGTTTACCTGTGAAAAAGCGCTGCTGGTTTCGGCGCTGTCCGTCGCGGGACGGACCGTTTCGCCGAAGAGCACGATTCCGTGCCTGGAGGGCATCCTGCTGCGCGCGGGGCTGGGCATCAGCGTGACCGGCTTCAACCTCGAAACGGGCATCACCGTCAAGGTCGCGGCTGCCGTAACCGAGGCCGGCGCGTGCGTCATGCCCGCCCGCCTGTTCTTCGATATCGTGCGCAAGCTCCCCGACGAGGAGGTCACGGTCACGGTCGATGATAAGTTACAGGTTTCCATTCGCGGCGGCGCGTCGTCGTTCACCATCACGGCGATGGATGCGGAGGATTACCCCGAGCTGCCCGACGTCAACGCCGAAAAGGGCATTTCCATGCCGCAAAGTGCGCTGCGCGAGATGATCGGCGGAACGATTTTTTCCGTTTCGGAGAATCAGGCGCGGCCGATCCACACCGGCTGCCTGATGGAGGTCACGGACACGAGCATCGCCATGATCGCGGTGGACAGCTTCCGTCTGGCGCGGCGAACGTGGCACTCCGACGAGCCGATCGGCCGGGAGCTGAAGTTCGTCGTCCCCGCCACCGGCCTGCGCGAGGTGGAGAAAATTCTGAACGATACAGATGATAAGGTGACATTTTTACTCGGCACGAAGCACATCATGTTCACCATCGGCGACGCAACGCTCGTCTGCCGCGTGCTGGAGGGCGAATTCATCGATTGGCGGCGCGTCGTGCCGACGAACAGCGAAACGATCCTGACTGCGAACGTCGCTGAGCTGACCGCGTCAATCGAGCGCGTGAGCCTGATCGTGTCGGAGAAGATCAAAAGCCCGGTTCGCTGCGTGTTCGGCGAGAATATCGCTGATTTGCGGACGGTCAACACCGTCGGCTCGGCGCACGATACCTGTCCAGTCGCAGGTAACGGCGGCGAGATGGAGATCGGCTTCAACTGCCGGTATCTGCTCGACGCGCTGCGGGCCGTGCCGAGTGAGGTTGTGACGCTGGAGCTGAAAAACGGTCTGAGTCCCATTGTGTTCACGCCGGTGGATGATAAAAAGGATTTTGCTTACATGGTTCTTCCTGTAAGATTGCATTAAGGAGAAAAAAATGAAGGTTCGTGTGCGGCGGGTGTCCGCCGAAGAAATACCGGTGGAGATCACGACGGAATTTATCAAGCTGGAGAGCTTTTTGAAGCTGGCCAACGCCGTTTCCTCCGGCGGAATGGCGAAAAATTTCATTCAGGACGGCGCGGTCACGGTCGGCGGCGAGGTCTGCACCATGCGCGGCAAGAAGCTGTACGACGGCGACAGGGTCGGCTTTGACGGCATAATTTATCTGGTCAAAAATGCAGCTCAATGAACTGACGCTGCGCGGGTTTCGGAACTATACGGACGCAGCGACGCGATTTGTGCCGGGCGTGAACCTGCTCGTCGGCGACAACGCCAACGGCAAGACGAATCTGCTGGAGGCGATCGTCTATCTTTCGACGGGCGGCTCGTTCCGAACGCGGCGGGAGCAGGAATTGATTCAATTTAACGCGGAATTTGCGGAAATCGCGGCGGCCCTGCAATCGCAGGAGCGGGAGCAAACGCTGCGAGCGGTCCTGTTTTCCGGCCGGCGGCCGCGGCAGCTCTGGCTCAACGGCGTGAAGCAAAAAACGGCGGCGGGCATCGCGGGCGTTCTGACGAGCGTGCTGTTCTGCCCGGAGGATTTACTGGTGCTGAAAAAGGGCGCTGCACCGCGCCGAAAATTATTAGATAACGTCATATGCCAATTACGACCGAATTATGACGCGGTTTTAAGCGAATATTCGCGGCTTTTGGAGCAAAAATCGGCGGTCTTGCGGGATGGCGAGCCGTCGATGCTGGCAATTTTGCCGGATTATAACGCGCGGATGGCGCAGCTCGGCGCGTTGATGATTTCGTACCGGGCGCGGTTTTTGCAGGCGCTCGGCGAGGTCAGCGCGACATATCACAAGGAGTTTTCCGGCGATAAGGAAACGCTGACGCTGACGTATCAGACCGTTTCGACGGTGACGGACCCGTTTGCCGCGCCGGAAATTCTGCGGGAGCAGCTGACGGAGCATCAGCAGACCCATGCGCGGGCCGAGCTGGAGAGCCGCCAGTGCCTGTCCGGGCCGCATAAGGATGATTTTTTGGCGGCAATCAACGGTCTGCCTGTTGCTGCCTTTGCTTCGCAGGGGCAGACGCGCACGGCAGCCATCTCCGTCAAGCTGGCCCAGCGTGAGCTGCTGCGCCGCGATGCCGGCGAGGAGCCGCTGCTGCTGCTCGACGACGTGCTGTCCGAGCTGGACGTCGGCCGGCAGGATTTCGTGCTGAACCATCTCAAGGGCGGTCAGGTGTTTATCACCTGCTGCGAAACCGACCGCCTGACCAAGCTGGGCCAGGTGCTGCGTATCGAGGACGGAAACGTCATTCCGTAAACCACCCCTATCCGCGTAGGGGCCGATGCCTACATCGGCCCGTTGCAGGCAGTGTCGAACACCGTCCGTAGGGCGGGCTGCCCCCAGCCCGCCGCTGTTGGCAGTATCGATTTCGTGAATAGTGAATGGTGAACAGTGAATAGTGAATAATAGCGGGCTTTGCCCGCTGTGTAGGGGGCGGCGTCCCCGACGCCCCGTCGCTGACACTTCAATTTTGGTGCGTACCGTCCTGCAACCTACGCCTGCGGGCGCGGACCCCATCACTCATGGCCGATGGCCATGACAGCTTCCCCGGAGGGGAAGCCAAGACGCTGCGGGTTTTCCCGACGAAACAAATATTATTCACCATTCACTATTCACTGTTCATTATTCACTAATCACGACCTTTCTTCTCTGCCAAGCGGCAAAAAATGCTTCAAAGGAGCAACCTTATGTATCTTTCCATCGGCGGGGATATGGCGGTGCGGGATCGGGCGGTGATCGGGGTGTTCGACCTCGACAACACGTCCTATTCACGCCACACCCGCGCATTTTTGGCCGAGGCCGAGCGGCAGGGCGAGGTTGTCGATGTTTCCGGCGAGCTGCCCAAGAGCTTTTTGCTCACCGAGGAATTCGGCCTGAGCCGCGTCTATTTGACGCAATTTAACGCTGCCGCAATCGAAAAGCGGGCGCAAAAATCTGACATTTAATATTCAAGGAGGACGTTCCATGTCCGAAGAATTGATGAACACGACCGTACAGGAAGAATATGACGCGTCACAAATCCAAGTGCTGGAGGGCTTAGAGGCGGTCCGGAAGCGGCCGGGTATGTACATCGGCTCGACCTCGTCCAGCGGCCTGCACCACCTGGTCTACGAGATCGTCGATAACTCCATCGACGAGGCCCTCGCGGGCTACTGTAAGCACATCACCGTGACGATTAACCCCGGCAACACCATCACCGTCACCGACGACGGCCGCGGCATCCCCGTGGACATCCAGGCACAGACCGGCCGGCCTGCGCTGGAGGTCGTCTACACCGTCCTGCACGCCGGCGGCAAGTTCGGCGGCGGCGGCTACAAGGTTTCCGGCGGCCTGCACGGCGTGGGCGCGTCGGTCGTCAACGCCCTGTCCGAGTGGCTGACGGTTGAGGTCCATAAAGAGGGCAAAATCTATCAGATGAAATTTTCCCGTGGTCATATTACGCAGGAAATGCGCGTGATCGGCAATACGGACCATCATGGAACCAGCGTGACGTTTAAGCCGGACCCGGAAATGTTCGACACGCTGGAATATGACTATGAGATTTTGCATACCAGAATGCGGGAGCAGGCGTTTTTGAATGCCGGGCTGCACATCACGATAAGCGATAAGCGAAGCGACGACGGCCCATCCGACGCGATGTGCTACGAGGGCGGCATCCGCGAGTTTGTACGCTGGCACAACCGCCACAAGACCGAGCTGCACACCGAGGTCGTCTATATGTCCGGCACGAAAAACGACGCGCAGGCCGAGGTCGCGCTGCAATACACGGATAGCTATAATGAAACATTAGTTTCGTTTGCAAATAATATTCACACGCCGGAGGGCGGTATGCACGAAACGGGCTTCAAGACCGCGCTGACGCGCGTCATGAACGCCTACGGCGCGAAGATCGGCGTCATTAAAAGCGATAATGATAAGGTGTCCGGCGAGGACTGCCGCGAGGGTCTTACGGCGGTCATTTCCGTCAAGCTGACCGACGCACAGTTCGAGGGCCAGACGAAGGCCAAATTGGGCAACGCCTATATCCGGACGCTGGTTGATAATGTCGTAACAAGTCAATTAGCGGAGTATTTCGAGGAGCACCCGACCGTCGCGCGGGTGATTCTGGAGAAGGCCATGACCGCCAACCGCGCCCGCGAGGCAGCGCGAAAGGCCCGCGAGAGCATTCGCCGCAAAACGGCCCTCGGCGGCGCGGCAATGCCCGACAAGCTCCGCGACTGCAACGAAACCGACCCCGCCCTGACGGAAATTTACATCGTCGAGGGCGACTCCGCCGGCGGCTCGGCCACGCAGGGCCGCGATTCCCGGTTCCAAGCCATTTTACCGCTTTGGGGTAAAATGTTAAATGTTGAACGCGTCCGTGAGGATAAGGTCATCGGAAATGACAAGTTACAGCCCGTTATCACCGCGCTCGGTGCGGGCATCGGCGAGGAATTTAACCTCGAAAAGCTGCGCTATCACAAGATCGTCATCATGGCCGATGCTGATGTGGACGGCAGCCATATCCGCACGCTGATGCTGACGTTCTTCTTCCGCTATATGCGGCCGCTGATTGAGCAAGGTTACGTGTACTCCGCCATGCCGCCGCTGTTCAAGCTGGTTCGCGGCAAGACCACGCGCGTGGCGTTTTCCGAGGAGGAGCGCGACAAAATTTCGGCCGAGCTTCGCGCGGAGAATCCCAATGCAAAGATTGACATTTCACGATTCAAGGGTCTCGGCGAAATGAACCCCCATGAGCTGTGGGAAACGACCATGGACCCCGAACGCCGCACGCTGAAGCGCATTGAAATGGACGATGCCATCAAGGCCGACGAAATTTTCACCCTTCTCATGGGCGAAAAGGTCGAACCTCGCAAGGAATATATCGAGCAAAACGCAAAATATGTTGCAAATTTGGATTATTAAGTGAAATTTAACATCCTTTCGTAAGGAGGAAACACCTTGGCACATAAGAAGGACTACAAGCCGGAGGATATCATGTTCCCGGATCAGGCAATCGTGACCTCGGAGCTTGTCCATGAGATGAAAACCAGCTACATGGAGTACGCGATGTCGGTCATCATCGGACGCGCCCTGCCGGACGTGCGCGACGGTCTGAAGCCGGTGCACCGCCGTATTCTGTATGCAATGTATGAAGATAATCTGACCTCTGATAAGCCGTTTAAGAAGTCGGCGACCTGCGTCGGCGACGTTCTGGGCCGCTATCATCCGCACGGCGACGCGTCGGTTTACGATGCACTTGTCCGCCTGGCGCAGGATTTTTCCATGCGCTATATGCTCGTAGACGGTCACGGTAACTTCGGTTCGGTCGATGGCGACCCTCCTGCCGCTTACCGTTACACGGAGGCCCGCCTCTCAAAAATCTCAAACGAGATGTTACGCGATTTGGAAAAGGACACGGTCGATTGGGACCCCAACTTTGACGAATCGCGCAGGGAGCCGCGCGTGCTGCCCTGCCGCTTCCCAAATCTGCTGGTCAACGGCTCGTCCGGTATTGCGGTCGGCATGGCGACGAACATCCC
>CABSFY010000039.1 GCA_902477055.1 uncultured Eubacteriales bacterium
CTCGCCGCCATACCGGCGCCAATCGCCCGCGCCGGTGTGGCCGTCTGCATACAACAGGGTCGCGCGGCTGGTGCAGCGGAAGTCGGCACCGGGTTCTCGTTCGCTGTGAATCTGCTCGGTGTCAAAGGCCTCCGCCGGGATCCGAACCGGCGGCCGCCGCAGCAGCGCGTTCACGATTTCGGGGTGGTATGTACTGTTGCGGATGCACGCAAGCAGCCCGTCGAAGGCGGCCATGGCGGCGCTGCGGCTCGGCTGAGCGCCGCCGTCGAGATAGTCCAAAATTTTCCGCCAGCCGTCCGGCTGCGCAAAGGTGACGGGCGAGTTGGGCGTTTCCATCTTTTTGTACGTCCAGAAGCACCAGCCGATGCCGAGCCGTTCGTACAGAGGAAAAACCGTCGTGTACCATGCCGGATTGTTTTCGCCGCCCTCGCCCATCCAGAGCGGGACGTTCAGCCGCTTTGCGGCTTGCAGGAACGGCGCGAGGCTCTCCTCGTCCGGTGCGCTCCAGTATTTGTGGAATTGCAGCAGGAGGTTGTCGGCGGCTTCCGCTCTTGTCATGCCGTCAAAGGCAGAAAAGTCCGTCGCCCAGTGCAGCCCCTCCAGAATGATGAGATGCTTTGTATCGATTTCACGGATTGCCGCGATCAGGCGGCGGTACAGCGGCAGCAGCAGCGGCGCATACTGCCGGAAAATGTTCGGCAGCGGCTCATTGAGCAGGTCATACCCGCCCACGGCGGACTCGTCCCGATAGCGCTGTGCCAGAAGCCGCCACATTTCGACCAGCGCGTCCTGATGCGCCGCGTTTGTAAACAGCTCCGGCCGGTCGTGCTCGCTGTCGTCGATGTTCTGCCCCGTCTGCCCGCCCGGTGCGCCGTGCATATCGAGCATGACGTAAATGCCGCGTCGCTTGCACCATGCGACGCAGGAATCGACAAGATGTAGCGCCGATGCACGGAAGGTGATTGCTCCGTCGGGTGCAGTCTTGAAAAGCAAACGAGAGTTGAGTGCGAGCCGCACGGAATTCATCCCCTGTGCGGCGATCCACGCAATGTCTGCCTCCGTGATATAGGACGCGAAATACTGCTCCCAGAACGATGCGGCATATTCCGCGCCGCATAGCTGCTCGATGAGCGCCTCGATTCTGCGCGGCCGGTCGCACTTGGTATAAAACCTCCACATATACCCCTCCGGCAGCAGCCAGCCGCCGAGGCCCATGCCGCGCAGGAGGAGCGGGTTATCCCCGCAATACAGTCTGCCGTTCTGTGCATGAAGAAATTCCATTGCCGTCACCCCTTTACCGCGCCGTCCGAGATGCCCTTCAAAATACGCTTTTGGAAAAATGCATAGAAAACGATGACCGGAAGCGCTGCCAGAATCAGTGCACTTAAAATTGCCGTCCAGTCGCTGCTGTACTGCCCAAAGAGCGTATTGGTCGAAAGCAGCAGCGTATATTTCTTGTTGTCGGAGATCATGATGAGCGGCAGGAGAAAGTCGTTCCAGATCCAAAGCACGTTGGTGATCGTAATGGTGGCAGTGATCGGCTTGAGCATTGGAAAGACGATCCTGAAAAACACCTGCAAGGAGCTGCAACCGTCGATGGCCGCGGCCTCCTCCAGCTCGATCGGAATGCTTTTCACAAAGCCGTGGTACAGAAAAATCGCCATGCTGACGCCCAAGCCCGCGTAAACAAACGAGAGACCGACGAGCGAGTTCGTGATTTTCGCTGCCTGCGCAACGCGGTAAAGCGGGATCATAATGGAGCTGAACGGGATCAGCATGGAGAAGATAAAGAGCTTCAGCAAAAAGCGGGACAGGCGCGTTTTGGTGCGGCAGAGCCTCCAGCCCGCCAGCGCCGAGAAGAGGATCATCAGCGACACGCTCAGGCCGCTCAGAAGCACCGTATTCACAAAGCTGCGTGCGTAGTGCATCTTCTCAAAGGTACGGGCGTAGTTTTCCAGACGCAGCGCCGTCGGCCAGCTCAGCACGTTGATGAGCAGCTCCTGATTGCTCTTAAAGGAATTCATCAGCGCCATCAGCAGCGGGAACAGCGTGAACAGCGCCGCGATGGAAAGCAGTGGATAGACGATGATATCCGAAAGGATCCGTTTCTTTTTCACAGCTCCTGCTCCCTTCTGCCGGTGATTTTCAACTGAATCGCGGTGACGATTAAAACAACAATAAATAACACCGTAGATTTTGCGGTGGCATAGCCGTAGCGAATGTTGCCGCGGAAGGCTTCCTCGTAGATGTTGATGGCGACAGACTGCGTGGCGCGTCCCGGCCCGCCGCCGGTCAGGGTATAGATCACGTCAAACACCTGAAAGCCGGAGTTCAGCGACCAGAAAACACAGATGGTGACGGCGTGGGAGATCAGCGGGAATACGATTTTCCAGAAATTCTGCCACGCGCTTGCGCCGTCGATGGAGGCGGCTTCCTTGAGGTTTGCGGGAACGCCTTGCAGCGCAGCCATGTAAATAATCATCAAATAGCCGATCGCACCCCATGCCGCCACGATAATGATGGCAAGAAAGGAATACTTGGGGTCACCGATCCAGGAATGATCCAGAAAGCTCCAGCCCCAGTTGTCGGCAAGATAGTACAGCACCTTCGTAAAAACAAACATCCACATATAGCCGCCGATGACCATGCTGATCATATTCGGCATATAGAACAGGGTGCGGAAAAGCCCTTTTCCCCGACGGCGGCTCTCGATGGCAACGGCCAAGGTCAGTGCGACCACGTTGGCGACGATTACGATCACGATCACGTACTTGAACGTGAACCACATGGAATTCCAGAAGTAGCGATCGGTCAGAAGCTCCAGAAAATTCGACAGACCGACAAACTCGTAGGTCTTTTTCAGACCGTTCCAGTTTGTCAGGGAATAGTACATTCCGGAAATTGCGGGAAATAGCTTAAAGGCAAAATAAACAACCAATGCCGGCAGACAATAGAGCAGCAGACTGAGATTTATTTTTTTCGTATTTTTCATTGTGCCGCCTCCTTGAAAAAAGAGGGCAGGTGAAACCTGCCCTCGGTAAAGAACAATGCTTAGTTCTGGGCGTTTGCAGCTTGGAATGCGGCGTCCAGACGTTCTACGATTTCGTCAACCGTTACGGTACCGACGTAGTATTCCTGCAGCAGGCGGCCTTGCTCGTCGGTGACGGCGGAGGGGATCACCAGATCCTGATAGGCGCGGCCGGCGGCAACGTAAGCGGAGGCATCGGCGACCCAGGAATAGGCCTCATAGTTATGGCAGGTCGCCAGCGGGTTAAACGAGCAGGACTGGAACAGCGCAGAGGAATCCTTCTCATCGAGCACGTAGTTGGCAAATTTCAGCGCCAGATCCAGCTCCTTGCTGTCAGGATGGACGGCAAGCGTCGTGGAGGTGGAGAGATTTACGCGGGTGCAGTTGGGATCGTCGTTGATCGGCAGCGCGAAAACGCCGAGCTGCATCTCCGGATTGGTGGTCATGATGGTGTTGGACGCCCAAGTGCCCTGAACGAACATCGCGGCCTTACCCATCGCAAAGTCGGCAGCGCCGGCCTCTGAGCCTTCCTCCATTGCGCGGTCCGTGCCGTTTGTCATAATCAGATCAATGACGTCAAAAATCTCACGAACCTCATCGTAGGAGCCTTCATTCTTGTACATCCGCTCCAGCCAATCCGGCAGCTTGCCGGAAACGATATCGCCCAGCGTCAGAGCCGTCATGAGCTGCGGGACCCACTGCTCCTGGAAGGCCAGCATGAAGGGCGTGTAGCCCTTTTCCTTCAGCGTTTCGCAGATCGCCGTCAAATCGGCCAGTGTGTCGGGCGCTTCCAGACCGCACTCTTCAAAGATTGCCTTGTTGTACAGAACGCCCCAGGCCTGACTCTCAATCGGCACGGCCAGCAGCTTGCCGTCCACGGAGACCGTGGCCTTGACATTCTCATAGATCACGTCTGCGAGCGGCTCACCGGACAGGTCATACAGATAGCCGGCATCGTTGTAGGTGCCGATGTTGTTGCAGTGCAGGGTGTACAAATCGGGCGCGTCGCCGCCGCTCAGCCGCGCCTGCAGGACGCTCTCGTACTGATCGGAGCTGGGCATTTCCAGGTTTACCTTGACCTTGATGTTTTCCTCAGCCAGCATTTTGGCCTCGAACTGCTTTGCGTAGGTTTCCCACTGCTCCATAAACTGCGGGAAGCTCATCATGATGTTCAGCTCTGCCTCGCGCGGTTCGTCCGTCGTTGCGCCGGAGTCGGATACGGGGGCTTTGGTCTCGTCAGATGCGGGGGGAGTGGGCTCCTGTGTTCCGCCGCCGGCACAGGCGGCAAGGGAAAACAGCAGGCAGACAGCCAGAAGAATTGCGATGATTTTTTTCATTTTTGACCCTCCTGTTTGATTATTTTTGGTGGTTTTGCTGTAATTAACTATACCACCAATCTAGGAAAATAGCATTTTCAACTAAGGAGTTGTTGCATTGTCAATTTTTAATCCGTCGCGGACTTCTCCCGGCGTTTTGCCATAATATTTCTTGAAGGTTTTGTAGAAATGTGCCAAATCGTAATAGCCGACCATAGCCCCCGCCTCCTTGATGGGCGCACGGTAGCGCGTAATGAGCTCATATGCCCGCTCCATGCGCAGAGAGGTTACGTATTCGGTGAAGCTCTCGCCGCGGTGTGCCTTGAAGGCCTTGCTTAAGTACTCCTTCGTCACATGGAACGCGTCCGCCGTCCGCTCCAGCGTGAGGCCGGTCGTATAGTTTTTCTGCACATATTTGCAGACGGCCTCGATATCCAGCCGCAGCCGGCTCTGACGGTGCTGCTCCACGGCGCGCACGGTGCCGAGATACAGCGTTTCCAGAAAGCTCCGCAGCTCTCCGACGGTATTTTCGCGACGGAACACAAACACCGGCTCCGCCGCGCCGAAGGCTTCGCTTTTGGGCAGACCCACCGATTCAATGTAGAGCTGCAGCGGGTAGAGCATGGAATAATACACGCCGATCATGACCGGTATCGCGGGCTTTTCTCCCTCGTGCGCCAGAAGCACGGCTTGCAGCTCCCCGAACTGCTGTGAAATGATGCCGCAATTTCCCACCTGCAGCGCCGCCTCCAACCGCTTGCGAATGGTGCCGTAGCGATCCTCCCAGCCGTCTGCGAAAAAGCCTGCCTGCATGACCGGCTTTGCGACCTCCTGGCGGTCGAGTGCTTCAATGCAGCGCAGAAGCTGCTGGTGCAGTTCCTGTGCCTTGACGGGCTTGAGCAGATAGTCCGTGACCCCCAGCTTTAACGCACTGCGCACATAGGCAAAGTCGTCGTAGCCGCTGACAATCAGGATCGGGACGTTGTAGTTTTCCGCTCGCAGCTGCTGCACCAGCTCAATGCCGCCGATGCGCGGCATCCGGACATCGGTAATGATAATATCGGGCAGCAGCTTGTGGATCAGCTCCAGCCCGACCTCGCCGTCTGCCGCCTCGCCGACCACGGCAAGCCCCAGCTGCTCCCACTGCCCCAGCTTTAAAATCACCCCGCGCGTCCACGGCTCATCGTCAATAATGACAACCTTTCGTATCATTCGCCGACCTCTCCTTCCCGTACCGCGGGCATCAAAACCCGAATTGTCGTTCCGGCCTCCGGCGAGCTGGTGATGGTAACGCCGTGCCGTTCGTTTTGGCTGCGCAGCCGGATTCTTGCGTGGACGTTCGTCAGACCGATATGCGATCCGGATTTCAGCACCTGCGCCGTGTCCTGCTGAATCTTTTTCCGCAGCTCGTCCAGCCGTTCCTTTTCAAAGCCGACGCCGTTGTCCTTCACCAGAATGAGCAAATCGCCGTCCTGTGTGAGGCTGCTTTCGATTTCCAGCAGCCACGGCCCCTCCTTTTCCGGCAGACCGTGCTCAAAGCTGTTTTCCGCCAGCGGCTGCAGGATCAGCTTCGGAATCAGACATTTCTGCGTTTCCGGTGCGATGCTTAACTTCAGGTGTACCCTGCCGCCGAATCGCTCGTTTTGTATCATGACATAGCTTTGAAGGTATGTAATTTCCTCCTCCAGAACAATCATTTCCTTCGAGAAGTTCAGACAGTAGCGCATAATATCGCTGAGCGCCAATGTAATGGAATAAATTTCCGGCGCGTCCTTTTCCAGCGCCATCCCACCAATGACCTGTAAAGTGTTGTACATAAAATGCGGATTGATTTGCGCCTGAAGCGCCCGCAGCTGCGCGTTGCGTTTTTCGATTTTCGCCTGATACTGCTGCGCAATCAGCTCCTTGTTGCGGGTAATCATATGGTTGAAGCTGTCCTGCAGGATACCGATCTCGTCCTCGCGGCTTTCTAAAACGCTGCCGGAGTATTCGCTCAGCGTGAGATTCTTCATCTCGGACGAGAGCTTGCGAATCGGGCGGCTGACCGCCTTGGAGTAGACCACTGAGCAGATGATGCTGGCGATTACCGCGATGACCGCGACGAGAATACAGCTTGCGACCGTGGGGTACAGCGCGTCCACGATGGTCTTGTTCGGAACGATCAGCAATACCTGCATTTTCCCGTTATCGACGCTGCGGTAGAACCAGAACTGGTCGTGATAGGAGCCTTCCTTCCGCTCGCCCGAGGCAAGCTCACTGCGAACGGCCTCAACCGTTTCCGCGTCCATGTCCCAAGTTGTGCCGTAGTCCGCCTCCAAAAGCTCATTCTGGTCGTTGAAAACAAGAATGGTTTCCTCCGGGACGGTTTTGATTTCGTCCAGCACATTTTGCAGCTGGTATGGCCGAAATCTTGCGACAACGACGGCGATCGGCTGCTTATCGTCAAACCGATGGATCTGATGAATGGCCAGCAGCTCATTTTCCTCCCGCAGGAATACGAGATTGCTCTGCAAACCGGCATCCCGCGCGAACCATCGGTCGAGCCGGTCGCCCCGAACGTCCAAATGTGCGCCGGAGCGCGCGGCAATCAGGACGGAATCGTCGGAAAGATTGTGAATTTCAATGGAATTGATGCGGCTGTCCAGACTGATGAGCGTGTTCATCAGCGTAATGATTCGCCATTGCGCGGCGTAGTTGGGCGGTTCGCCCTTGACGCACCATTGATAAATGTCATTTTTGACCGCCTTATCGACCTCAAAATCGTAAAAGCGGTCCAGTATGGTGCTCACATCCAGCGACAGCCGATCCTGTAGCCAGCCGCTGCTCATGCGATGGTCGTAGATCAGCTGGTCCCGCATGGTCCGATAAGAGATCGTCGTCGCCACCGCCGCGACCAGAATGATCGGCAGCAGAGTAAACACAAGCATGGAGATCAGGATTTTCTTGCGGATGGAAATGTTCTTAAACTGTTTCATTGCACAAATCCTCGCTGCAGTTCGGTTTGGATATGTACATTATATCATAAAATCCTACCACACTACCAGCGATTGCTTGTGCATTTTTGCTGCGCCATTGTAAATTTTTGCACTACAATGTTCATCCGGCCTAAAATCATCCGGCTGTTTTTTGAGCCGAGATGATTTTGACAAGACAGAAGGATAAAATGATACAATGACTTTTCAACGGGAACTGATATACTGGAGCTGTCCACGTCAGAATTCACAGCTTGAAAGGAGTATTGCCATGAAAAAATCGATCAGCATCATCCTCGCTATCGCACTGCTATTCGTTGCATTCCCTATCGCAAGCGCACAAGGTGAAACCGGCTCGTCAATGTCCATGCTTCATACAAGCGGAAGCCGCATTGTAAACGAAGCGGGAGAACAAATCACCCTTCGCGGGACAAATCTCGGTGGGTGGCTTATGCAGGAGGGGTGGATGACGCCCCTTGGCTCGGGTGAAATCGACCACACATTCATTGCCAACATTACTGCAAGTGTCACAAACGGAGAACACGTTGCAGCCAACGCGATCGACACCGTTACGACCAACGGAATCACAACAAACAATATGGCTACCTACTGGCAGTCCACCTCCGCACAGGCGGAGAGCAGCGCAGAGCTGTTGATTGAGCTGGACAAAACACGCTACTTTGACAGGATTGTGGTGGAAACCGGTCCCGAACACACCGGCGACTACCTTCGCGGTGCCGTTGTGTGGATGAGCAATAACTGGACGGATTGGTTTTCTGCGGATACGCTTACCGTCGATGAAAGTAAAGCCGGGGAAGGCATCATAACGGTGCTGACCGGAGAGCAGTCGGCAAAGTACATTGCAATTCGTCCCGGCCGCGCGTCAGAGAATGGACAGTACTGGACGGTGGCAAACATCAGCCTGTGCATGACCGACGAATATACCGTGCGGAACCACCTGATTCGCCGCTTCGGTGAAACCAGAACGAACCAAATGATCGCAACCTTCCAAAATAACTATATCACAGAGGCAGATATTCAGAACATTGCGAATATGAACATGAATTTTGTCCGAGTCCCCGTATACTGGATGGATTTTATGCTGAAAAACGGCACTATGAGAACAGACCCGAATAATGGATTCGCAAAGCTCGATTGGCTTTTGGAAGTTTGCGAGCGGTATGGGATTTACGTTCTGATCGATTTCCACGGCGCTCCCGGCGGCGTTAACTGTTGGGCAAGCTGCGGACAGGCCAGCACGATTCCTACGGAGCTGTATGCCGGAGATGCGGATACAGTTGCGTGGAATCAGGCGGTCGTCTTGAACATTTGGCGAGCACTGGCGACCCGATATAAGGATAACCCCACCGTTGCGGCTTACGGCCTGCTGAATGAACCGGTGTTGAACTTTGATACCAATCCTGCCTATGAAAATTTGAAATACGGCTTCTACAACGAAATCTACAACGCAGTTCGCGCAATCGATACCAATCATATCGTAATATTCGAGGAATTTATGGATTGGAGCGTTGCGACCAATCGCCCGGAACGCGCCGGATGGACAAACTATATGTTTGATAAGCATCCGTACGATATGCCGAATCGACTTTCGTGGGATGCACAGAAAAATCTTGCCGATACGACAGTTTCTACGATGGCAGCCATACAGGAGCAGTGGAACGCACCGCTGATTGTCGGCGAATTCTGCCTGTATTACTTCTCGGATATCTGGGACGATTTCCTGTCCGACCTCAATGAAAACCACATTTCTTGGACCAACTGGAACTATAAGGTAAGGGGAACGATCTATGAGAGCGGCGGCGGCAACTGGGGTTATTATAATACATGGGACGGAACCGACCCGGATTTGATGCATGACAGTGATACAGCTATCGAGGCAATTTGGGCAGCGACCAAAACAAGCGAACATTATCAGACCAATACGCCGCACATCAATATTGTTTCCGCCAGAGCAGACGGCAGCACGAACTATCCCTATGTGGCGCTCGACCGCTCCGCATGGACCGTTACCGCCAGCAGCTCGTCCTTCCTCCCGTATCATCCGGTTTCTTACATGATCGACGGGAAAAGCGCAACGCGCTGGAGCAGCGGCACTGCGCAGGCCGCCGGTCAGTATGTGCTTGTTGATTTCGGCCAGCAGGAGAATTTTGATAAGATTATTCTGGAGCACGACGGTGATGATTACCCCGGAAGCTATCAGGTTGAGATCTCGCAGGACGGAACAAACTTTACGCAGGTAACACTGAACAATATCCATATCGGCTTCGGCTCTAAAATGGTTCTGCTCCCAAGCGTTCCGCAGACCGCCCGATATGTCAAAATCAGCCTGACAGGCCCCCATGCGATCAACAACTGGTGGTCTATCTGCGAGTTAAACATCCTGTGGAGAAATGTAAACGGATAGCAGCCTCTCTGCAAGACTGGCCAGAATACTGACGACGCTTTGACCACGTATGAAGATTTGAGCACATAAAACCTCGGGCGGCTGCCTCAGAAAGAGACAGCCGCCCGTATGGAGGGAATTCGATGCCCCGCCGGCTTTGCTGCGCTGCAGCGGACTCCGGCGGGGTGTTGCTGCGATTATGCCGGTATGGATACGTATGGTTTGGAATGCGTTTTTGCAATCAATTCGTCATTATGTACGAATTCCAGCCCTGCCGTTTGGCAAAATCGCTGAGGGCAATACAGAATTTTTCCCACTGTGCCAATGTCATCAATGACGGGTCGCCCTCGCGGATACGGAGGGTGCGGCGGATTTCTTTGGGGATGACGACGCGGCCGAGGTCGTCAATGCGGCGGACGATGCCAGTAGCTTTCATATTCAAAAATCTCCCTCTTGTGCATGAATTGTACATGGGTATTGTTTGCCGAAAAAGGGAGATTATGCAGCGGCAATTACTGACAAAAATCGAGAGGAGAAGGATTCTGACTTACTTGACAGTTTGGGCGAAACAGGGTATTATGAAAATATAGATAGCGCAGTTTAGGTATTTTGACGGGAGGAAGCGCTTTCGATGGGAAGATATGCCATCCTCAAGAAGGAATTCTCCTTTTTAGAAGTCGAATACGGGTTTGAGGCAAATATGCGCCAGGAGCACGGGGGCTACTATTTCATAACATGGACAAACGGAAAGAGAAACATCCTGGTCTTGTATGATGACCAGACAGATGTGCGAAAGAAAAGCCCTGTGTGGATACGGATATACGATGCGGATTGCTTCGGGACGGCTTATGATGATGTGGACGTGTACAGGGAGGAACTAAATATTGCACACGGCTCCCCGAAGGAACGGATCCGTTATGCGGCAAATTGGCTGCGAGAGACGATCGAAAGGGGCGTTGTTCGGATAGAATAACTGCTTTCGGAAAGTATATATAAAATTATAAAAATAGGAGTGCTGGCATGAAAAAGCGAACAAGGTGGATTATCATTTGTGCGGCGCTGGTTGTTGTGCTTGGTGCTGCTGCGGTGCTGCTGGTTTGGCGCTGCCCGGTGAAGGTGGATAACGAAACACCGGCAAGCGAGCTGATCACAAAGGACTACCCACTGGGGAAGCTGCTCAAGCTGGATGCGCTTGCTGCGATCAGCGATTCGGATGGGATTGCGCGCTCTGATGTCCGCGATCTGGCAGATCAGTTTGACATCAAGCTGGAATGCAAAAGGCAAACGGCTCCTGATGTTTTTTATTATATCGTTGCCGGGAACGGTTATCGATGCTTTTTGTTTACGGATGAGAATGAGATTGTCACCAATGTGGTTTTAACGCGGAAGTTTGCGTCGCGCCAAGAGATGGAAACGGTCATGGACGAGCTGGACAGATTCGGCTACGGCTTGACGGTAGACCAAACGCAGAAGATGGATTTGTATCAGTCGTTTTATATCTGCGGCTGGGGACAGGGCGCGCATTACCTGTATTTTTGGCTGGAGGATGGCGTGATGATTATGCGCCGCCCATATTTGACCAATGACGATTCGCCGGAGTACTTCTTTTTCACGGAGCAGGAGTGGCAGAAAGCGTTACAGGACGGAACAGCCGCTGACGCCCACTGGAATAACAAGTATGCGCTGCTGCCGATGGACAAGGAAAGCTGGAATTGAATCGCTTGATAGAGCATTTGCAAAAGCTAGGGGAGGGGAAAATATGAACGCGAAGCTTCTGCGCCAATGGGAAGGCGGGGCCATTTTTGCGGCGGTTCTACTTGGCCTTGATGCAGTCGGTATCTTCTGCCTGATCCTCTTTGCGGTAAAGGGAGGCTTCTCCTTTGGACTGCTGCTGCCGGCTTGCTTGTGTGCCGTTGGCTTTTATTATGTGCGGCACTTTTTCTCGCTTTGGCGTACGGCTTTCCTTGTTTCGGAAAATGGCATTACGAGGATCGATCGCAAGGATAATGTCCGCGAGTTGTCGTGGGACGAGATCAAAATCATTTACATACGCGCAGCGAACGACGTTCCCGGAAGAAACGACATCGTGTTCGCTTCGGCGGATATCGCCTGTATCAACGACCCCAAAAGGCTGAAGAAAGATGCCGCCTTCCTGTTCTGGATGGCTTATACAAAGAGAAAAGCGGAAGTGCTGTCGCAATACGCGGAGTCAAAAATTGTCAAAATGTAGAATTCAACGGATGCAATTCCGGCGAAAGAAATACGGAGATGCTTTGCGGACCGTAATGGAAACGATACACAAAGGAATCCCCCGACCATGTGTGGCCGGGGGATTTGGTCATTGGATATGCGTATGATTGTTGATGTGGTCGATGCAGTAGCAGTAGTAGCCCTTGCATTTGGAGCAGTAGCGGAATTCGAGATCGGGGTAGTCTACGTCCGTCCGGCCGCAGACGGTGCATTTGTGGCGGTAGGGGCGTTTGGACTCCTGACCGCCGCGCTGGCTGCCGCCGGCCGGCGAAGTGAAGGGACGCGCTGCGCGGCGGCGATAGCCTCGGTGCGGGAAAAGATTAGCTACGTCCCGGCCGAAGGTCAGCACGTAATTCAGGAATGCAATGATCGCCGCCGTTCCGAAAACGATCAACGACAGCCAGACCGGACGGTAGAGAACGACGCTTGCCGCGACGGAGTAGATGGTCAGGCCGATGTCGATCAGCGCGGTCCAGCGCAGCTTGACCGGAACCAAGAAGAACATATACACCTGCTGCTCCGGCGCGAGTGTCGCGACAGCGAGGAGCAAGGACAGAAGAAGATAGTATGCCGTGACGTAAATATTGATTTTTAAAAAGACATACACCAGCAGGGCAACGACGCCCGTGAACAGCACGCCGCCAAAGAAGTAGAGGTTCAGACGGAGCGTACCCCAGACGTTTTCCACCAGCTTGCCCATCCACCAGTAGCAATAGGCCGAAAGCAGCAGCCAGAAGAACTCAATCAAGCCGCCGCCGTAGGAGAAGCTGTAAGTAAAGATAAAGGAAAACACGCGCCAGATTTGTCCGCGCAGAATTTTTGCACCGTCGAAGCAAAGCGCATTATAAACTGCCGCAGCGCTTCCAAATGTGCAGTATAGATAGACTAGTACGTTGCCCAACATGACAAAAAGAATCAGATTCGGGATACCCTTGTCGCGATTGCGGGCCAGCCAGCGGTGATAATTCGTTCGCAATTTCTTCATCGAATTCCTCCTTTGGAATTTCTGCCATCTATTGTAGCCGATTTTCATCGGTTTGTCCATGAATTTCCTGTAAATTTTAGAAAGCGGAAGCGCTGAGGAAATCGTCTGCGGTGTCCGCCGTATCTTTTTTGCCAATTCTTCGCTTTGAAAGACTTGAAATATTGCGCAGCCGTTGGCGACGAAGGAGCCTTACGGATGCGGCATACCCCTTGCGGGTGCACAAAGTATTCCTGCGCCTTTCAAATCTTGACTTGGCAAAAAATCTCTCGCCGCCCACGCTTGACGATTTCCTCATCACTTCCTTGAAAAAAATCTGCTCGTATGATATGATAAAACAAAAAACGAGGAGGCTGTGTCAATGAGCCACGTCAGAGATATGTCCCTTGCGGAGTATGGGCGGATGAAGATCGCGTGGGTGCAGGATTTTATGCCCGCCCTGTGCGCCATCCGCGACCGGTTTGCCGTTGAGAAGCCCTTTGCGGGCAAAAAAATTACGATATCCATCCACATGGAGGCAAAAACCGCCTTTTTGGCCCTCTGCCTTGCGGCGGGCGGCGCGGAGGTCCATGCGACGGGCTGTAACCCGCTGTCTACGCAGGACGACGTTGCGGCGGGGCTGGCGTCGATGGGCGTGGAATGCTACGCAATGCATGGCGTAAACGCCAAGGAATATGAACAGCTGCTTGTCGAGGCGCTTTCCTGTCATCCCGATCTTATTATTGACGACGGCGGTGATCTTTTAGACCTGCTCAGCGGCGAATATGCCCATCTGGGCGATAAAATTATCGGCGGCGCGGAGGAAACAACGACCGGCATCCATCGTCTGCGCGCGCGGGCGAAGGCGGGCGTGCTGTCGTTCCCAATGATGAACGTCAATGATGCAAAATGCAAGCATTATTACGACAATAAATACGGCACCGGCCAGTCCGTCTGGGACTCCATCATGCACACGACGAACCTCCTCGTCGCGGGCAAGACTGTCGTCGTCGCGGGCTACGGCTACTGCGGCCGCGGCGTTGCGATGCGGGCCAAGGGCATGGGCGCGGACGTGATCGTCACGGAGATCGACCCGATCAAGGCGCTGGAAGCGTCAATGGACGGCTGCCGCGTGATGCCGATGGATGAGGCAGCAAAGCAGGGCGACATTTTCGTCACGACCACCGGCTGCCGCGATGTC
Organism: uncultured Eubacteriales bacterium; assembly: GCA_902477055.1. Classification (GTDB taxonomy): domain Bacteria; phylum Bacillota; class Clostridia; order Oscillospirales; family Oscillospiraceae; genus JAZOXB01. The sequence continues at coordinate 14,133 of CABSFY010000039.1, forward strand.
ATCACGACGCGCCACTTTGAGGTCATGAAGAACAATGCCTTTCTCTCCAACGCGGGCCATTTCAATGTCGAGGTCAACGCCGAGGCGCTGGAAGCCATGGCGGTGCGTGTATTCAAGCGCCGCAACGATATCGTCGGCTATGAGCTGCCGGACGGCCGCGTGTTGAATCTGCTGGCCGAGGGCCGCTTGGTCAATCTCGCCTCCGGCAACGGTCACCCGGCGGAGATCATGGACACCAGCTTCTCCGTGCAGGCGTTGTCGCTGGAATATATGCTGAAAAACGGCGCGGGTATGGACCGCCAGGTCTACGAGGTCCCGCAGGAGATCGACGACGCGGTGTCGCTGTTGAAGCTGAACGGCGCCGGTCTGCGCATCGACCGGTTGACGGACGAACAGGTCGCCTATCTCTCCGGCTGGCAGGTATAAGCCATGAAGCTCTACTTTAAGCAGCGTTTCTTCTCATGGTTTGACAGCTATGATATTTACGGCGAGGACGGACAGACGCTCTATACCGTTGAGGGAAAGCTGGCGTGGGGCCATAAGCTGCACATTTTGAATCCTACCGGGACGCATATCGCGACGGTCAAGGAGGTCGTTCTGACGTTTCTGCCGCGCTTTGAGCTGTACCTTGGTGAGCAGTACATCGGCTGCATCCAGAAGAAATTCACGCTGTTCCGCCCGCAGTATCAGATCGACTGCAACGGCTGGGACGTGCAGGGCAACTGGATGGAATGGGATTACCGGATTACCGGCCCGGGCGGTCAGCTCGTCGCCTCGGTCAGCAAGGAGCTGCTCCGCCTGACCGATACCTACGTCATCGAGGTCAACGACCCGCGCGACGCGCTGTGCGCGCTGATGCTCACGCTGGCGATCGACGCGGAAAAGTGCTCCAGAAATTAAAAAAGGCTGCAAAGCACGTTGCTTTGCAGCCTTTTTTACGGATTCGCGTTGTTATGCCGGACCGTCGAACAGGCCGGCGCGGTCGAGAATGACAAGCAGACGGAGCGCATCCTCGCCGAGCTCGAGGACCGTTTCGTCGCCTTCGCCGCCCTTGCCGCGCAGCAGGCCGCGCTGGAGCAGCTTTTCGACCGTCGGGCGGTAGTACGGCTCCTGTACGTCCTTTAAGGTTTTGTATCGCATTTCGTTTTCCTCCATTCCGTAATATTGCGCCAGCACCGCGGCCTCCGCCTCGGCCAGACGCTTCAGATTTTCGTCGGAGAGCAGCCACGCCGTCGTCCGAGCATTGGTGTGGAAGCTGTGCTCCAGAATCATGCCCGTCACGCCGACCTCCGCTGCGTGACGAATTACGCCGTAGTAGTCCGCGTTGCGCGCCGAATTCCAGCGGACGATGATCTGCGGTGCCTGCCGCGTGTCCATCACCGCCGCGATGGTTTCGGAGAGGAGCTTTGCCAGCGCCTCGTCCCGGCGCGTGACCGGATAGTAAACGCGAACGTAGTCCACGTCGTCGTTCTGCTCGTTTCCGACGGCATTGCTGTGCAGGCTGAGCAAAAGGCCGCAGCCTGCTGCCGCAGTACCGCGCTCATATAGCGACGGATTGTCCGTCGCGGCATGGCGCGTGCAGATTACCTCGAAGCCGTAGCGCTCCAGCGCGGGCTTCAGATAACCTTGCAGGTCGAACATCCGCGTCCCCTCACAATAGGTTGGGTCGGCGGGGCTGGGATTGTAGCCGTAGTCATGTCCTGCGTCAAGACAGATTTTCATTCCGAAGAACCTCCCGTTTTTTGAAATTGCGTGCCGAAATAGAACCCGATCACGACCGTGTAGGCCGTCAGAAATTCCTGCGGACTGATGCGGCCCAGTGCCGCCAGCAGCGCAAAAACGACGGTCATCGTCAGTGTGACGAGCGACTTGATGCTCAGCAGGTTGGTCAAACGCTTGTTCATCGATTCATCACCCCCTCCAGATCCCCGATGCGGTGGTTGACGACCTTGAGCTTTTCCTCCAGCAGGGGAATGCGTTCGCTGAAGCTGTTGTGGCGGTCCACCTTCTGTTCCAGCTGCGAAAGTCGATAGTTGGTCAGCTTGGAGGAGGTCAGCACCCCGGCAAGGCTTCCTAACAGCGTCCCCAGCAGAGAGAGCAGCGCGACCAATACGTTGCTGTCCATAAAAAAATCACCTCCTACCCTCGGAGGTGAAACCGGTCCAATTGCCGCAAAACGTCAAATCCGGCGGAAAAATTATAAAAAACGGCTGCACCGGCGCCCTTCTACCGATGCAGCCAAAAAAGGAAAGGCTCAACCAAGCGGCTGTCCACACTGCGAGCAGAACCGACTGCCCGCTGCCAACGGTGCGCCGCATTGCGGACACGTCAGCGTCAGCTTTGCGCCGCAGGCATTGCAGAACCTCGCGTCGCAGCTGTTCTCCGCGTGACATTGCGGACAGACGCGTTTCTCCGCCGATGCCGCTGCCTCCGCAGAAGCGCCGGGCATCGTGTTTCGACGAACCACGTCAAAGATCTCCTCCGGCAGCATCTTCTGCTTGTACACGCCGATGCCCGCCGTGATGGCCAGCGGCCAAAGCAGGAACAGGCCCACCGCGCCCGCGCCGAGTTTATCCGACCACTGCCCCTCGCCGATTAGGACGTTGAGTTGTTCGCCGTTTACTGTCAACTCTACCGTCGTGGCCAGCTTCATGCCGGACAGTGTGCGGAGCGTGTCGGCCTGCGCCGCCTGAATGAGGCAGCCGTTTGGCAGCGGTGCGCTCTGCACCTCCATTTTCTTTTCGCTGCGCAGGAAGGCCACCACGCGCTCGGCCACCTGCTGCACGTCGTTCCCGTTCAGACTGAAAACTCTGGATTCCTTCATGGTGTTCCCTCCGTTCACTGGCGGATGTATAGCAGAAAGTTGTTCACAACTGAGTCCATCATCGCCATGTTCTGCCGCGAGCGCTCCATTGCGTTCTCGCCGATCATATCCGTGTAATTGATGCCCTCCTGGATGTATTCGTCCGCAAAACGGAAGCTCGTCAGCGCCTCGGTCAGGATGCCGGATACCTCGTCAAACGACTCCTCCGGCGCAATGATGCCGAACACGTTCATCGCCGCGCGGCTGGGCGTCATGTCCACGCCGTCGATCAGATAGGACCCTGCGTCCACGACCGTCCCCTGAAACACGCCGACGCACGCCGCGCCGGTCGTCGAGGTCAGATGGCCCCGCAGGACGGATTCCGAAACTGCGACCGAGCCAAGGCCGGTCGTGATCGGCGTTTCGCTGTCGATCACAAGGTCGTTGATCTCCGCAAAGTGAAAGCCCGTCCCGACGATTGCGTCAAATGCCGCCTGATATTCCGCGATGCCGCGCAGGCAGCCCTCCAGGGTCGCCGTTTCCAGCACCGGCAGCAGCACGTTCGTATCGCCGCTCACGGTGCTGATGCTCTGATAAAACTCCTTGCCCGCGTAGCTTTTGAAGTACGGGCCAAGCTCGCCGTAGTAAAAAATCTGCACATCCGGGTCGTCCGGGTCCCAAGCGCGGAAGGAATAACTGGCGTACGCGCCGCCGGTTTCAATCTGCCATCCGGCGGGCAGGCGCATGGTGAACACGCCGCCGTCGTAGTCCTCCAACACGTACCGCCCCGCAGGCTCCGTCGGTGCTTCCGTGACCGGCTCCGTCGGGGCCTCGGTCGGCGCTGCCGTCGGGGCGGCGGGTTCCGTAGGCGCGGACGTGCCGTCCGTCTGCGTCGGCGGAAGAAGCGCACAGCCGGCCAAAAGGACGCAGAGCAACACTGCCGCAGCAAGCCGATAGAATCGATGCTTTCTCATAAAATATCCCCCGTGATGGTTTTCTTGGTTTATTTTATCATTTTTTGCTGCGCCTTGCTGCGAGAATTTCAAAATAGGCAATGACAAAACGGAAACGACCGCTCAGCCGAGCGCCACGTCCAGCACCATCATGACGCTGAAGCCGAACGCAAAAAACACCGTACCGAGGTTGGAATGCCGCCCCTGCGACATCTCCGGCACCAGCTCCTCGACCACGACGTAGAGCATTGCGCCCGCCGCAAAGCTCAAAAGATACGGCAGCGCCGGGATGACGAACCGCGCGGCGAGGATGGTCAGCACTGCGCCGATCGGCTCGACCACGCCGGAAAGCACGCCGTCCAGGAAGGCCCGGCCCTTGCCCGCGCCCTCCGCGCGGAGCGGCATGGAGATGATCGCGCCCTCCGGGAAGTTCTGAATCGCGATGCCGAGCGAGAGCGCCAGCGCCCCGGCCGCCGTAATCTGCGCACTGCCGGAGAGGTAGCCCGCGTATACAACGCCGACGGCCATGCCCTCCGGGATATTGTGCAGCGTCACCGCCAGCACCATCATTGTCGAGCGGCCGAGCTTACTTTTCGGGCCTTCGGCCTGACCGCTTTTGGCGTGCAGATGCGGGATGAGATGGTCCAGCAGCAGTAAAAACAGGATGCCGCACCAAAAACCGATCGCCGCAGGCAGAAACGCCGGCGTTCCCATGCCGTTGGATTGCTCGATCGCGGGAATGAGCAGGCTCCAGATCGAAGCGGCTACCATCACCCCGGCCGCAAAACCCGTCAACGCACGCTGCACTCGTTCGCTCAGCGTCCGCTTCATAAAAAACACGCACCCCGCGCCCAGCGACGTGCCGAGAAACGGGATTAAAATTCCATAAATAGCCTCCATAAAACGGCCTCCCTTCAACGGTTAGTTAAAACTAACCCAATTATAGCAAAAGCCACACAAAAAGTCAACCCAGCGCCCACCGAAAGGAAAAAGCCGCAAAAAGCTGCTGCCAAGAACCGAACCTCCAAGCGTACTGACTGTCCGGACTGCCGGAGAAGTCCGGACTTGTTGGCGCAATGACGCACGGCGAACGCATTTCAATACACACAGGCCCCTGCTTTCAAAATTGCAAAATAGGAATAAGGAAGATTATTTTGCAATTTTGCCC
>CABSFY010000040.1 GCA_902477055.1 uncultured Eubacteriales bacterium
CCGATGCACCCGCAAGGGGTATGCCGCATCCGTAAGGCGGCAAAGCCGCCAACGGCTGCGCTATAGCCATCGGCCCCTACGCGGAAAGGGGCGTTTTTTGCGTTTCATTTGATGGTCCTGCAAAGCCGCTATTGCTAGCGGCGGGGCGTCGGGGACGCCGCCCCCTACAACGGCGTAACGTTCGATTTGCGGCTGTAAGGGACGGCGCACTCGACGTCCCGTTGCCGGCACTCGCGTAGTTGCAAGCATTCTCGCTGAAACGATAGTGCCTGCACGCGGCGGGGTCGGGTGACCCCGCCCTACGAACGAATTTCGATGGTGCGTCCGGTGGACCGATGCACCCGCAAGGGGTATGCCGCATCCGTAAGGCGGCAAAGCCGCCAACGGCTGCGCTATAGCCATCGGCCCCTACGCTATTATTCACTATTCACTAAATCGATACTACCTGCACGCGGCGGGGTCGGGTGACCCCGCCCTACGGATGGTGTTCGGTGGTGCGTGGGCCGATGAGGGCATCGGCCCCTACGCAAAGTTTTGGGTTATATATGGCGAGGGAGAGGGAAAAGTTTAGAAAAATTTTCGTTGTTGTATCATTTAGGTTCTTTTTGACGGAGTTTGCGCCCCTGGGTGAGGGGCGCTTTTTTGTTGCGATGGGGCGCTTGGGGGAGGGAAAGCGGGGCAAATTTATGGGGGATGAGACGATTGGAACAGATATCGGAGAAGCGGCGGTTTGCAGCGGCGTATTTGAAGTGCTTTGATGCGCAGCGGGCGGCGGCAGAGGTCGGACGGGAGGATGGCGTGCGGCTGCTGGAGATGCCGGGGGTGAAGCGGGAGCTGGAATTACAGCGCGGGCAGTGCGACATTTGCAGGAGGGATGTGCTGCGGCGGCTGGCGCAGCTGGCATTCGGACGGGCGAATGACTGTGTGCGGCTGGTGCTGGAGGCGGCGCCGGAGGTGGAAACGCTGGAGCTGAGCCTGCTGTCGGAGATCAAACGGAACGAGAAGGGAACGGTGGAGATCAAGCTGATCGACCGGGTGGAGGCGCTGGAGCAGCTGCTGGCCGCCGTTTCCGACGAGGGAGAGATGGCCGACGCGTTTTTCGCTGCGGCAGGGGATGTGGATGCGGTTTGACATTCTCAAAAAAGCAGCGGGTGGTGCTGAACTGGTGGCGGCGAGGCAGCCGGTACGCAAAGCTGGAGGCGATCATCTGCGACGGGGCGGTCCGGTCGGGCAAAACGCTGTGTATGGGACTGAGCTTCTTCCTCTGGGCTTGCAGCAGCTTTCGCGGGGCGCGGTTCGGCATTTGCGGCAAGACGATCGCATCGCTGCGGCGCAATGTGCTGGCGGAGCTGCTGCCGAAGCTGCGGGCCATCGGCTTTGGCATCACGGAGCGGCGGACGGACAATCTGGTGCAGGTGACGTTTCGCGGGCGAACGAATGAGTTTTATATCTTCGGCGGGCGGGACGAAAGCTCGGCGGCGCTCATTCAGGGCATTACGTTTGCCGGAATTTTGCTCGACGAGGTGGCGCTGATGCCGCGTTCGTTCGTGGAGCAGGCGTGCGCGCGATGCTCGGTGACGGGCAGCCGGCTGTGGTTCAACTGCAACCCGGAGGGGCCGCATCACTGGTTTTACACGGAGTGGATTCAGAACGCGCAGGAGCGCAACTGCCTGTATCTGCATTTTACGATGGAGGACAACCCGTCGCTTTCGCCGGAAATCCGGCAGCGGTACGCGCGGCTGTACAGCGGGGTGTTTTTCCGGCGGTTCGTGCTGGGACAATGGGTCGCGGCGGAGGGAAGAATTTATGACTTCTTCGACGCAGCGGCTGCACCGCCGCCTCCGGAGGGCCCGTTCCGGCAGTGGTACATTTCATGCGACTACGGGACGGTGAATCCCGCGTCGTTCGGGCTTTGGGGGCTGAAGGACGGGATTTGGTACCGGGTGAAGGAGTTCTATTTTGACTCGCGGCGCGAGATGCGGCAGATGACGGACGCGGAATATGCGGCGGCGCTGCGGAAGCTGGCGGGAGGGAGGCCGATCACGGCGGTGATCGTGGACCCGTCGGCGGCGAGCTTTATCGAGCTGCTGCGGCGCGAGGGATGGAACGTCCGGCGGGCGGACAACGATGTGCTTTCCGGCATCCGGCACACGTCCGATCTGCTCAAGGCGGGAAAGCTCGTGATCTGCGACACCTGCGCCGACTGCCTGCGGGAGATGGAGCAGTACGTTTGGGACGTGAAGGCGGGCAAGGACGCGGTGAAGAAGGAGCATGACCATGCGATGGACGATATGCGGTATTTTGTTTCCACCGCGCTGTGCAGGAGCGGTGCGCCGGTCGTGGCAAGGAGCGTGCGGCGGGCGCAGGCGGGGAATGCGCAGGGCGTTTTGGAGCAGTATTTTTGAGAGGAGGTAGTTTTTGAATGAAACGAAAGGAAAAAACGCCTGCGGCATCGGCGGCGACGCAGCTTCGCAGCACACAGGCGCAGCCGTTTTCGCTGCTGGGGCGGCTCGTTCCGCTGGGTGGCAGCGAGGCGCGGCTGTATGAATCGCTGCGGCAGTCGCTGCCGATCATCGATGCAGCCATCACGAAGCTGGTGCGGCTCGTTGGCGGGTTCGAGGTCGAATGTGATGCAGGACAGGCGGGACTGCGGGAGTTTTTGCGGTCCGTGCCGTGCGGACGGGGGCAGCGGGGTATCCACAGCTTTTTGGCAACGTATCTGGACAGCCTGCTGACATATGGCCGCGCGGTCGGGGAGATGGTCGTGCGGGACGGGCGGCTGGCGGCGGTCTGCTGGGGCGATGTGACGGCAGTGGAGGTCTGCGAGGGTGATTCGCCGCTGGAGGTGGAGCTGTATGCACCGGATGCGGTCGGACAGCTGCGGGCGCTGCCGTATCAGCATTTGCTGCTGCTGACGACGCTCAATCCGGAGGTGGCGCATCCTTACGGCGTGTCGCTGCTGCGGAGTATGCCGTTTTTGGCCGACATTCTGCTGAAAATTTATCAGACGATCGGCGTGAACTGGGAGCGGGCCGGAAACGTGCGGTATGCTGTCGTGTGCAAGCCGTCGGGCGACAGCTTGGAACGGGCGGCGGCCGGGGAACACGCGGAAACGATCGCGCGGGAATGGTCCGAGGCGATGCAGGACAGCAAGAACGGGACGGTGCGTGACTTCGTGGCGATTGGGGACGTGTCGGTCAAGGTGATCGGTGCGGACGGGCAAATTCTGGACTCGGAGGTACCGGTACGGCAGCTTTTGGAGCAGCTTGTGGCAAAGACCGGGCTGCCGCCGTTCCTGCTGGGGCTGAGCTGGTCCAGCACGGAGCGCATGAGCCAGCAGCAGGCCGATATGCTCACAAGTGAGCTTTGGGCCATCCGGCGGACGGTGGAGCCGGCGCTGGAGCGCATCTGCGAGCTTTGGCTGCGGCTGAACGGGTATAGCTGCACGCCGCGCATCTGCTGGGATGACATTACGCTACAGGACCTCGTGGAGGAGGCGCAGGCGGCACTTTATCGTGCGCAGGCGAAACAATTGACGCAGGGAGGAAATGCAACATGAACATTCGCAAGGAGGCGGCCGTGGTCGGGGCGGGAACGCCCGACGAGCGGCAGCTTCAGAAAATCAACGCGCTGACGAAAACGCCGCTGCGGGCGGAGGAGGTGTATTCCTTCCGCGTGCGGCTGTGCGACGATCAGCCGGATCGGGACAACGAGCGGTTCGACACGGCGGCGCTGCCGGCGCTGGCAAGGCTGTTTTGCGGGAAAACCGGAATTTTTGACCACAACTGGTCGGCGGAGGGGCAGATCGCCCGCATCTATCAGACGGAGGTCTGCGAGGAGAACGGCGTTCACTTTATCTGCGCGGACTGCTATATGCTGCGGACAGAGAAGAACGCCGCGCTGATCGCCGAGATCGAGGGCGGCATTAAAAAGGAGGTTTCGGTCGGCTGCGCGATGGCGCAGACGCGGTGCAGCATCTGCGGGGCGCATTACGGCGCGTGCGAGCATCGAAAGGGCGCGGTTTATGGCGGGGAAACCTGTTATGCGGTGCTCTGCGGGCCGACCGATGCGTATGAATTTTCCTTTGTCGCCGTCCCCGCGCAGCGGGAGGCGGGCGTGATGAAGGCGGCGGAGGGAGGTGAGTGGATGACGCTGAGCGAATTGGTACAGAAGGCCGGAACGCCGGCGCTGACGGACAGCCTGCGGGCGCTGGAGCAGGAGGCGGCGTTCGGACGGCAGTGCCGCGAGGGACTGCTGGAGCAGGTCGTGACGGCGGGCGTGGCGCTGGACTTCGGCGCGGATGCCGCGACGCTGCGAAAGTCCTTTGGGGCGCTGAGCTTCGAGGAGCTGTCGGCGCTGAAGGCGGCGATGGACCGGCGGCTGGACGCGCTGTTCCCCGGCGGAACGCAGCTTCCCGGAAGCACGGCCGCGCAGACCGCGATGGATGCGGATTACATGATCTAAAAGCAACACAAAATTTTTATTGGAGGTATTACAATGTTTTCTTATCAGTCGATTGCGCAGGAATGCGCCAGCTTTTATTCCGATGCAATGCTCCGCGAGGGAATTCCCTGCAAGATGAGCGCTGCCAACAGTGTGGACAAGGCCGCAAAGGACGAGGCGTTTATCGGCATCGTCGCCGGACAGCGCGACACGCTGGTCAACGTGGTCGTGCGCGGCTTTGTGACCGTGCATTATTCCGGCAACGCGCCCGCCGTTGGCAGAACCGGCCTTGTTGCGGGCGAAAATTCGACCGTTGCCGCCAGCACGACCGGCCCGGTCTATCTGGTCGTTGCGTCCGACACCGTGAACAAGACCGTTACGTTCCTGCTGTAAATTTTTGAAGGAGGTTTATTCAAATGGCTTTTGACAACATCAAGCTGGAAAAGGGTATGTATCATGAGGGCAGCAAGCCCTTTGCACAGGTTCTGGAGGAGCTGGACCCCTCCGAGAGCTACAAGGGTACCGCGCTGGAGGGGACCGATGCGTTCCAGCGGCAACTCAAGCGCTTTGGCATCCGCGTGAAGGGCCCGGCATCCGACCCGGTGGAGAAGTTCTTTGCGACGTTTGAGTCGTCCGTGCTGTTCCCGGAGTTTATTTCGCGCGTTGTACGTCAGGGTGTGGAGGAGAGCAACATTCTGCCGTCGATCGTTGCGACGGTGACGAAGATCGACGCGATGGACTACCGCAGCATCTACTCCGAGCCGAGCGACGACGACAAGACGTTGGCCGAGGTGGCCGAGGGCGCGACGATCCCCGCGACGACCATTCGGACGCGCGACACCGTGGTCAAGCTGCACAAGCGCGGCAGAATGCTGGTTGCGTCCTATGAGGCGCTGCGCTTCCAGAAGCTCGATCTGTTTTCCGTGATGCTGCGTCAGATCGGCGCACACATCCATCAGTCGCATCTGGCTGACGCAGTCAGCGTGATGGGCGAGGACTGCGATGTGTTCGAGGTCGGCACGGCACCCATCACCGATGGAACGAATACGTTCTCTTATGCAGCACTGATCGACTTCTGGTCGCAGTTCCATCCGTATGAGCTCAGCACGATGCTCGTCGGCAGCAACGCGATGGCGCAGCTTTTGAAGCTCACGGAGTTCCAGAATCCTGCGACCGGGCTGAATTTCCAGGCGACCGGCAAGCTCACGACTCCGATCGGTGCGGAGCTGCTGCGCACGAACGCCGTCGGCGCGGACACCATCCTTGCGCTCGACCGCCGCTATGCGCTGGAAATGGTGCAGGCGGGCGATATCGCCGTGGAATATGACAAGCTGATCGACCGCCAGCTCGAACGCGCGGCAATCACCTCGATCTGCGGCTTTACGACGCTGTTTGACGAGGCGGTCAAGAAGCTGGTGCTGTAAGCATGAGCGTTTACGAGGAGGCCTTGCAGGCGGCGACGGCACTCTATGGCGAGGAGGATGAGAATCTGTCGCTGCTGTGCCAGGCGGCGGTGGATTCCTACACGGCGCGGCTGCGGCAGGGGCTGACGGCGGACGACTGCGGGCAGGCATTGCCCACCGCTGCGGCGCTGGTTGCGGTGGCGACGCTGCGCTCCGGCGGCGCAGTGAGCGATTTTTCTGCCGCGGCGATCTCCGTGCGTTACGCCGACGGGACCGGGCGGTTTCTGGAGGCGGCAGAGCGGCTGATGACGCCGTATCTGGCGGCGGGCGGCTTCGCCTTTCGGAGCGTGAGCGCATGACCGAACAATTTATGACGCGGATGATTCGGCGCTATGGGGCGCCGATCCTCCGCACGTCCGGCTCGACCGTGACGGCGTATCGGGCGATCGTGCAGCCGGTGACCTCCCGGAGCTGGCAAAATATGGAACGAATGGTCCCCAATGCGGGGGAAATTCCGCGTGGGCAGTACATTTACATCGGCCCGGCGAATCAGGCGGTGAAAAGCGGCGACATTTTCACCTTTGACGGAAAAACATATGTCGTGCGGCGGGCGGACCGTATCTTCCTTCAGGAGGAAGCGCTGTTTGTCTGGGGGCTGTGCGTGGAAGGAGGCGTGGCGGATGAATGACCTGCTGACAAAGCTGGTCGTACTGCTGACACTGGCCGGGGTGCGCTGCCGTGCGGCATTTATGGCGGCGAAAATCCCGCTGCTGTCGTCGCCCATTACGATCGTGGACGGGACGATGACGCTTTCGGCGGCGGCGATCGGCGATGCCTTCGGCAAGGACGGCACGGGCAAGTACTATAATTGCAAGCTGGCGGAGTACACGGCGCTGCTGGATATTTACGCGCCGTACATCGGCAACGGCGGCGCGATGATTGAGCCGACCGTGCGCTCACTGCTGACCGCGCTGAAAACGGAGCCGGAGGGCTACCGAATGCGCAGCATCGAGGTCGGGCGGATGCACTATGACGCGGACAGCGACTGCTTCCGCTGCACGGTCAGCGTGAAGTACGGCGCGTTTCTCGCGCTGGCGGAGCAGGGAGGAACGACATGAGCGAGCCGGTGATCTTTCCCGTGCCGCCGGTTGCGGTGCGGGTGAACGGGCAGCTTTTGGGCATGACGCAGCGGGTGGAGCTGCGGGTCGAAACCGAGCCGGTGGAGGTTCGGTCGTTCGGCAAGCGGGACCCGGTCGCGGTCGTGGACGGGAAGCGAGTCTATACCGTGACACTGCGGCGACTGCTGCTGGACCGGGCGGATTTCCCAAACCAACCGGCGGCCTCCGGGCTGAGCAGCTTTTCCCTGAGTCTGTCGGACAGCGTGATGGAAACGACGTTTACGGATTGCCGTGTCGTGAAGGAGTCCGCCGTCTGTGAGGCGGGCGGCGTGCTGATCGAGGCGCTGGAAATCCGGGCGACGGGGCGCACGATGAACAACTTGAGCTGAGGAAGGGGGTGCGCTTATGGCGGGAACCTTGCAATTTGACACATTTGTTTTTCCGGTGGACCCGGAAACGCTGCACACGACCTACCGGCACGACGTCAGCGTTACGCCGACGACGGGGGGGCAGTGGACGGTGGAGAACGTCGCGTACCTCGGCAGAACGGTGGAGGGCGAGGGCGTGTTTTACGGCAGCGGCGCATATGCCAGCTTTCAGCAGCTTGCGGCGTATATCAAAAACTTTCAGGCGAAGGTGCTGCAGCATCCGAAATTCGGCTCGTTCCCCGCGTTTTTGACGAAGCTGGAGGCAGTCGAGGAGCCGAATGACGGGTGCTTGCGGTATCGGTTCGTGTTCGTAGAGTCGCCGGCGACGGTATAAAGGGATTAGACAATGTTTTATAAAAACCAGGGGTCGAGATGCGCTGCGCATCTCGACCCCATTTTTTCTGGTCAGGTATTTTCTTTTTCAAGGAACGCGGCAAGCTCGGCTACCGTCTTAAAATAGTAGTCGCAGTTCCGGCGCATGAACGCTTCAATCTCCGGCACGTCGTTGGCCCAGCCGGCGGCGGCGAAGGGAACGCCGCAGGTGCGGCACATATCGTAGCCGGGCTTGAGGTCGTCTACCATCAGAAGCTCCTCCGGCCGGAGGTTGTAGCGCCGCATGAGCTGTTCCATCGGCCAAGGATGTGGCTTGCGCTGATGCTCCGGGTAGTCCCAGCCGTAAATCACGTCCGGCATGGGCAGGTCGTTTTCGCGGTAGTCGCGCTCGATCATGGCGGCGACGGAGTGAGAGATCACGGCGATGAGGCCGCCCTGCGCCCGGTGCCGCTGCAAAATTTCGCGGATGCCCGGATAGGCCTTCGGGATGCGCTCGCGGACGAACGCCTGCCAGAAATGGAATTCCTCGTCCAGCTCCGCCGGAGTCAGGCCGACCTCCTGCGAGAAAAAGGGGACAACGCCGGGATCAAAATTCTTGCGAAAGTATTCCTCCAGCGTATAGGTCTTTCCCGGCCGCACCTTTTCCAGATACGCGAGAAAGGACGGGAAATGGATGGTCGCGGTGCTGTTGACGACGGTATCGTCGTGGTCGAGGACGAGACATTTGTACTTCATGGCATGGCTCCGATCTGGTTTTCTGGAGCTATCATACCCGCAAATAAAAAATTTGTCAACCGCGTGCAACATTTCGCCGCGTACGATTGTATTATAGACGAAGGAGGTGAGCGGATGCGGAATCGAGCGGAATTCGAGGCGCTTTATCGGCGGCACTTTTCGACGGTCTGGAATGTGTGCATCTCGCTGCTGCACGACCCGGCGGATACGGAGGATATGGTGCATGACACGTTCCTGCGGCTGCTGGAATCGGGCAAGTCGTTTGAAAGCGAGGCTCACGAGAAGGCATGGCTCATCGTAACGGCGCGGAACGTCTGCCGCAATGAGCTGAAGCGCAGCCGCCGGAGGGACCTGCCGGAAACGGAGCGTGCCGACCCGACACCGCTGCTGGACGAAACGCTTCTGGCGGTGCGGCGGCTGCCGGAAAAGTACCGCCTGCCGCTGTACTTATTTTATTATGAGGGCTATCCCACGGCGGAGATCGCGCGGCTGCTCAAGCGGCCCGATTCAAGCGTCCGCAGCGATCTGCGGCGGGGACGGCTGCTGCTGAAACAAGAGCTTGGAGGTGCGGAAGGATGAAGGACCCGAAATTTTTGGAGGCATATCGGCGCTGCCAGCCTGACGAGGCGGTGCAGGAACGGCTGTTGCAGGCGCTTTTGACGGAGAAGAAGCGGCCGCGCATCGGACGGCGGCTGTTGCTGGCGGCTGCCTGCATTGCGCTGCTGGCGGCGCTGACGGCGACGGGCTTCGCGGCCTATGAAAAATGGCGCTTGCCCGCGCCGGAGCCGTATCAACCGGGCAATCAGGGCGTTCGTGACGTACACGAAACGCAAATCTACGGCAGCGAGGCGCTGGAAACGGAGCAGCCGACGGAACAGGGCGGCGAATTGACCGATGCGGATTTCCTGCGCATGGCGAAGGAGCTGCTGGAAAGTGTGGGACAGACGGATGTCAACATGGAGGAAATGACCGTCAGCCGCATGACGGCGCTGCTGTACGACCGCGAGGAGGTCGAGGTTAAATTTACCAACGACCGCTGGAACACGGAAATGCGCTTTACGGCAAAGACCGGGCAGCTTGTGTCGTTTTTCAGCATCGACATTGCGCCGGAGAATTCTTCTGCGGTTGGTGACGATGCGACGGTCGAGGCGCTGGCAAAAAAATATTACGAGGCCTTGCCTGTACCGCAGGGCTATGCTATAATAGATGTCGAAAATTATGACGAACAGTATCGCAGCTATAGCTTTGCCCGCGAGGTCGCGCCGGGGGTGTACAATCCCTATGAGCTGGTGCGCGTGGCGATCAATCCGCAGACCGGGCGACTGACGGGCTGCAACGTGTTCTGCTTCCCGCTGCTCGACGACCATACTGCCGAGGATACCGCGCTGACGCAGGCACAGGCGGAGCAGATCGCGCAGTCCTGCGACAAGCTTTATTTAGAGGGCTACGCGCTGACGGGCGCGGAGATCGAGATCGTCCTGCCGAACTGGTGCTTCACCGACTATGCCGCGGCGGATATCCGCTATGCCGATGTCAGCCGCTATGCGTGGGTGCTGACCTATGAGGTGCCGGACGCAGAATTTGCGACGATGACGCGGGTCTTTGTCGATCTCTACACCGGCGAAATTCTCGGCGGCGATTGCGTGTAGGAGCCGGTGGGCATAGACTGGAGAAACCAAATCAGAAAGAGCTGACCCATTTTGAAGCGTACATACAAAATTCTCTCCCTCCTGCTGGCGGCGGTGCTGGTGTTCACGGCCGTTCCGGCGGTGCGTGCGGACGAGGGTGGCGTGACGTGTACCGAGATCGTCTACGGCACGTCGGTCAACGGCCGCGACCTGACCTGCTACGTGCTGACCGACGGCGAGGAGTATTCGCGGACGCTGCTGCTGAACTTTGCCATCCACGGCTATGAGGACGCCTACGATGCCGACGGGCAGGTGCTGGTGGACTTCGCTGAGCGCCTGATCGGCCACTACAGCCGCCAGACGACGCTCCACGGCTGCCGCCTGATCGTCGTTCCGTGCGCCAACCCCGACGGCCTGCTCGACGGCAATACAAGCTACGGCTTCGGGCGCTGCAACGCGGACGGGATCGACCTGAACCGCGACTTTGACGCGGGACACTATCCCTTCCAGAACGCCCGGAATTACACACCCGCGCCCTTTTCCGGCGTGGAATCGCGGGCGCTGCGCGATCTCTACTGGGCCTATCAGCCGGATGTGGTGATCGATTTTCACGGCTGGTATAATGAAGTCTACGGCGGCTCGGCGACGGCGCGGAAGGTCAGCGAGCTGCTCGGTCTGCCGTATATTGGAAATCTTATGACACGCAGCGGATTTTTCGCGCGCTGGGCACAGGCGCAGGGGTCGGTCGGTATGCTGGTGGAGCTGCCCGCACCGGACGACATCCCCCGGCGGCGCATTTACAACGCCATCGACTGGCTCTTGACCGACACGGAGGTCTGCCCCGGCAAGCAATTTGTCGATATGCCCTATTACAATGACTGGGCGCACGCGGGCATCGTCTATATGCTGCAAAAGGGCTGGATGAACGGCATTTCCGGGACGCAGTTTGCGCCGGAGGACACGATGACGCGGGCGATGGTCGTCACGGCGCTGTGGCGCATGGCCGGGCAGCCCGCCCCGACGGGGGAAGCGGCCTTCACCGATGTTCCCGATGGAGCGTGGTACACCGACGCGGTGCTTTGGGCGGCGGAAAACGGTGTCGTGACCGGCATCGGCAACAGCCGCTTTGACCCGGAGGACTACGTAACGCGCGAACAGCTTGCGGCGATTCTATACCGCTACGCGGCGATGCAGAACAAGGACTGTGCGTTTTCCATGCTGCCCGACTTTCCGGACGCGGCCTCGGCCAGCGACTGGGCCGAGGAGGCGCTGGCGTGGGCCGCAACGAAAAAGCTGCTCAACGGCACGGTGATCGACGGGACGGTATTCCTCCGCCCCGCCGACAGCGCCACCCGCGCCCAGATCGCCGCGATTTTGATGCGCTATGATGAAATGAATTAACCGAGGACCGCTCTGCCGCTTCGGCAGGGCGGTTTTTCGCATAGCAGCCGGGAAGGGCTTGACAGAAAAATGCGAATCCTGTAGAATAACAAAAAGGGGGGGAGCGGCATGGAGATGAAGGTTGTCGAGCAGTGTCCGCACTGCGACCCGGCGGGCGGGAAGCGCCTGCGATTTCCTGCGGCGGAGCAGAAGGACTGCGGGCCGCTGGCTCGTTGTCTGAATTGCGGGACGCTGTATGCGCCGAGCGCTTTGGTGTTTAGCGTGTATGTGCTGTGCTTCTGCGTGGCGGACGTGCTGAACATCCTGCTTAAGCTCGATTGGTACCCGCTATATCTCTGTGCGCTGGCGCTGGGCTGGCTGCTGAGCCGCCTGCCGTTTCTGCGGCGTTGGCGGGCGCTGCCAAAGAATGTCCCGCTGGAGCGGCAGCATTGGCTGCTGCGGCAATATCTGGCGGGCCTTGCGGTTTACTTTGTAACGGCGCTCCTTGGCTTCGCCCTAACGGCGCTGCTGCGCTGAGGGGAGGAAAAGGCATGGATGTTTCTTCTGAAATCCTTCGTATGAAAAACGGGAGGCCCTATTTCCCGGTTTCCTTCAGCTATTTTTCCTTCAGCGACATCACGCCCTGCGTCTGCGGTGAGGAGGTCTACACTGCGACCACCGCGCAGTGGCTGCTTTCAACCGTCGGTACGTCGCTGGCCGCCGCGATCGGGGCGTTCTTGTGCTTCGGCGCGATACGGCTCCGGCTTGCGGTCTCCCACATCGGGGTGCTGAGTCTGGTGCCGTTCGCGATATTCGCGTTGGTCCTGCTGACGGGGGTGCTCCGCTGGCTGCCGTTTCGGCTGCTGCCGTGGAAGCGCTGCCCGGCGGGGACGAACGTTTTCCGCAAACAAAAGCAGGGGCGGTTCCTCCTGCTGGCGCAGATATTGCTCGGTCTTGCCGTGCTGCTCACGGTATTGATTTTGCTCGAGTGGTGACTGCAATGCGATTGGCCTTGAAGCGGACCCCATTATCTCCCGCACGGGCTGACGGCGGAGGCGAGGGACGTATTCTTTTTCCCGCCCAAGGCGGTTTTCTCCGATTGGTACATTTAAGAAAGAAATAAGAGGCGTTTTATGAAAATTACACTGAATCCCGACCCTGAGATCGTGCGGACCGTGCGTGAGGGGCTGAAGCGGACGGGCGGGTACTGCCCCTGCCGTCTGGAACGGACGGAGGACACAAAATGTATGTGCCGCGAGTTCAAGGAGCAGATCAACGATCCGAACTTTGAGGGTTACTGCCATTGTATGCTATACTATAAATCACGGAAGGATTGATACCCAAGAGAAAGGAGCCTGCGTTATGGCGGAATTGAGAATTACAACGGAAAACTTTGCGGCAGAGGTGCTGAACTCGGCGCTGCCGGTGCTGGTGGATTTTTACGCCGACTGGTGCGGCCCGTGCAAGATGCTTGCGCCGACCGTGGCGGAGCTGGCCGAGGAATATGAGGGTCGAGTCCGTGTGGGGAAGCTCAACGTGGACGAGCAGCCGGAGCTTGCCATTCGGTATAAAGTGGCCAGCATCCCGACGCTGCTGCTGTTCCGAAACGGCGAGCCGGTCGCCAAATCCGTCGGCTACTGCGAAAAGGCGGAGCTGACCGCCCTGCTCGATCGAGTCGAATAAGCCCCAAAATGCGCCCCGCAGAGCGGCTTTTGCCGTCCTGCGGGGCGCGTTTTTGCTTTCACAGTTGCGTTTTTACGCTCCAAATGGTATAATTATCGGGAAATTCGGCGGGCACGGTGAACAGCGGCCCGTTTTCGCGCATCCAAAGCCGCAAAATCGCCCCAGAATTTGAATTTTCTGTAAGCATTTGCGCTTGCCGCTTTTTTTGCGGGACAAGGTGTGCTATAATGTCCTTAAATTATTTCACGGAAAGGTCACAAAACCATGGGACTGATTACAAAAATGTTCGGAACGCGCTCGGAGCGCGAGGTCAAGAAGCTCAAACCGATCGTCGATCGCATCGAGGCGCTGGGCGGGGCGATGAAGGACTGCACCGACGAGCAGCTCCGCGCCAAAACCGAGGAATTCAAGTCGCGCTACGCGGCAGGTGAAACGCTGGACGAGCTGCTGCCGGAGGCCTTTGCGGTGTGCCGCGAGGCAGCCGACCGCGTGCTGGGAATGCGCCCGTACCGTGTCCAGCTCATCGGCGGTATCATCCTGCATCAGGGCCGCATCGCGGAGATGAAAACCGGCGAAGGCAAGACCCTCGTCGCCATCCTCCCGGCCTACCTGAACGCGCTGACGGGCAAGGGCGTGCATATCGTCACCGTCAACGACTACCTCGCCAAGCGCGACTCGGAGTGGATGGGCAAGGTCTATCGCTTCCTCGGCCTGACGGTCGGTCTGATCGTGCATGACTTGACCTCGAGTGAGCGCCGCGAGGCCTACAAGGCCGACATCACCTACTGCACCAATAACGAGCTGGGCTTTGACTATCTGCGCGATAACATGGCGCTTTACAAGAGCGACATGGTTCAGCGCGGACACAATTTCGCCATTGTGGACGAGGTGGACTCCATCCTCATCGACGAGGCACGGACACCGCTCATCATCTCCGGCAAGGGCGAGGATTCGACGAAGCTGTACGAAATGGCGGACTTCTTCGTTTCCGGCCTGCGTAAGAAGGTCTTTGCAACGATGGACGAAAAGCAGGATCAGGACGATCTGGACTGCGACTACTTTGTGGACGAAAAATCCCGCACCGCGAACCTCACCGCCAGCGGCATCGCCAAGGCCGAGAAATACTTCGGCGTGGAAAACCTCGCCGACGTGGAAAACACCACCCTCTCGCATCATATCAACCAGGCGCTCAAGGCACGCGGCGTGATGAAGCGCGACACGGATTACGTCGTCCAGAACGGACAGGTCATTATAGTGGACGAGTTCACGGGCCGCCTGATGTACGGCCGCCGCTATAACGAGGGCCTGCATCAGGCCATCGAGGCCAAGGAAGGCGTGAGCGTCGCGGGCGAAAACAAGACCCTTGCAACCATCACGTTCCAGAATTTCTTCCGCCTGTACTCCAAGCTCTCCGGCATGACCGGCACGGCGCTGACCGAGGAGGAGGAATTCTCCGCGATCTACCAGATCGACATCGTCGAAATTCCGACGAACCGCCCCGTCGTCCGTATCGACCACCACGACGTGGTGTACAAAACCGAGGCGGGCAAGTTCCGCGCGGTCATCGAGCAGATCAAAAAATGCCACGAAAAGGGCCAGCCCGTCCTCGTCGGCACGATTTCCATCGAAAAATCCGAATATCTCTCCAAGCTCCTCAAGCGCGAGGGCGTGCCGCACACCGTCCTGAACGCCAAGCACCACGAAAAGGAAGCCGAGATCGTCGCACAGGCCGGTAAGCTCGGCGCGGTCACCATCTCGACGAACATGGCCGGCCGTGGTACGGATATCATGCTCGGCGGCAACGCGGAGTATATGGCCCTGTCCGATCTGCGTAAGCGGGAAATCCCGGAGGAGCTGATTTCCGAGGCCAATTCCTACGCCGAAACGGACAACCCCGAAATTCTCGACGTGCGCCGCCAGTTCAAGGAGGCTTACGCGAAATATAAGGTCGAGGTCGATGCCGAGGCGGAGAAGGTTCGCGCGGCGGGCGGCCTGTTCATCGTCGGCACCGAGCGCCACGAGTCGCGCCGTATCGACAATCAGCTGCGCGGCCGGTCGGGCCGTCAGGGCGACCCCGGTGAAACGCGCTTTTTCCTCTCGCTGGAGGACGACGTGATGCGCCTGTTCGGCTCTGAGCGCATTATGAATATGATGAACTCCCTCGGCCTTGACGAGGACACGCCGATTGACATGAAGATCCTCTCCGGCGCAATCGAAAACGCACAGAAAACCGTCGAAAGCCGTAACTTCCAAGCCCGCAAAAATGTGCTGGAATACGACGACGTGATGAACACGCAGCGTACCGTCATCTACGAGCAGCGCCAGAAGGTCCTCGACGGCGAGGATCTGCACCCGACCATCGAGGGCATGATTCGCTACGTGATCGAATCCGAGGTCAACGACGTCCTCGGCACGGAGCAGAAGATCGAAAACGAGGAGCAGCTTGCCCCGCTGAACGAGAAATTCGCGGGCGTGTATTATCCTGCCGGTGCGCTCCATGCCGAAGTGGGCGAGTCCGCCGACGCGCTGAAGGAAGCGCTGTTCCGGCTCTTTAACGAAACCTACGCTGCCCGCGAGCAGGAGTTCGGCGTGGAGCGGATGCGCGAGATCGAGCGCATCATCCTGCTGCGCGTCGTGGACGAATACTGGATGGACAACATCGATGCGATGGACGACCTCAAGCAGGGCATTCGCCTGCGTGCCTACGGCCAGACCGACCCCGTCGTCGCCTATAAGCGTGAGGGCTTCGCAATGTTCGACGGCATGATCAACGCCATCCGCGAGGAAACGGTCCGCCGCCTGTACCTGTTCCGCCTGCGCACCCCGGAGGATGTCAAGCGCAAGCAGGTCGCCAAGATCACCGCCACCGGCGCGACCGGCGGCGACAAGACCGTTAAGCGCCAACCCGTTGTCAAAAAGATTAAGGTCGGCGCGAATGACCCCTGTCCCTGCGGCAGCGGCAAGAAGTATAAGTATTGCTGCCGGGATAAGGACGAGGCAAAGCAATGAGTTTTTATGTAAACCGCGCGGGAACGCTGGAATACCTTACGAGCGACTTTTTACAGGGAACTGCGCACTGCTTCTCCACCCGCTTCGGCGGCGTGAGCGAGGGGGCGCTGGCCTCGCTGAATCTCGGCGTTCACCGCGGCGACCGCCCAGCCAACGTGCTGGAAAACTACCGCATTTTGGGTCGCGCTGTCGGCTTCGAGCCGAAACAGACCGCCTTTACTCGTCAAATCCACTCGGATATCGTCGAGCGCGTCGGCAGGGCGCAATGCGGCCGGGGCCTGATCGTCCCGGTCGAGCAGGACTGCGACGGCCTCGTAACGGACGAGCCGGGCGTTGCGCTGACGGTTTTCTCGGCGGATTGCACGCCGCTGCTGCTCTATGACCCGGTCCGGCGCGTTGCCGGCGCGGTCCATGCCGGGTGGCGCGGCACGGCAGCGGGCATCGCGGCCAAGGCGGCGGAGAAAATGCAGGCCGAGTTCGGCTGCGACCCGAAAAATATCCGCGCGGCCATCGGCCCGTGCATTTCGCAGTGCTGCTTTGAAACGGATGCCGACGTTCCAACGGCAATGTTAAACGCGCTCGGTGCGGAAGCAGAAAGCGCAATTCGACCTGTCAGTGAAAAATATTATGTAAATCTAAAAGAATGCAACGCCATCTGGCTGCGCCGCGCGGGCGTGACGCAGATCGACATCTGCGATGCCTGCACCGCCTGCCAGCCGGAGCGCTTCTGGTCACACCGGCGCGTCGGGAACGATCGCGGCTCACTGGCCGCCGTCATCATGCTGCAAGGAGAAACAACGTGAAAAAGCTGATTGCCGTGTGCTTGCTGCTGGCGCTGCTGCTCAGCGGCTGCACACGAAGCCCCAACCCGCAAAATGTCGCGCCGACCTCGCCGGACGCGACCGAGCCGTCCTCCGAAACGGAGGCGACGAGCGAACCGCTGGCCTCGAAGGACGACGGCGGCTTCGGACTGTCGTATCTGCCGGAATACGGTCTGAATCCGTATACCTGCCTCGCAACGGTCAACCGCGCGGCCTTTTCGCTGCTGTATGAGAGCCTGTTCGTCGTTTCGGGCGAATTCCGCGCCGTGCCGCAGCTCTGCCAGACCTTCCGCGTGTCCGAGGACGCAACGACGTATTATTTTACACTTGTCCCGGGCGTGACATTCTCTGACGGGACACTTTTGACGGCACAGGATGTCGTCGCCTCGATTCAGGCGGCGCGCGGCAGCGGCATTTATAAGGCCCGCCTGTCGCATATTTACGACATTTCTGCCGAAGCGGATGGTACGATCATCGTCGTGCTGGACACGCCCTACGAAAACTTCGCGCCCATGCTGGATATCCCGGTCGTCAAGGCCGAATCCGTCGAGGCGGATATCCCGACCGGCAGCGGCCCATATTATCTGAAGGGGACCATGCTGGTCCGCAACCCGAAATGGGTCGAAACCGTCCCCTTGGCCGTCGATGCCACCGAAATTCCGCTCACCCCGGCGGAAACGCCCAACGATCTGCGCGATGCGTTCGAGTTCGGCGAAACGGACCTCGTCTACTGCGATCCGAATTCCGTCGCCGCCGGCGGCTACCGCTGCGACTACGAGGCGTGGGAGGTCCCCACGACGGTCATGCACTACATCGGCTTCAATCTTTACAGCGGCTATTTCGTCAACGACACCCTGCGCACCGCCGTGACCTATGCCATCGACCGCAACACGCTGTCCAACGAGGTCTATAGGGGCTTCGCGCAGCCGAGCGTCCTGCCCTGTAGCCCGCTGTCGGACTACTACGACGAGCAGCTCGCGCGGGACTATGACTACGCGCCCGCCCGCTTCGCCGAGGCCGTCAGCAACTCTCGCGTCACCACGTCAGACGACTATCTCGGCCACGTCGGCATCTTCCTCGTCTGCTCCGACGACCCGAAGCGTGTCGCCGCCGCTGAGAGCATCGCCGAAAAGCTCAAGGCCGCTGGGCTGAACATCACCGTCAATGCCGTTCCCCGTGAGCAATACCTGAAAAACCTCGACGACGGCGATTTCGACCTCTACTACGGCGAAACGCGCCTGACGACGAATTTCGACCTGATCGAATTTTTCACCAAGTACGGCAACCTGAACTACGGGGCGATCAACAGCACCGGCCTTGCAGGCCTCTGCATCTCTGCGCTGAAAAACTCCGGCAGCTTCTACGAGCTGTGCGGTCAGCTTCTGCAAACCGCGCCGATCTGCCCCGTCGTGTTCAAAAGCAACGCCATCTTCGTCACGCGCGGTATGCTGTCCGATATCACGCCGGGCGTGGACTTCGTGTTCCTGAAAACCGACGGCGCCCGCACCCTCTCCG
The DNA here is from genome assembly GCA_902477055.1 of uncultured Eubacteriales bacterium. Classification (GTDB taxonomy): domain Bacteria; phylum Bacillota; class Clostridia; order Oscillospirales; family Oscillospiraceae; genus JAZOXB01. The sequence continues at coordinate 18,497 of CABSFY010000040.1, forward strand.
ACGCGGACATCACCTACGGTTCCAAGACCGAGGAACCCACCGACACAACGGTCGAACCGACCGAACCATAACAAAAAGGGCATGAGGACCGACCTCATGCCTTTTTTCATTCCCCCACGTGTCATTGCGAGGCCGTTTACGGCCGTGGCAATCTCGCAGAATTATTTTGATATTTCGGTAGATTCAGGCGAATTCGGAACTTCCTGCAAGAGATTGCCACGTCGCTTCGCTCCTCGCAATGACAAACTCTTTGACAAACGAAAGGCCGCTTTGCAGCGGCCTCAGCTTGTCAAAAAAGTCCTGACGGACTTTTCCGACAAGCTGCTTTCAAAATTGCAAAATAGGAATAAGGAAGATTATTTTGCAATTTTGCCCGCTGCGGCGGGGTTATTGAACGTGAAAGGGAACCCTGACGGTTCCCTTTCACA
>CABSFY010000041.1 GCA_902477055.1 uncultured Eubacteriales bacterium
ACCGCTGACCTCTTGAATGCCATTCAAGCGCTCTCCCAGCTGAGCTATACCCCCATAGGACTGCGTTTTCCTCAACGCGTGGGTATTATAGCAGATATGATTTGAAATTGCAAGAGTTTTTTTGCAAGTTTTGAAAGATTTTTGTTTTTCCGAAAAACTCCGCAGCCCGGTGGGGCTGCGGAGCGGAGTGGGGAAGGCTTATTTGCTTGGCTTGCGGTCGTGACCATAGTAGAAGGCGGCGACGAGTCCGGGGCCGGTGTGTGCGCCGATGGTTGCGCCGATGGTGGAATAGAAAATATCCTTAAAGCCGACTTCGGACTTGATCTGCTCGGCGAAGCGCGTTGCTTCCTCCAGCGCGTCGGCGTGGCTGATGTAGAGCGTCTGGGAGGCGGGATCGACGGCGTCTTCCTTGATAATCTCGGTGATGCGGTCATAGGTCTTTTTGCGGCCGCGGCTCTTCTCGATGACCTTCAGCTCGCCTTTGTCGTTCAGATTCAGGATCGGCCAGATGTTCAGCGCACGGGCAATGACAAGGCCGGTACGGCTCACGCGGCCGCCGCGATAGAGATATTCCAAATCGCCGGTCGTGTAGTACGGATTTGCATGATGGCGCTGGTTTTCAAGCCATGCGACGCATTCCTCCGGCGTTGCGCCCTCGTCGCGCATCCGCGCGGCATCCAGAGCGAGCATACCATAGGAGAGGGAAGCACCGATGGAATCGACAACGTAGATCACAGCGTCCGGATGCTCGGACAGAAGCTGCTCTCTGGCAAGCAGGGCGTTCTGATAGGAGCTGGAAATGCCGGTTCCCATTGCGACATGGACGATGGGCAGCTTTTTATCCAGCAGGGGAGTCCAGAAATCAAGGTAGTCGCTCATGTTGGCGGCGCTGGTATGGACGCTGGAGCCTTCGGCCATCTTTCGGTAAAAGACCTTGAGGTCCTCCGGACGCATGGTGTCCGTTTGAATCTCGCCGTCCATCGTATATTTCATCTTAAGCGCGTAAATCTCACGCTGCTGGCAGAATTCAAGCGACAGATCGCAGCCGCTTTCCGTTGCGACGATAAATTTGGGCATAGAACAGTCCTCCTTGGAAAATTTTACGGCGTTATTTTATCATAAATACGCCCAAAATGCACTCTCGACTGTGAGTAGAGAAGTAAAAATGTGGTAGACGGCGACTCTACTCACAGTAGAGAATTGTTAAATGACGAAATGACGGAGGATCGAAAGTTTTCTTTGCATTTTTGCCGGCATCCGAAGGCCGCGACCCTATAAAACAGAATACACGAAAGCATTCCGCTGCGGCGCGAACCAAGCATCCGGCCCGGGAACCGTGCGGATGAGAACCGAAGGTCGGATAAGCCAGTATGAGGGCCGAACGATCATAGCGACTGTCACACTTTCGGCATCATGGCATAACATGGAGTGAGCCTGATGCTCAATGAAAAACAGGAGGTTCTGATTATGAATTGCAATAACGGAATGGGTAGCTGCTGGTGGATCATTATCCTCATCCTGCTCTTTAGCTGCTGCGGCTGCGGCAACGGCACGCTGCTCAACAGCGGCAATGGGTGCGGCAACGGCTGTGGCTGCGGCAATAGCTGCGGCTGTGACAACGGCTGCGGCTGCTAAGCGCTTACTTTTGAGGGGACGTTACGTCCCCTCTTTTTTATGCGGGAATTTGGTTGTTTGCAAGAAAAAAGGATAGACATTTTGCGGCCAATCTGATAAAATGTACTAGATATAGTACAAAAGAGGAGGGACTGCTATGAAGTGCCCATATTGCGGCTATCAGGAGAGCAAGGTCGTTGATTCCCGGCATTCCGAGGACGGTGCGAGCATTCGCCGCCGCAGAGAGTGTCTTGCCTGCCAGAAGCGCTTTACGACCTATGAGACCGTGGAGAGCCTGCCGGTCGTTGTGGTGAAGAAGGATAACAGCCGCGAACCGTTCGACCGCAATAAGATTTTGCGCGGCATGGTCCGCGCCTGCGAAAAGCGCCCGGTCAGCATGGCCGATATCGAATCCGCAGTGACCGAGATCGAGCAGATCGTGCAGAATTCGCTCGAACGCGAGGTCAACACCGGCAAGATCGGCGAGCTGGTCATGGAGCGCCTGAAGCCGCTCGATGAAGTCGCCTATGTCCGCTTTGCGTCGGTCTACCGCCAGTTCAAGGACATCAATAGCTTTATGCACGAGCTGACGAAGATCCTGGAGGAGAAATGAAACAGGCAATTATCGCACTTTCGGTCGTTCTTGTTGTGCTGCTTGCGGTCGCCGGTGTGCTGCTGTTCGGATTGGACGGCATGGCTTCGGACGAAACGCTGATGACGACGGAGGAAACCGCCCCCGTAACGCTGCCGCCTGTGACCGAGCCGACCCAGCCCGCGACGGAAGCTACGACAGAGCCGGTCCCGGTTTTGCAGCCGTGTGTGGCGGCGTATGTGCTGGACGGTACGGCGCTGGAGGCGTATACACTGGATGGGACGGACGTGGTTTCGGCGACGGAGTTTTTGCGTGCCGCCGGTCTGGACGCGGCGGGGTCTGCCCATGCGACGGATAAGGCAAAGGTGCAGCTTGCGGATGCTTCCGTGACGATCGGTGCGGCGACCTTTGACACGGTCGTGGACGGAACGCTCTATGTTCCGGTCGCCGCTGCGGCGGAGGCAATGGGCTATCCGGCCTATGCGCTGGACGGTACAACATATTATACCCCCGGTGCGCGGAAGTTTACCCCGACGCCGGGCATCAATGTTCCGGTGTTGATGTACCACGCGGTCAGCGACGACCTTTGGGGCATCGACGAGTTGTTTGTCAGCCCGTCGAGCATGGAGGAGCAGCTCAAATACCTGACGGAAAATGGCTACGATGCGATCTGGTTCGAGGATCTGGCCCATTTGGAGGATTATGATAAGCCGGTCATCTTGACCTTTGACGACGGGTATGACGACAATTATATCGAGCTGCTGCCGCTGCTGCAAAAGTATAACGTCAAGGCGACGGTGTTCGTGATCGGCAACGCGCCCGGCGTTATCCCGCATAAGGCAACGCCGGAGCAGGTGCGTGAAATGTCCGATTCCGGCCTGATTTCCATCCAGAGTCATGGTTATACCCACGACGACATGGACGCGATGGATGCGGACACGACCGATTACGAGTTGTCCGAAAGTCAGAAGGCGATCACGCGCATCACCGGGAAGGTGCCATACGTCCTGTGCTACCCGACGGGGAAATACAACGAAAACACGCTTTCCATCATCGGTACCTATTACAATTTCGGTATCAAGATGGTCGGCGGCCAGTACAACACCTCGGACGATCCATATCTTGTCAATCGCTTCTACGTTTCGCGGTATACGGATATCTACACCTTTGCTTCGTACCTTTCCGCAGCCGGAACATAAAAAATATCGCCGGAGGAATAAGCTCCTCCGGCGTTGTTTTTTTATTCGGTCGCGACGATGCTTGCTTTTTGGCGGGTGCTATAGTATGATTAGAGCAATGATTACAATCAACCGGAGGCTGCTATGAAGATTTTGATTCAAAAGATAATGGAAGCAATCGAGCGCGGCGAGAGCGCGGTGCTGTGTACCGTGCTTGCCAGCTCCGGCTCGGCTCCGCGCGGGGCGGGCGCGAGAATGGCCGTGTTTGCCGACGGGACGGCACTCGGAACGGTCGGCGGCGGCCGCGTGGAGCTGCTGGCCGCGCGGGATGCCAAGGAAATCTTGAAGGGCGGCGAGGACTGCGTGCGCGACCGGCTTCGTGCCTTCGACCTCACGCCGAACGATGTCAATTCCATCGGCATGGTCTGCGGCGGCAAGGTTTCCATCTATTACCAGCTCGTGACGGAGGCGGATATGCCCACGCTCTGCGCCATTCGCGACGCGCTGAAGAAGGATGAGAATAGCTGGCTCTATCTCCGCGCCCGCGACGGCTTGGTGGAGAAATTTACCGTCGTGACCGAGGCTGAGGCGAAGGAGCAGCCGGAGCTGTTTCAGAATCGCGCCGTTTACTGCAAGGGTGAGCCGCTGGTCTATACCGAGCCGCTTGTGCAGGCAGGACAGGTCTATATCTTTGGCGGCGGCCACGTCGGACAGGCGCTCGTGCCGGTGCTGGCGGGTGTCGAATTCCGCGTTACGCTGTTTGATAACCGCCCGGAGCTGGCGAATCAGGAGCGTTTCCCGATGGCAAATCGCGTCATTTTGGGCGACTACAAGCACATCTGTGATTACGTCACGTTAAAGCCGCAGGATTATGTCGTCATTATGTCGCCGGGCCATCAGTCGGACTTTGCGCTGCTGGAGCAAGCGCTGCGTTTCCCGCTGCGCTACGTCGGCTGCATCGGTTCGCGGCAGAAGATTGCCCGGTCGCAGGAGATGCTCCGCAATGCGGGCATCCCGGAGGACGTGATTCAGTCCGTCCATTCGCCGATCGGCCTGAACATCCGGGCGCAGACCCCCGCCGAGATCGCCATCAGCATCGCGGCGGAAATGATCCTCTGCCGCGCCGAATCGCTGTGATGCAGGATTGGAGCGCCGCGTCCGTAGCGTTTCTGCGTGACGCGGCAGCTTACGGCGATTTTTTTCCAAAATTGGCGGCGCATCTGCTGCCGTGGCTTCCAAAGGACGGCCATATCTGCGACGCGGGCTGCGGGCTTGGCAGCTTGGCGTTGGAGTTGTGCCGGTATTGTCAACTGGTCACGGCGGTCGATCTTGCGGCAGCGCCAATCGAGGCCCTTCGTGCGGAGGTTTTGCCGGAGAATCTGCGCGTTGTATGCGGTGATATTTTTACGATGAGCGCACAGTATAACGCGATGGTTTTCTGCTATTTTGGCCGGATGCGCGAGATTCTGCAAATTGCTGCGCACCAATGCACGGGGCGGGTGGTCGCCGTGAAACGGGCCAACCCGGCGCATCGATTTTCCGTGCAGCCAGCCGAGCGCGACCGGCACCGGCAGGAGGAGGCTCGCGCACTGCTGACGACGCTTAAAATTCCGTTTGAAACGCAGCGGCTGCAATTGGAATTCGGGCAACCTTTCCGCTCAATCGAGGCAGCATCGGAATTTTTCGCGCTTTACGATCGTAGCGGCGCGGCGATCGGAACAGAGGAACTACAACGCCGCCTCTCACAAACGCAATCCGCTGAATTTCCGTATTATTTACCGTCGCAGCGTGACATGGAGATTTTTATCTTTGACGCGCACGATATCCCGGAGGATTTTTTGTAATGAACATCGTGATCTGCGGCTGCTCTGGCAGCGGGAAAAGCACAGCAATCCAGCGCATCCTTTCCGCGCTACAGGAGCCGGTCTACGGCGTCTGGACGGAAAAATTAGCGCCGTTAGACGACGGAACCGCACCGGTCTATCTGCACGGCTGCCGGGAACCGCTGTGCTACTGCCACCGCATCGGCCTTTGCACAAACCGTCACGCGACCGGCTATCCAGAGGTGTTCGACGAGGCCGGGGTCCGTTTCCTGACCGGTATCCCGGCTGGGGCACTGGTCCTGATGGACGAGATCGGCGTGATGGAAAACCGCGCGATAGCGTTTCAAAAGGCTGTTTTCGACATCTTAGACGGTGATTATCGAGTCCTGCTGGCTGTGCGCGACCGGTCCACGCCGCTGCTTGATGCCATCCGCTCCCATCCTAAGAGCCGCGTCCTGACCGCACACGAGGCCAATCGTGAGCTGTTAAATGAAGCAATTGCGATATTAAAGCGTCAGTCGGATTGACTGACGCTTTTGATATAACGCTCTGCCGCACAGGCGGCGATGGCCCCGTCGGCTGCGGCCGTGATGACCTGTCGGACAGCCTTTTCGCGTACATCGCCGGCGGCAAAGACACCGCGCAGCGCTGTGGCCATGTCGCCGTCCGTGAGGATGCCGCCGCCGGGACCACAGGCAAGCTGTGGACGGAACAAGCTGCTTTCCGGTTCCCGCCCGATGGCGACAAACAGCCCGTCCAGCGCCACCTCCTGCTCATCGGCGAGCCGAATACCGTTCAACCGTTCTGTACCAAGCAGGGCGGTGATTTCCGCTGCGGCATGGAAACGGACATTGCTTCGTGCCTGCAGCCGTTCAATTTCAGCCTCTGACGCGCGAAGCTCGGGCCGCCGAAAAATCAGATGCACCTCTCTGCAAAGACGCGAAAGATGATATGCTTCCGTGACGGCGCTGTTCCCGCCGCCGACCACGCCGACGATTTTTCCGCGATAGAGCGGCGCGTCGCAGGCGGCGCAGTAGCTGACCCCGCGCCCCTGTAGCTGTCCTTCCTCCGGCAGACCGAGGCGGCGCGGCTGCGCACCGGTCGCAAGTATGACGGCCCGCGCTTCGAACGTTCTATGGTCCGTTTCCAGCCGCTTGACCGGACCTTCGAGCTGAAGGGAACGGATTGCGGTTGCTAGCAACACAGCACCGCTTTGCGCCGCCTGCTGTCGAAAACGTTCGGCCAGCTCCGCGCCGCCGATAGAGCGGAAGCCGGGATAGTTTTCAATTTCCGCTGCCTGTGCAAGCTGTCCGTCCCCTGCATTACGGTCAAGCAGCAGCGTTCGCAGACCGAACCGGGCGGCATAGATCGCAGCACTGCATCCCGCCGCGCCGCCGCCTACAATGATAATGTCCCACATTGCGATCACCTCACGAATAGCTTTCCCGCCCCGGCGCGAAAAAACCGGGACTGGAAAATAATCCGAGCCTGTGCTATACTATTCCGGAAGGGAGGCGAGGGAATGTACAAGCTGTTGATTGTCGAGGATGACCCATGCATCGCCGAGGCGGTCGCGCTCTACGCGCGGCAATGGGGGCTGGAGGCGCATACGGTTCGCGATTTTCGCAATGTTATGACGGAATTTGCCGCTGTGCAGCCGCATCTGGTGCTGCTCGATATCGCACTGCCATTTTTTGATGGCTATCATTGGTGTTCGGAGATCCGAAAGCTCTCGAATGTGCCTATCATTTTCCTTTCCTCGGCGGCGGATAACATGAACATCGTCATGGCGTTGAGCCTCGGTGCGGACGATTTTATCGCGAAGCCATTTGATCTGGGCATTTTGATGGCGAAGGTGCAGGCGCTGTTTCGCCGGACGTACGATTTCACTGCCGAACGTTCCGTGCTGGAGCATCGCGGGGCTTTCCTCGACGTCGGAACGAGTACGCTGACCTATCAGGGCAAGCGCATCCCGCTGTCCAAGAATGAGTATCGGATTTTACATTGCCTGATGGAAAACAAGGGCCGCGTCGTCAGCCGGGAGCGGCTGATGGAGCGGCTTTGGGAGACGGATGTGTTCGTTGACGAAAACACGCTGACCGTCAACGTCAACCGCCTGCGGCGAAAGCTGGATGCGGCGGGGCTGGCCGGTTTTGTTGAAACGCGCGTCGGCATCGGCTATACGCTCAGCGAAGAAACGGAGGGCTTATGAGACTGCTCCGCTCCTATCTCCGGCAGTACCGCTGGGGGATCGTACTTTACGCCATCTTTTGCGGCATTTTTACGGCCTGCTTCTGCTTGTACCGTCTGCCGCTGCGGGCGGTGGCCTATCCAGCGGGGCTGTGCGTCCTGCTTGGTACGGGGGCGCTGACCGCTGATTTCCTCCGCACTCGCGCAAAACACCGCACGATGCTTGTCCTGGAGCAAAACTGCGCCGTACTTTTGTCGGACCTGCCGCAGCCGGAAACGATTGCGGAGGCAGATTGTCAGCAGCTGCTGCTCTCGCTGCGGGAGCAAATGCTCGCGGCGCAGAACTCTGCTGCGAACCAGTACCGCGATATGATGGAATACTACACCGTCTGGGTCCATCAGATCAAAACGCCGATTGCTTCAATGCGGCTTACGTTGCAGAATGAGGACACAGCCTTGTCGCGAAAGCTGTCCCTCGAATTGCTGCGCATCGAGCAGTACGTCGAAATGGTGCTGGCCTACCTGCGCCTGGATGCACCAGCGAATGATTTTGTTTTTCGCACCTGTGCGCTGGACGAGATCGTGCGCCGCTCGGTCAGAAAATTTGCTTCGGAATTCATTGTAAAGCGATTGAAGCTGACCTATGAACCGACGGAGTTGACGCTGATTACCGATGAAAAATGGCTTGGATTTGTGATCGATCAGCTTCTGTCCAATGCGCTGAAATACACGCAGGCGGGTGGCGTACGTATCTATCTTGACGGAAAAACGCTTTGCATCGCGGACACCGGCATCGGTATCGCGCCGGAGGACCTGCCGCGCGTGTTTGAAAAGGGCTACACCGGCTACAACGGCCGTTCCGACCGCCGCGCGACGGGCATCGGCCTGTACCTCTGCCGCCGCGTCTGCAAAAATCTCAATATCCCGTTGACCGCCACGTCTGAACCCGGAAAGGGTACCGTGATGCGCCTTGATCTGTCACAAAAACCGCTCCGTGCGGAATAAAGCAGCGTGCCGATGCGCTCGGCACGCTGCTCTTTATGCCTTATGCCTTTGCTGCGGCGCGTTCGAGCTTGCTCAGCTCCTCGGTCGCCAGCCGTGCCTTGGCGACAACGTCGCCGGAAACGGCAGGGAAGCAGTAGTACAGGAAATTCGGCTTGCCGATGCAGATCATGTCGCCGAGCTCGTACCAGTAAAAATCGGAGTAGAGGCTGTAGGATGCGGCGGGCTTTTGCACATAGTCCAGCTTTCCGCCGCAGCCGGTCAAATGGAAGCCCTCGACCGTATGCGTCAGGTGGCCGCGCCCGACGTGATACGCGGCCTTCGCGTCGCGGATGATGTAGATCTCTACGTCGGATTCCAGCCGGTAGCTGCCCGCTTCAATCTCTTTTCGTACCTCCTCGCGTTCCCAACGATACCAATCCGGGATATGGGTGAAGCGGCCCTCGCCGTCGAGCGGGGAGAGGTAGCCCTCCTCCGTCAGTTCATAGCCCTTGCCGCAGCGGTTGCAGCGGATGAAAACGCCCTTGCCCTCCATCTGACCCTCGGAGAGGCAGTGCGGGCATTTGTAGAGAATGCGGTTGAGATGGTCGGCACGGAAGCCTTCTTTGATGCGGATGCTGTGTTCCTGCTGGTAACGGAAATTGTCGAAGGAGAACTGCTGCTGCAAAATTTCGTTCAGCTCCGCGACGGATTTTTCCGCAATTTCCTCCGGCGAGAGCAGATATTCGACCTCTGCGCTCACATCTGTCTTACGGAGCTGGAGGTTGTTATATAATGGGTCGCGTAAAAATGCGCCGTTCGTCCGAATCATCACGACGGGAACGCCGAGCAGCTTCAGGCACTTTCCGACGCTCTCCGGCAGCGGCGTTGCCGTACCGTCAAAGGAGTAACTTGCCTCAGGATACATCAGGACGGATGTGCGCAGTGTGTTGACACAGTAGATCATATCCTTGACGAGTGCGTAATCGGTCACGAATTTCGCCGTCGGAACGCAGCCGAGATGCCGCATGAGCCACTCCTTGCCGACAAAGCCGTCCGACGTGCAGACGATGCTCAGCGGCCGGGGATAGAACACGCTCGTTGCGATCTTGAGGTCAATAAAGCTGGAATGGTTCATCAGAATCAGACAAGGCTCCGCCTTTTTCAACCGCTCCATACCGATTTTTTTGCATTGAAAATGTACCTTCCGCAGCCCCGGTGCGGAAAAAATCCGCAGCAGCGTCCGGAAAAACAACGACGGCCGCCGCGGCTTTTTCCGCTTTACCGGCGGCAGCGCCAATACCTTTTCATAAGGCAGCTCCATTGTCTTGATTTTCATGGAAAAGACCCCGCTTTGCTTGAGTGTCAAATTTAATTATACCATCACAGTTGCAGGGATGCAAGGATTTTCGACAAAAACTGCCCTCGTCCGCCGCCGCGAAAGCAAAAAAAGTGCTTGCCTTTTCTAAATGAATGTGCTATAATATCCCCGCTACGGAGGCTTAGCTCAGCTGGTTAGAGCGCCTGCTTCACACGCAGGAGGTCGATGGTTCGAGTCCATTAGTCTCCACCAAAGCACGCTTCGGCGTGCTTTTTTCTTTTTTATACGATGTTCCGTTTGCAAAGCAACCTCTCCCGTACGTTACAAACAGGAGGGAATGCGCTTTCATGCAAAAGTGAGAGCAATGTGCGGAGCCGGCCGGTATGCCGCTACGGTCAGGGTGAGCTCAGCCAGACATTTTGGCGCTGGTTGTTCCGGCTTGTGGGTCAAACGAGGCCCATCTCTCCGGATACCAGGACGCAGAGGATAAGAAGCACGTGGAATGCTTAACAGGATACATTGGACGGTTCGAAAATATTTTCCCTTGAAAATAGCGATAATTGCGTTGAATTGGTAAAACTGGTATCGCAAAATTGAAAAATATGTGCTATAATGCAATCATCAGGCTAGGCTAAATATAAATAATGGCCGAAAAAGGAATCGATAAATTTTCAAGGGGGGAGTGGCTTATGACATTTAGAATCGGTTTTGCGGCAGACCATCCCGAAGAAAACTTTACAGAAGCTACATATAGCGCACCGGAGCAGACGGCGGCCCCGCGCAAGTCCGTGGTGCAGGTGCATTTTCCTACTCGTAATACGACGCTGGCGTACTATAACGACCGATTCGATCTGAGCGTCGGCGATATGGTCTATGTGGATGGCAGAATGGAAGGTATCCTTGGTCACATCGTCGAGGTCAACTATAATTTCAAGATCAAGCTGTCCGAGTACAAGTGCGTGATCTCGGTAGTGGACACCACCGTCCATGGACGATTTTTCATGGCGGGTTCGCACTTTGTGACCTTCGACCCTGAAGCATTGCCGGTCAGTAAGATCAAAACATGGTACATGGCTCCACTAAAGAATGATGACGAATATGCCAGCGGCCGCGATGATACCACATTCCGCTTGGATGACAAGCAAGGTATGAAGGTAAGTCCCGCCATTGCGGAGCGTGGCCGAGAATACTACGTCAGGAATAGAGTGAAATATATCAGCATCGCCGGAATGCGCGGCTACGCGATCGTTGTGGGTACCGTGCCTTACGAAGTTGAATTTGAGTACAACGACGGCGAGATTAGCGGCCTGACTTGTACGTGCTTTTGTAGTTACAATTGCAAGCATGAGTTTGCGGCAATGCTCCAACTGCGCGAAACGCTAGAGAGCATCGAAAAGAATTACGCCGCAGAGTTCAAACGCACCGACTGCTTCTCGGCAGTGGACAAAGAAACCCTGTTTGCCTTCGCAATCGACAGCAAGAACACTGGCTCACTACAACTATAAGAATTCCTAAAAACGTACTTTCCCAATTTGTGAGAAGCCTGGTTTCCTCTGTCGCAGCTGCAAGCATAACGCAGGTGGTTTTTCCGCGTCCTTCCGAGTTGGGGCCATTCCGCCACCTGACGAAGAGGGGAATCAACGCCGTGGATTACTCGGTGAACTACGGGTTGATAAGGGAGGGGCGGTTTTCTCAGACTGATACTGATTCTTGATTAAAATATTTCATCAAGAATCCCAAGTGCTACGCACACGCGCATCATGCGAACGCACGATGCGCCGTTTCATGCAGAATCTGACGCGCCTTTGGCGCTATAAAGAGCTTTTCAAGCTATTTAACAGATTTTGGTATAAAAAACAAGCCCGCGCTTTCCGTGGATTCGCGGAAGTGCGGGCTTGGGGATTATTTTGCGGCGTTGCGGAGGAGGTGCTTTAGAGTGCGGACGGCGGATTCCATGTCCTCGACGGGAACGTATTCAAAGCGGCCGTGGAAGTTTTCGCCGCCGGTGAAGATGTTCGGGCAGGGGAGGCCTTCGTAGGACAGGCGTGCGCCGTCGGTGCCGCCGCGGATGGGGACGATGCTGGGCGTGACGCCTGCGTCGAGCATGGCCTGCTTGGCTGCCTCAACGATGTGCAGCACCGGCTCGATCTTTTCTTTCATATTATAATAGCTGTCCTTGATCTCGACCTGTATGGTGCTTTCACCGTAGCGGTCGTTCAAAAGGGCGGCGATTTTTGCAAACTGCGCCTTTTTCGCCTCGAACTTTGCGCGGTCGTGGTCGCGGATGATGTATTCCAGCGTCGTCTTTTCCACCTCGCCGTGGATGGCGCACAGGTGGCAGAAGCCCTCATATTTTTCCGTATGCTCCGGCCGCTCGACGACCGGCAGGAGCGCGTGAAATTCCATGGCGATGTTCTGAGAGTTAATCATTGTGTTTTTCGCGTAGCCGGGGTGAACATTGCGGCCGAGAACGGTCACGACGGCGGAGGCGGCGTTGAAATTTTCATATTCCAGCTCGCCGAGCGTGCCGCCGTCTACGGTGTAGGCATAGTCCGCGCCGAAGTGCGCAAGATCGAAGCGGTCTGCGCCGCGGCCGATCTCCTCGTCAGGGGTGAAGCCGATGCGGATGGGGGCATGGTCGCCGCCCTCGGACAGAAGCTCCTCGACGGCGGTCAGAATTTCCGCGATACCGGCCTTGTCGTCCGCGCCGAGGAGCGTTGTGCCGTCGGTGACGATCAGGTGCTTGCCGACGCTGCGGTTCAGAAGCGGAAAGTCCTGCGCGGAGAGGACGATATGCTTCCCCTCGTTCAAAACGACCGGTTCGCCGGTGTATTCGACGATGCGCGGCTGGATATTTGCGCCGGAGCAGTCGGGCGAGGTGTCCATGTGGGCGATCAGGCCGATGGCGGGCGCTCCGGCCTTGCCGGGGACCGAGCCGTAGACATAGCCGTCCGCGTCCATTCGCGCGTCAGCGATGCCCATGGCCTGCATTTCCTCGACCAATGCTGCGCCGAGGCACTTTTGCTTCTCCGTGGACGGGCAGGTTTCGCTGCTCTCGTCGGACCGGGTGTCAAAGGATACATATTTTAGTAAGCGCTCAGAAACTGTCATGATGAAAAAACCTCCGGAATCAAATCAATTGAAAAACCAGGCTGCCCGCAGCCAGCGAGAGCAGATTTGCGGTCAGCGTGTAGAGAAAGAGCTTGCCGCGCGAGTGGTTCGGCAGCTTGATGCAATAGACGATCCATTCGATGAAAAGCACGGCGACCTCCAGAATGGCGATGAGATAGATCGACCGGATGCCAAACAAGGCCAGCGTAGTCGCAAGCAGAAAGGCTCCGTGCATGATGAACTGCGAGATGACATTGGTCACGATGATGACCGTTGCTGCCTTCAACCGGAACAGCAGGCTGACGAGCCATTCGATCAGCACCGTCAGCGCAACGGAGCCGCAGATGAACGCGAGAAAAATCTGCCAATGAAAACCGCCTCTACCCGTGAATTCATCGTTCGGCGGCGAATTGGCCGAAACGGTACAGGCAAGGAGCAGGCTGAGCAACAGCAGCAGGCAGGTGATGCGAAGACCTCGTTTCATATCCGGTACCTCCGGTCGTAAGAAATGAAAACAGGAGCGCCGCCAGTGACAGCGGCGCTCGTTGCGGCATTATTTCGCGGCCTTGCAAAGCTCGGCGGTATCCTGCGCGATCATAAGCTCCTCGTTGGTGGGGATGACCCAGACCTTGACGCGGGAGTCGTCGGCGGAGATGAGGGCTTCCTCGCCGCGGACATTGTTGCGTGCGGGATCGAGCTTCACGCCCAAGAATTCCAGACCCTTGCAGATCGCGGCGCGGTTGGTGATGCCGTTTTCGCCGACACCGGCAGTGAACACGAGGCAATCCAGACCGCCGAGGGCTGCGGCATACGCGCCGATGTACTTGCGGACCTCATAGCAGAATTTGTCGAGCGCGAGCTGGCAGGCCGCGTCGCCCTTTTCTGCACCGGCCTCCAGATCGCGGAAGTCGGAGGAAACGCCGTTGGACAGCGCCAGAACGCCGGACTTCTTGTTGAGCATGGTCAGGCACTCATCGGCGGTCATGTTGTACTTATTCATAATGAACTGCGCGACGCAGGTGTCGATATCGCCCGCGCGGGTACCCATGGGAACACCGGCCAGCGGGGACAGGCCCATCGAGGTATCCTGGCACTTGCCGTCCGCGACGGCGGAGAGGGAGGAGCCGTTGCCGAGGTGGCAAACGACGATCTTCAGCTCACTGGCGGGCTTGCCCATCAGCTCAATGGCACGTTTGGAAACGTAGCGGTGGGACGTGCCGTGGAAGCCGTAGCGGCGCAGATGGTCGTTTTCGTAATACTCCGTGGGAATGGCGTAGCGGTAGGCCTTCGGGGGCATGGTCATGTGGAACGCGGTGTCGAACACGGCGACCTGGGGCTTACCGGGCATGGCCTTCTCGCAGGCTTCGATGCCCATGAGGTTGGCGGGGTTGTGGAGCGGGCCGAGGGGAATGCAGTCGCGGATGGCCTGCTTGCAGGCCTCGTCAATGATGCAGGAGGCGATGAACTTATCGCCGCCGTGGAGGACACGATGGCCGACGGCATCGATCTCATCGACGGACTTGATCACGCCGTATTCCGGATCGACCAGAATGGAAAGCACAGCCTCGATCGCTTCGGCGTGGCTGGGCATGGGAATATCGCGCACGACCTTGGAGCCGTTGGAAAGGTTCTTGTGCGTCAGACGGCCGTCGATATAAATCCGTTCGCAAAGGCCCTTGGCGGTAACGACACCGGTATCCGGGTCCATGAGCTGATACTTCAGCGACGAGCTGCCTGCATTGATAACGAGAATGTTCATAGTGATTTCAACTCCTGTAAATTCTTGTTTCTTTTTTTCCGCATTCGTGATAGTATTATCGCATACCACCATATTCTATAATATATTTTCACGGGTGGCAAGTGCTTTTTTGGAAATGAGGGAAAAAGTTTGAAGAATATCGGCGTGATTTGTGAATACAACCCCTTCCATAACGGCCACGAGAAGCAGCTTGCCGTGTTACGTGAGCGGGGGACAGTCGTCTGCCTCATGAGCGGGAACTATGTCCAGCGTGGGGAACCGGCAATTCTGGACAAGCTGACCCGTGCGCGGGCGGCGGTGCTGTGCGGCGCGGACGTGGTGCTGGAGCTGCCTCTGACGTATGCGATTCGTTCGGCGGAGGGCTTTGCAGACGGCGCGGTCGATATTTTTACGAAGCTCGGCTGCGTCGATACGCTGGCGTTCGGCTGTGAGGAAGTTGACCATAATAAAATTATGTCAACCGCAAGAGCGCTGCTGACACCGGAATTTCCTGGTTTTCTAAAAATCGAGCTGGCGCTCGGCCGGAGCTTTCCGGCGGCGCGGCAGCGGGCTTTGGAGCGACTTGGAGCGGACGCAACGCTGCTTACTGCTCCGAATAATATTCTGGCTGTCGAATACTGTAAGGCGATCTTAAGACGCGGCGAAACGCTTTCGCCGCTGATGCTGCACCGTGAGGGGAGTTATCATCTGAGCGATGACCCGGAAAATCCGTCGGCCTCGTTCCTGCGTGGGCGGGATGACTGGACGGGCTTTGTCCCGGCGGCGGCGCAGGAGGCGTTTCGTGATGCGCCGCGCTATCAGCTCGCGGCAGGGGAGCGGGCGTGGCTGGCGCGGCTGCGCTCGATGCCGGACGAGGAATTTGCCGCACTGCCCTACGGCAGCGAAGGGCTTTGGCGCAAGGTCGCTGCGGCCTGCCGCTCGGAGCGGACGCTGGAGGATATTTTAACGGCGGCGAAGTCCAAACGCTATACGCGGACACGCCTGATGCGGTTGCTTCTGTGTGCGTATCTGGGCATCGCGGAGGAACGGCTGGTGGACGAAGCGCCATATGTCCGCGTGCTGGCCGTGAGTGAACGCGGGCAGGGTGTGCTGCGGCAGATGAAGAAGCTCGGCGTCGTCCCGATCGTCAATCCCGGCGCGCTGCCGCCGGATTTGGACTACTGGCAATTGGAGCAGCGGGCGGCGGCACTATTCGAGCTGTTCCGCTGCGATACGATCGGCCCGGCGGACAGCGAGAGGCGGGCGAGGATCGTCCGTATCGTGCCGGGCGAGTGAACGATTATTTGTACCCGACGTGTCGCCTGAGGGCTATATATGGTGCTGTGCCGAAAAAATCCCGGCGAAAAAACGAAAAAAACACTTGCTTTTTGAAAAGATGTGTGCTAATATAGTCGGGCATTGAATAAATGGGGGCATCCTGCCCTTTTACGAAAAGAAGAAAGAGGTGAATGCAATGAAGGAAGGAATCCATCCGAAGTACGAACAGACTACGATCAGATGCGCGTGCGGCGAGATTATTGAGACCGGTTCTACCAAAAAGGACATCAAGGTTGAAATTTGCTCCAAGTGCCACCCTTTCTATACCGGCAAGCAGAAGCTGGTTGACACCGGTGGACGTGTTGACCGTTTCAACAAGAAGTATGGTCTGAAGTAATGATTAAGTCCGTGCCGTATCGGTGCGGACTTTTTTCATATTTTGTAGTTTTTTGGAGTATACAATGATAAATAACGACCATACCGCAATTGATAAAGCCATTCTCGTCGGCCTGAACGCCGACTGTTTTAAGCCGGAGGAAACGGCGACGGACGAGTCCCTTGACGAGCTGGAAGCGCTGCTGGAAACGGCAGGCGGTGTCTGCGCGGCGAAAATGCTGCAAAACCGCCATACCCCCGACCCGCACAGCTTCATCGGCGAGGGCAAGGCCGAGGAACTGAAAGAACTTCTCGAAACGACCGAGGCCAACATGGTCGTCTTTGACAACGACCTTTCGCCGTCACAGATCCGTGCTTTAGAGGATATCACCGGCGTAACGGTGCTGGACCGCAGCGCCCTGATTTTGGATATTTTCGCCCAGCGGGCAAAGACCGCCGAGGGCCGTTTGCAGGTGGAGCTGGCGCAGTATCAGTATCTGCTGCCGAAGCTGTCCGGCATGGGCAAGTCCATGTCCCGCCTCGGCGGCGGCATCGGTACGCGCGGCCCCGGCGAAACGAAGCTCGAGACCGACCGGCGGCATATCCGCGAACGCATCGACCGGCTCAAGGCGGAGCTTGCCGAGGTGCGTAAGACGCGCGCCGTCCAGCGCGAACGGCGCATCAAAAACGCGATTCCCGTCGTCGCCCTCGTCGGCTACACAAATGCGGGCAAATCGACGCTCCTAAACCAACTTACGGATGCCGGAATTCCGGCGAATAACCGCCTGTTCGACACGCTCGACACCACGACGCGCAAGCTCAAGGTGTCGGACCATCTGGAAGTCCTGCTGTCGGACACGGTCGGCTTTATCGCCAAGCTGCCGCACCATCTGGTGGAGGCGTTCAAGGCGACGCTTGAGGAGCTGCAATATGCCGACCTTCTGCTGCACGTCATCGACGCGTCCGACCCGCAGCGCGAGGCGCATATTGCCGTGGTCGATAAGCTCATCGACCAGCTGGCCAGACCCGGTGTGCCGGTCATTCGCTGCTACAATAAGGTCGATCTGCTCGACGATATGACAAATTA
Source organism: uncultured Eubacteriales bacterium (assembly GCA_902477055.1). GTDB lineage: Bacteria > Bacillota > Clostridia > Oscillospirales > Oscillospiraceae > JAZOXB01. The sequence goes on from CABSFY010000041.1 coordinate 17,289, forward strand.
CCCGATCGGGGAGAAGAACGTTCCGATGTGCGCCCGCAACGGCGTGGGGATGGACGAGCTGCTGACGCGTATCGAGCAGACGTTGCTCGGCGTGCTGCACCATGTGACGCTGCTGCTGCCCTACAGCGAGGGCGGCGCGATCGAGGTGTTCCATGAGCAGGCGCAGGTGCATCGCGTGGAGTATCTGCCGGAAGGCATTGAAATCGAGTTGACGTGTAAAGAAGAGCTGTACGGCCGCTATCGCCGCTACGAAAGGGAGCCGTCATGAAGCCGTATCTGGTTCCGACCAAGCAGGCCGATGCCGAGTTCATCGAGCGGCGCTCCCGCTTCATCGGACATATTTTTGCAACCGACACGGAGGAGGAGGCCCTCGCGCGGCTCAAGCAGATGCGCGAAGCCTATTGGGATGCGACCCATAACGTGTATGCCTATATCATCCGCGACGGCGCGACGCGCTTTTCCGACGACGGCGAGCCTGGCGGCACGGCGGGAATGCCGGTGTTGCAGGTGCTGCAACGCGAGGAAATCTTCAACGTGACGTGCGTTGTGACGCGCTATTTCGGTGGCATTCTGTTCGGTGCGGGCGGGCTGGTCCGCGCCTACGCACACAGCGCGAAAATTGCGCTCGATGCCGCAGGACGGTCGGTCAAGCAGGTTTGGACGAAGGTCTATCTTCCTTGCCCCTATAGCTGGTTCGAGCGCATCCGCTTGGAGGTTACGGCGTTCGGAGGCGTGATCGAAAACACCGACTTCGGCGCGGACGTGAGCTTTGACCTCCTTCTGCCGGAGGCGCAGGCGGAGCCGTTTCTGGCGCGGGTGCTTGACCTCTCCGCCGGAACGATCGAGGGCCTGACGGGCGATAACGTCTATCGCGCGTATCCATTATAATCTTTCATAACGCAGGAGGGCAACCTATGACGATCCGCGAGCAGCTCGAACAGCAGGAGCATCTGATCTTGTCCGAACAGGCGCAGTTCTCTGATGCGACGAGGGGCAGACCGAACGAGGAAGCGCCGACGGAGAACGATATGCGCACGTGCTATCAGCGCGACAGTGACCGCATTTTACATAGCAAATCGTTCCGCCGTCTGATGCACAAGACGCAGGTGTTTTTGCAGCCGGAGGGCGACCATTACCGGACCCGCATGACGCATACGCTGGAGGTTGCGCGTATCGCCCGGACGATCACCCGTGCGCTGCGGCTGAACGAGGATTTGGCCGAGGCCATCGCCTTCGGTCATGACCTTGGCCACACGCCGTTCGGCCACGCGGGCGAGGTTGCGCTCAGCGAGGTCACCGGCAAGCCCTTCCGCCACAACGAGCAGTCGCTCCGCGTGGTGGATGTGCTGGAAAAGGATGGACAGGGCCTGAACCTGACCTATGAGGTCCGCATG
>CABSFY010000042.1 GCA_902477055.1 uncultured Eubacteriales bacterium
ATCCGTAAGGCGGCACAGCCGCCAACGGCTGCGCTATAGCCATCGGCCCCTACGCAAAATCAGGCGCTTTTTGCGCCTGCGGTCGGTCGTTGCGTAGGGCGCGATGCCCTCATCGCGCCGCAGAGCACAGCTCCGGATGGAACACGAACATCGTATAGCGTACAATTTCTCGATATTGCACTGCCAACAGCGGGGCGTCGAGGACGCCGCCCCTACAATACGTTGAATGTTCGACTTACGCTTGTAGGGGACGGCGTCCTCGACGTCCCGTTGCAGGCACTTTCGTTATTGCAAAAACTTCCGTAGCCGCCGTAGGGGCGCTCATTGAGCGCCCGTCCCCGCGCCCGCAGGCGCACGTTGCAATCAATATGGAGTGCAGCAAAATCAATAGTGCCAGCAGCGGGCGGCTGATGACCGCCCCTACGGCGTGGAACGAGGGTTAGTACGGAATTCGCGGCGGGATGTCCACATCCCGCCGCCCTCTCCGGGTGGATTTCCATGTTGTCAAAAATGAAAATGCGGCCCCTGCGAAGAGTGTTCTTCGCGGGGGCCGCGGATTTTTATTCCTTTTCGCCCTGCAAGTGCTGAATGGCAAATATGATGCACTGGTTGATAAACTCGTTCCGGCTGATATCGGCCTTGGCGGCGTTGGCATCGACCTGCTGCAACAGGTCCGACGGAAGTCGAATCGAAATGACCTCCTTATCTGGCTTTTGCGGGATAAAGTATTTCATTTTGTGCTTCACCTCTTGACAAGATTGTATTCGAGATGCTACAATCTGTCTGTATTCAAATTACGATATCGTAAAATGAATACACAAGAGCGACAGACACATAAAATAACAAGGAGGAACACGTCGATGTATGAAAATGTCGGAGGAAAAATCAAGGTTTGCGCGGTCGTGACGGGATGGGTGCTTTGCCTTGTAGGCATTTTTACAGGGCTTGCACTTTTAAAAATCAGCGTGATTTTCACATTGCTTTGCTTCATGGGCGGGGCGCTGGGGTTGGTCGGCTCGTGGCCGCTCTATGGCTTCGGGCAACTGATCGAGGATGTCAGCGCCCTGCGCAGCCGGAGAGAGGCCCCGCCGGTGGAGCAGAACCCGAGCACGACCGACGAGCTGCCGGAGCTTTGAGGGGGATGGAGAATGAGCGAACGTTATTCGCGGCTCTATGCCCTGCCGGAGCGGCTTTACACGGAGGGCGCGCCGGTCCTTATCCTCGCTGGCGCACTGTTAAAGGATAATCAGACCGGACGCGTGCTGGCGCAGCTTAAATTCCGGTCGCTTTCCGCTGTGCCGATTCGTGCGCTGAAAATTTCGTTACGTGCCTTCGACGTGACCGGAACCGAGCTGCACGGCGTGGCGGAGCAGCAGTATCTGGATTTGGATGTGCGGCTCGGCGCGTCGTTTGGCGAAAAAACGGCGGTGTTTCTGCAGGATAGCGTGACGCGCAGCTTCTCCTGCGCCTGTACGGCCGCCGTTTTTGCCGACGGTAGCACATGGACGGCGGCAGAGGACGCGGTCTGGGAACCGCTCCATCCGCAGCAGCCGCTGAAAACCGCGTTGGGCGGCTTGGAGCTGCTGGATCAGTACCGCCGCGAGACTTCTCAGCGCGCGGAGTACGTCGTCACGGAGGACCGCGGCCTCTGGCTGTGCGCCTGCGGCACGCCGAACCCCAAAACGGAAGTGACCTGTATGTCCTGCGGCACAAACCGCGAACGTGTGCTTGCTGCGCTGGATGTCAAAGCCCTCCAAGTCCACGCCGATGAGCTAGCCGCCGAGAAGGCCAGAAAAGCCGAGGAGAAAGCCAAAAGAGCGGCAGAAAAAGCTGAACAAGCGAAAAAAGAAAAAACATCACGCAAAAAGAAACTGATACTTTCTGGAGCGGTAGCTGTTGCTATTGTTACGATGCTGATTGTTTTGATGCAGGTCATCATCCCAAACAGTAAGTATAATGCTGCTGTCAGACTGTACGAAGCAGAAGAATATGACGAAGCAATCGCTGCATTTGCAGAACTGGATGGATATAAGGATAGCGCGGAACAAATCGTGCTGATAAAGGAAGCGAAGAAGGAAGCTGCCTATCAGGATGCGCTTCATTCACTTGATTCTGAGAGATATGATGAGGCTGCGGCTGCTTTTCAAAACCTTGCAGGCTATAAAGATGCGGCAATGATGGAAAAGGAATCGCGGTATCGGAAAGCGGAAAAATATTTTGAAGACGCAAACTACAGATCTGCCGTTCCAATCCTCGAAGGACTGGAAGACTATAAAGACAGCGTAGAAAAGATTGAAGAGTGCTACAGTCTGTATTATGGCGAGATATATGAATCACTTAAAAATGCGTCAGTTGGAAGCCTTATCACGTTTGGTACGTTTGAACAGGATGGTGATACATCCAACGGTGAAGAACCGATTTCATGGTATGTGTGCAATATCACAAGGGATACGGCTTCTAATAAAGTTCATGCAGAGCTGATGAGCAGAGATGCAATATTATCATATAGTACAAAGTGGAGGGCTTTCTACAGCAATTGGGATGAATCGGATTTATGCAGATACATTAATGACTCGCTTGACAACGCATTTAATGAGGAAGAGGAAAAGTTCGTTAGTGAGTCTTATTATGGAAAAATCGGAATTCCATACTATGACTGGGCCGAACACAGTTCAGTTCCGCTCCGGTGCCGACCAACAAAACTCGTAAAGGAGCAGTATAGACCAGATTTTGAGAGCGCGTATTGCGCATGGCCTGTGAGGGATTACAAAATTGCCAAGCCTGATTCCTATAGAATTGTTGATAATGAAGGGAATATAAGTAATAGTTATACGTTTGGAGAATATGCGCGTCTTGGTATCCGCGTTACCATAGATGTGGAAATTCCAAAACTGTCCTAGCACTTTGAAACAAAACTTTTTCATACTGGGAGGATGCAAAATGGCAGAAACAATGGGAACATTAGAAGCTTCTGAAAAATGGGGTTACCCGCAGTCGACAATTAGCAAATGGTGCAGAGAAAAGAAAATCCCCGGTGCAGAACAGGACAGAAGGGGCAGCCCTTGGCATATCCCGAAGGATGCTGAATGCCCAAAAGAAATTAGGAAAAAGGAGAAAGAAAACGAATGAAAAGCGGCGGGGTCAGGGGACCCCGCCCTACGAATGGAATTTGATGGTGCATCCGGCGGGCCGATGTACCCGCGAGGGGCATGCCGCATCCGTAAGGCGGCATAGCCGCCAACGGCTGCGCTATAGCCATCGGCCTCTACGCAGCAGTGGCAGGGGGAATATGGTAATAAAAGACCGGCACTCGTAGGGAATGTTCCCTGCGGGTGCCGGTCTTTGTCGGATTAAATTTACAGCGTGGCGGCGAGGACGGCTTTGATGGTGTGCATCCGGTTTTCGGCTTCGTCGAAAACGATGGACTGCTTGCCCTCAAAGACCTCGTCGGTGACCTCGAGTGCGTCAAGGTGGAACTGCTCGCCGATCTGCTTGCCGATGCCGGTGTTGAGGTCGTGGAAGGCGGGGAGGCAGTGCATGAACACGGCGTGCTCGCCTGCGTTGGCCATGAGCTTGGCGTTGACCTGATAGGGGAGCATCTTCTCGATGCGCTCGGCCCATGCCTCCATCGGCTCGCCCATCGACACCCACACGTCGGTGTAGATGACATCGGCACCGGCGGTCGCCTTCATCGGGTCGGTTTCAAAGGCCAGCGTTGCGCCGGTTTCGGCAGCGACGGCCTCGCAGCGGGCGATCAGCGCGGGATCGGGGAAGTAGCCCTCCGGACCGCAGGCGACGAAATGCAGGCCGAGCTTTGCGCAGCCGATCATGAGGGAATTCGCCATGTTATAGCGGCAGTCGCCCATGAAAACGAGCTTTTTGCCCTTGAGGGAGCCGAAATGCTCGCGGATGGTCAGCATATCGGCGAGAATCTGCGTCGGGTGGAATTCGTTGGTCAGGCCGTTCCAGACGGGAACACCGGCGTACTTTGCCAGCTCCTCGACGATCGTCTGGCCGAAGCCGCGGTACTCGATGCCGTCATAGAGCCGGCCGAGGACGCGAGCGGTGTCGGCGATGGATTCCTTCTTGCCAATCTGCGAGCCGGTCGGGTCAAGATAGGTGACGTGCATCCCAAGGTCATAGGCCGCGACCTCGAAGGAGCAGCGGGTGCGGGTGGAGGTTTTTTCAAAGATCAGCGCGATGCTCTTGCCCTTGAGCGTGTCGTGCGGGATGCCGGCCTTTTTCTTTGCCTTCAGCTCGGCGGCGAGGTCAATCAGGCCGGTGATCTCCTCGGGGGTGAAGTCCAGCAGGGTCAGAAAATGCTTGCCTTTCAGATTCATGTTGTCCTCCTATTATTTCGCGGCGCAGTCGCACAGGCGCTGCAATGCGGTTTTTAACCGGTCCATGGGGATGTTCAGCGCGGGGAGCAGGCGGATGCGGTCCTTCGCGGTGGTGACGAGGACACCTGCGTCCAGCAGACACTCGGCAAATTCCCGCGCGGGGAAGATCGTTTTCACGCCGATCATGAGGCCCATGCCATCGACGCTTTCGATACCCTTCGCGCCGGTCAGCGTGTCGAAAATCAGCGCTGAGCGCTCGCGCACACCGGCCAGCAGCGGCTCGTCGATGCGGCTGAGGATGCTCACGCCGCCCGCGCAGATGGCGGGATTGCCGCCGAAGGTCGAGCCATGGTCGCCGGGCTGCAAGACGTCCTTCACGCGCTCGCCCAGCAGCGCCGCGCCGATGGGCAGCCCGCCGCCGAGGCCCTTGGCCGTCGTGACGACATCGGGGGAAAGCCCGTAATTCATATAGCCGTACAGTTGCCCGCTGCGGCCGTTGCCGAGCTGGACCTCGTCGCACATCAGAAGCAAATCATGCCGCGCGGCGATTTCCGTCAGCGCGTCGGCGTAGGCCTGCCCGATGGGACGGACACCGCCCTCGCCCTGCACACATTCAAAGAGAATGGCGGCAGTCTTATGCTCCGCAATCAGCCGCTCCAGCCCGTCGATATCGCCGACTTCGGCGTAGAGGAAGCCCTCCGGCAGGGGCTGATAGTCCTTGTGATAGCCGTCCTGCCCGGTGGCTGCCAGCGTCGCCAGCGTCCGGCCGTGGAAGCTGTTTTTCAGTGTGATGATGTTGTAATACGCCGGACCTTTGGTCTGCGCGGCCCATTTGCGGGCGACCTTGATGGCGCACTCGTTTGCCTCTGCGCCGGAGTTGGCGAAAAAGACCCGCGAAAGCCCCGTGCGTTGGCAGAGAATTTCTGCCAACCGGACGACCGGCTCCGCGTAAAACAGATTGGAGCAATGCGCAAAGTGGTCGAGCTGGGCCGTGACCGCTGCCTTCCACGCGGGGTCGTTCAGGCCGAAAATGTTCACGGCGATGCCGCTGCCGAGGTCGATATATTCCCGCCCGTCGCCGCCGAGGACGATGGAGCCTTGCCCGCCGGCAATCTCCAGCGGGAAGCGGCGGTAGGTATGTGCAAGATAGCGCGTGTCGCGCTCAAAAACATCCATAGAAACCTTCCTTCCTGCGCCTATTATACAGCAAGCGCCGCACCGGGGTCAAGCCCCAATGCGGCGCTGTTGAAAAAGCGGGGTTATTTATCCGTGACGGAGCTTTCTACGACGAAGTTTTCGTAGAAGCGGACGATGAGGGCGGCCATTTCCGCACGGGTCATGTTGTTTTCCGGGCGGATGGTCTGGTCCTCATAGCCGCGCAGGACGTCGTTTTCTGCGGCCCAGCGCATGGCGCTGCGGGCGTAGGCAGCGACGGAGGCGCTGTCCTTAAACGCGGAGAGCTTGTCGCTCTTGACGGCCGGCTCGTCAAGATAGCGGTATAGCAGCGTGATGAATTCCTGCCGCGTGATGTTATTCTCCGGGCGGAAGGTGCCGTCCTCATAGCCGAGAACGATGCTTTCCTTGTTGGCCCACATCACGGCGGGGTAGAACCAGTCGTAGCTGTAGACATCGCTGAAAATTTTCTCAAACGGATAGCGCACGGAGCCGGAAATGGCGAACAGGACCTTCGTTGCCTGCGCACGGGTGGTCTGGTTTCCCGGGGCGAAGATGCCGTAGTCCATGCCGTTGAGGATGCCGTACTCGGTTGCCTTCATGATGTCCTCATAGAACCAGTCGGTCTGCGCGACATCGACGTAGCCCAGCGATTCCGGGGTGCCTGTGGCGCTCCATTTTTCGTACTGGGCCGAGAGCCACGTGTTGCGGGTGAGGATATAGGCGCGGAGGGCATTGATGTTGGCCTCCCATGCAGGAATGTCGGTCCCCCAGAGGATGCCGTTGGCGGCGGCTGCGCTGCGCAGCTCGGCCATGTAGTCGTTCAGACTCTGTATTGCGCCGGCGTTCTCGGGCGTTTTTTCCGCGCAGAGGACGTTCGTCAGAATCGGCGCAACGGTATTCAGATAAATATCATGGACGGCCTGACGGAATTCGGGAATCTGATACAGCGCCGCGCCGAAGCCGCTGCGGAGCGTGAAATACTCCTCCGGATTGGCGCAGTTCGGGCCAAATTCACCCCAGCTAATGCCGAAGCTCAGGTCGTAGTCCCAAATTGGCCCCATCTTGCAGACGGTGGAATCCACATCCTTATACAAGTACGAGGAGGAGCGGTAGCCGTCGGGGTTTTTGGTCAGCTCATTGACGATGTAGCACTGCGCAATGCTATTGACATCGGCATAGTCGGCAATCGTCTTGCCGTTGGTCGGGTGCTTACCGCCGTTGTAGACCGTGTCTTCATAGTCTTGATACCAGGAGGCAATGTAATCCATCGTGGCCTTGCTGCAAAATTCCGGACTCTTGACGACGACGTTCTGACTTCTTGCGGTGGTGAAGTAGCAGACCTCCTGTTGGGCGCGAATTCCGCTATCCATCTCCAGCAGGAAGCCGCCGGTGATATTTTCGGGGTCCTTCACGCCTTCGCAGTAGTGATAGGTCGCACCGTTGGCGGTGATGGCAGTCTTAACGGGCAGGGAGTCGAAATCAGTGCCGGGGTTGGCTTCTTCAATCGCGCCTTCGAGGTCGGCAATGTCCACGCGGCCGCTATTGATCTGCACCTTTTCGCACAGCAGATAAGCGCCGCGGTATTCGCCGTCATAGTAGAGGTTCACGGGGCGGCACTCGATGCCGGGGTTGATCTGCATCGCAACGGACAGATCGTAAACGACATTATTGCGCAGCAGGGAGGGGTCGGCATCGTTCGTCAGCAGGACCCATGTCTTGGCAGCGTTGGCCTTTTCGCCGGTTTGCAGCAGGTCGGTCTTGTCCTTGATCTTGATCTGATAGGGCTTCTTTTCGGCCAGCCAAGTGGAGTTTCCGCGGCCCTTGATCTGCGTCAGTTTGCCGTCGTAGACCGTTGCGCCGGCGGCATCGGTCATGAGCATTGCGCCGGTAGCCTTGTTGCTCTTGGTGGGACTGGATTCGACCCATGCGCGGCCATGCTCGACCGGATCGTCGCTGACGAGATACATCGAGGCGATGCCGTCTGTCGGCACGAGCGTGAGTGCCTGCTCGGCGGTCTGCGCTCCGGCCTTGGCCGTCAGCGTCAGTGCGTAGGTGTTGCCCGCGCCGCACAGGGTGGTCAGGTCGAACGCCTTGCCGGAGAGGATCTCTGCGGAGGCAGCGGCGCCCTTGGCAGTAACGGATGCGCCGGCAACGTTTGTTTCAAAGTACAGCACCGTTTCCTTCGCCGTCATGTTCGCCGGGAGGAAAAGATACTGCGTTTCCCCGATGGTCTGGGGGAGAACGCGGACATTCTCGTGCGCACTGTCGGCGAGAACATAGAGCGCAGAGAACTTCAGCGGCTCGTTGTCCGCACTGACCAGCGCCGTCATGCTCAGCACGACGGAAAGCGCCAGCAGGCAGGCAATCAGGGACTTCAGAAAATGTTTCATACTTTCAGCCTCTCAAATTGATAGTTTTATAAACGTAGAAACGTTTGAGCTGAGTATAGCAGGATTCGGGAAAAAATTCAACTTCTTTTCCGGACCTTACGCAAATTTTACTATGGCTTGACAATTTGACGGAACTGTGCCATAATGACAATGCGCGATTGTATAGATCGTGCTGTTTTTTAACGTTGCTGCGTGTCAAATTGCGTGTTGACAATGCTGTTCTATTATGCTAGAATAGCTGCGGCAGAACAGGGAAGCTCTGCCTTTGGGCTTCCAAAAGAAAAACAGGAGGTTACACAATGAAACGAGCATTAGGAAAGAGAATCATTTGCTTGCTGCTGACGCTGGCGATGCTGGCCGCGCTCGTTCCCGCCGTGTTTGCGGCGCGGGATGAGGAGGAGCGGAAGATCACGCCGCCGACCGGCAAGTATTTGATCTCGCAGACGGATTATCAGATTACCAACGGCGTTACCGAGTCGAACATCCTGCTCAACGACGCCACCGGCAACAATCAGGTTGCTGCATTTATGACGACGGTAGCGCCGAATGCAAAGGTCACCTTCAAGGCGTCCTATAAGGGCTACTACACCAAGGACAGCACGCCCGCCTCCCGCGCCGAGGTTGCCAAGAACCTGACGTGGGGAATGCAGAAGACCACCGATCAGGCCAAGGCCTATGAAGAAGCCACCGGCGAGAAGGTCATCTTCGCGACCAACGGTGACTACTATAACATGCAGACCCTCCAGCCGCTGGGCTACCTGATCATGGAGGGAAATGTTGTTCAGACCAGCAATGGCGGCATTCAGGAGCCGTATTTTGCGGTTCTGAAGGACGGCACGTTTGCCATTCGCGACTATGGCACGGATACCTCTGATGTTCTGGAGGCGGTCTCCGGACCGTTCTTCATCATCCGCAACGGCCAGGTTGTGGCCGACCCCAACGACCACGACCGGAACCCCCGTAACTGCATCGCGCTCAAGGCCGACGGCACGCTCGTCACCGTTGTGGCCGACGGCAGACAGGCACCGTACTCTGTGGGCATGAGCTATTATGAGCTGGCGGACCTCCTGCTCAACGAGGGCTGCGTTGACGCCATCTATCTCGATGGCGGCGGCTCTGCGACCTATGCCTCTGTCCGCGAGGGCACGACGGATCTTGTCGTCCGTAACTCTCCCTCCGACGGCCCGGAGCGCACCGTGGCCTCCACGCTGCTGATGGTCTCCACTGAGGCCTCCGACGGCAGCTTTGACCACGCTTCCGTTTATCCGAAAAACGAGCTTTATACCCCCGGTTCTTCCGTCCAATTCAAGGCCTACGGTGTCGATAAAGCAGGCGGCACGGCGACAATCCCTGCCGACCTCGGCTGGGTCGTTACGCCCAGCAAGGCCGGCTCCATCGACCGTAACACCGGTCTGTTCACGGCGGCAGCGGGCTTCACCGGCGACGTGACGGTCACACTCCAGAAGGGAACCACTGTTTATGGCAGCACGACGATCGAGATTGCTGACATTGACGAGCTATACTTCACCGGCGCGTCCATTTCCCTCGACTTTAATTCAGACTCCAATCTTGGCCTGAACGCCAAGCGCGCGCAGCGAAACATCCACTATAAGGTCGGCGACTTTACATGGGAGCTGAAATCTGCGACGGAGGGCGTTACCGACGAACAGTTCGGCACGATGAATGGCAATACCTTCCACAGCGGCAGCTTTGACAGCAGCGTGAACGGTACCGTCACCGTGGCTTACACCAAACAGGACGGTACAGAGCTGACGGCCTCCATCAAGGTTGAGATCGGCAAGATGCCGGTCGTCGTGCAGAATTTCGAGCCGAACGAAAACGGTCCGCTGACCGGTGCGCATTACCACTGGGGCAAGGACTCCTACGTCGATGCCGGCGTTACCGAGGGCTACCGCGGCAATGTTCCCGAAATGGACGTTATTACCGGCGGCACCTATAGCCCCGACGGCCCGACCTGGAGCCATTTGACCGCTCCGTTCCGTTTCACGGGCAACTATGATACTGCTGTCCCGGCAGCGCCGATTTTCCACGAAAACGGCTATACCTACTACCTCTGGCCGAACAACTCGATCAAGGCCTACGGCGTCGGCGCGGTAAAGACCACCAGCCGCGAGGACGGTGCGCAGGTCCGTTCCGGCGACTATGCGCTGGAGCTGAACTACGACTACACCTCCTTCGACAACAGCTCCAACTCGAACTTCTACATCCGCTACTGCGGCGATGAAATCAACATCGACGGCTATCCGACGGAGGTCGGCGTTTGGATCTATGCGCCGGAGGGCACGCCGCGCTACAATGTCTGGGCGGACATCGGCGTCTGGAATGGCGGCGGCTATTCGACGAAGAATCTGAAGCTCGTTCATAAGACGATGGTCAACGGTAAGGAAGAGGAAATCAACACGATCGACTGGGTTGGCTGGATGTACTGCTATGCCAAGCTGACCGAGGACGGCATCCAGAACAACATCAGCGCGGAGCACCCGCTGAAGATCCGGCAGGGCGAGGGCCTGTTCTGGCTGAGCTACACGCCGGCTGCCGGCGAGGGCCGCTTCAACGGTACGCTGTATTACGACGACTACCGCTTTGTCTACGGCACGAACCTTGACGACCTCATTAACCCCACGATTGACTCTATCTCCGTCAACGGCACGGAGCTGGAAATGGACGGCTCCACGGTGCTCACCACCGGCAACGTCGAGATTGTTGCAGCCTTCCATGACCCCGAGAGCCAGAACCGCAAGGGCGTTGACGCTGCGGCGACTGCGTTCTTCATTGACGGCGTGAGCATTGCGGTCGACGGCGACGAGGCCAAGGCTGTGACCCGTACCACCCTCGGCGACGGCCACCACACCATCAAGGTTCAGATCACCGACGGCGGCGGCAACATGGTCGAGCAGACCCGCGACTTCACCGTGAAGACCGAGACTGCATCTCAGGCGCAGGTCACCTTCGGCGGCAACGGCGTTGTCACCCTCGGCGGCACCTATGAAATGAAGCTCACCGCGACCGGCAGCGTGAACGAGGTCGAAATGACCGTCATCGACGTCAACACCGACTTCGGCACACCCACGACGACGGCGGGCGGCGCAACCTACGGCGCTCCCGTGGTCACCTTTGCAGAGGGCGTGACCGGCGAGTTTGAATTCAAGCCCACCGGCTTTAAGAAGGGCGCTCTGACCCTCAAGGCCACCAAGGAGGGCGGCATGACCGGCGACATTGCCACCGTCAGTTTCGCCATTCCGACGACGGTCGATCCTGAGGTCGATTACCTCAAGTACCGCGTGACCAACATCTCCTTCAAGGACACGAACGGCAAGACCGGCACGGCCGCCTATGGCTACACCGCCCTGCCCGTTACCGCATATTACACGATCCAGATCGGCACGATGGCCTTTGGCCGCGCCTGCGACATTACCGTCTATGACGTGGACGGCAAGCCCGCCGCGGACGTTGCCGTGTTCCTCAATGGCACCGAGATCGGCAAGACCGGCGAAAACGGCGTGCTGACCACCGAGGCCATGAAGGAGCTGGCAGTCGGCACCGAGTTTGCCATCACGGCCAGCAGCGAAAAGGGCCTGTCCTTCCAGGCCAAGGCGATGGTTTACGGCTACGCCGGCAACGAGGATGATCTGCCTGTTTCCGTGCAGCATCCGATCACGGCCAACCGTGCCACTGAGCACACCATCTCCTGGTTCTCCAACGCAAACCTTGCGCGTGAGAAGTCCTATCTGCGCTACATGACCGAGGCCGAATACAAGGCGCTCAAGCGTGGCCTTGGCCCGGATACGGACTACCGCACTGTTCGCGGCGAAACGACCCTTGTTCCGTTCGCAACGACCAACAACGTGGCAAGTCTCAACACCGTGACCCTGACGAACCTAACGCCCGACACGACCTATTACTTCTGGGTCGGCGACGGCAGCGAGAACGGTTGGTCCGAGGCGATGACCTTCCGCACCGAGGCGGAGACCGCCAAGGAAACCACCAAGTTCTTCATCATGGGCGATACCCAGATGACCGGCAAGCCCGAGGAGGACGCCGATGCCATCGGCTACCTTAACACCGTCCTTGAAGCTATCGGCAAGGAGAATGTTGACTTTGGTCTGCAGGCCGGCGACTTTATCGACAACGGTGATAACTACATCCACTATGCACAGATCCTTGACATCCTCCAGGCCAGCCCCATTGCCGACAAGTCGATCATCCACGTGCTGGGCAACCATGAGTACTACGGCGCTTCCAATGGCGAGAATGCGAAGAAAATCTTCGGCCTGCCGAGCGAAGAGTGCTACTCCTATGAGATGGGCAATGTCTACATTGCCGTCATCAACAACGGCGTGAAGGACCTCGACGCGGTTGCCGCGTGGATCAAGGAGGATGCCGCCAAGACCAAGTGCGCATGGAAGGTCGTTTCCATCCATGAGCCGACCTACTACACCAACGTCAACGCCGCAACCGATAAGTATCAGAAGACCCTTGTGCCTGCCTTTGACGCGGCCGGCATCGACTTTGTATTCTCCGGCCATGACCACTCCTATGCCCGCACCGATCAGATGACCGGCGGCAAGGTCGTTGACGACGGCACCACCTACTTTATCTGCGGCGACCTCGGCGAGAAGTCCCGTAACCTGAACTACAAGGCAGTGGATAACCCTGACTTCCACTTCGTGAAGGTCACGCAGGAATACACTGCGCTGTACATGATGGTCGAGGCAACGGCCACGAAGTTCACTGTCAAGGCCTATGATGTGGACGGTACCGAGATCGACTCCTTCTCTAAGGAGATCAAGCCGGATCCCAAGCCGGATCCCAAGCCGGATCCCAAGCCCGATCCTGAGCCCGAGCACCACTACGTCTACGACCGCACGAACAAGGTTCTGCTGTGCAAGGATGCCGGCTGCGGCAAGGAAGCTCCGAAGGAATACACCGGCTGGGCGACCGACTCCAAGAGCGGCAAGAATATGTACTTCCTCGGCGGCGAGTATAAGACCGGTTGGTTCACCCTCGGCGACGACACCTACCACTTCGACACCAAGACCGGCGAGGAGCATAAGGTTACGATGACCGAGGTCGTCAAGGCCACCTGCGGCGTGCAGGGCGAAAAGCTCTACAAGTGCGAATGCGGCGAGGAAAAGACCGTTTACAGCAGCCGCTCCTCCGGTCACTCCAACGTTAAGACCACCGCTGCCGACGGCACGGTCTACTACGTCTGCTCCAAGTGCGGCAGAATCTCCAAATATGACCTGACCTTCTGCGATGTCAACAGCAGCGACTGGTTTGCACCTGAGGTGGACTACGCCGTCCATGAGGGCCTGTTCAACGGCCGTTCGGAAATGACCTTTGACCCGAATGCCGATATGACCAGAGCGGAGTTCGTTTCCGTCCTGTGGCGTATCGCCGGCTCGCCGGACTATACCGATACCAGCAGCAAGGTCTTTGCGGATGTTCCCGCGGGCGCATGGTATACCGCCGCAGTTAACTGGGCGTATAACAACAAGGTCGTCAACGGCATGGATCCGACCCACTTCGCTCCGAACGACAGCATCACCCGTGAGCAGATCGTCACGATCTTCTTCCGCTACTCCAAGACCGTCGAGGGCTTCGACGTGACCTCCACCACGGACATCACCAAGACCCTGAAGGATGCTGCGAAGGTTTCCGACTACGCGGTCGATGCCGTCAAGTGGTCCGTTGCGATCAAGCTGATCCTCGGCGACGACAAGGGCAACTTCAATCCGCAGAACAACGCCACCCGTGCTGAGGTCGCGACGATGATGACGCGCTACCACAAGATGCTCAAGGCGCTGAACGAGACGGAACCCGAGAAGTAAACAACAAAAATTCTGCGGTGCATCCATACCGGGTGCGCCGCAGTTTTTGTGTTTGAGCATAGATGATCCCCGGCTGCAATGGCCGCCGGGGATACAGACTGTCAAAAAACTCCGATTATGTCATTGCGATGTCGTAGCCGTTGGCGGTTTTGCCGCCTTATGGATACGGCCACTCCGCTTGACGGCCGGCCCTGAAGGGGTCGCGGAAATCTCGCGAGATTCGATAGATTTCGGCGAATACGGAACTTCCAGCGTGAGATTGCCACGTCGCTTCGCTCCTCGCAATGACAGACAGGGGAGATACGCTCAAAATCCCCGGCGGCGCGTCTTGGGACGGCCGCCGGGGATGAGCTTCACTGTTATTCGACTTCGGGTTGATAATATTCGTCATAATGCGCGGTCAGTAGCTCGCGGGCGTTGGATTCCACGGTATTCCACGAGCGCCAGTCGCCGTAGGCGGTATACGTGCCGCCGTCTGCGGTTTCGCGCAGCTCAAACAGGCGGTTGGCGTGGTCAGTGAGCAGCTCCTTTGCCTGCTGCGCGACCTCGGCATCGGGGACATCGACAAGACGCAGCACATCCTCGACGATCGCGTCGGAATGCAGCCATTTCAGCGACTCCATGTCGATGGTGTCGAGCTTGCCGGTGAGATAGGCATCGACGTTATAATGCGCAATCACGCGGTCGGTGTCGGCGTAGGCGCTGACGAGTGTCAGCACAGCGGCAGCCGCGAATGCGATCTTCATATACGGGACACGCCGGAAAAACAGCCGCAGCGCGACGGCAAGAAATACGATCATCAGAAAAACGGTGAAAACCGAGGTCAGAATGCGCAGCTTCGTCATGCCGAACGAGGCGATATAAAGCCGCAGCTTGGAAAGCACCGTGACGGACAGAATCAGCGAGAAAACACACAAAAACAGGCTCAGCAGCCGTACGGCAAGCGGCGTTCTGCCGTCCTTTTTCCGGCAGACCAGGTGCGCGAGGAAGATCAGGCCCAGATTCAAGGCGCTGATAAGCGTCATTTCAAAGAAGCCGCGCCGCGCGTATTCAGCAACAGTAAATTCCTTCGGCAACAGTCCGGAAAAGGCGTTGAAGAAATACGCAAGCTGCGAGAACAGATACAACGCGTAGACTGCCGAGATTACGGCGAGGAAGGATATGACCACTGTCGGCTCCAGCCCGCCGCAGAGGCTGGCCGGAGGGGCGCTCCGCTTGACGCGCGGCAGGGAAATCAGCCGACCAAACAGCAGAACGAACAGGAAAAAACCGAGAATCAGCACGCCGACCAGCTCGCTGAACCGATCGATTGCCAGCCAGCGCTCCAGCATTGCCGCAAAGGCCACGTCGGACGAGATCAGCAGCGGGAGAATGACGAACAGGACCGGTACGGCGATGAGGATGCCCAGCAGCACGCTGCCGATGCGCCGCTTTTCGCCGCCGTCGCGGTGAAACAGCGTGTAAAACGCCTGCCCGATCTTGCCGAAGGTCAGCGCGAACACCATATAGCAAAGGTCCGCAATCGAGCGGAAGCTGCCGTCGGTATACTGCCGCAG
Organism: uncultured Eubacteriales bacterium; assembly: GCA_902477055.1. GTDB lineage: Bacteria > Bacillota > Clostridia > Oscillospirales > Oscillospiraceae > JAZOXB01. Next base: position 15,315 of record CABSFY010000042.1, read on the forward strand.
TCCTGTGCGCTCCAGCATGGCGACGGCGGCCAGTAGGACCATCAGCAGCACCATTGGGAAATCCGCCGCGCCGCTGTCGGTCAGGACGAAGGTGAGTGCGCAGGCTAGATATGCCGCGTAACAGAAGATTCCGTAACAGCTCCACCGTCTGCCGCCGCGCAGCAGATAGCAGCCGCCGATCAACGCCAGCGCCACACACGCGGCCGAGGCCAGCAGCCCCGTCGCGGTCCAGAGGAACCCATCGACCGCCATCAGGCAGGCCAGCAGCAGAAAAACCGCATATCCAAGCTCCCGCCGCCCCGTTGTAAAATAGCTCGGCTCCGACGCGGGGGCGTAGGTGCGGCCGTACAGCGGCGAGGCGAGGGGCTTGGGCGCTTCGGGCGTTATTTCCGGCTGGGGCTGCTCCCGGGGAAGCTCCTCCGGTCGATTTTCTTCGTTCATGAGATATCCTCCTCTCGATATTCTAAAATGTCACCCGGCTGACAGCGCAGAACCCTACAGATGCTTTCCAGCGTGGAAAAGCGGATGGCCCGCGCTTTGCCGGTTTTCAGAATGGACAGATTTGCCGGGGTGATGCCGATTTTTTCCGCAAGCTCTCCGGACGAGATCTTGCGCTTTGCCATCATCACGTCGAGATTTACAATGATCGCCATATGCCCACCTCAGATCGTCAGGTTGTTTTCTTCCTTGAGCGCAAGCGCGGCCTCAAAGCAGCGGCGAACGATGCGCAGAATGAGGAAGATGAACACCATCGCTGCCGTGACCAGCAGCAGCGGCATATACCAGAAGCCCGCGACGAGCGTCACGGCGGCTACGGCCACGCAGCACCACGAAACGGTGCCGATCAACGTGCAGTTGCGGCGCAGAAACGGCTGCTCCGCCAGCAAATTTTTCAGCAGCAGGAACAGACAGACCAGCGAAATGGCGGCGGGCAGGGCGGACACATAGAACGCCGCCAGCACAACGCCGGAAACCGCTGCCGAGATCAGTCGCCACGCGGCGTACAGCGCCATAATGCGCGGTGCGAAGAACAGCAGCGCGATCAGCGCAAGGCTGAATAGGACGACAAAAATCATAGAACAATAGACAGAACCCTTTTTCATTGCATTTCAAGCCCTCCGATGCGGTTTTGTGTGGATAGCTTAGCACAAAATTTATCGTTTGTCAATAATTTCTTTCTGAAATTTGACAAATTAAAAAAGCCTATTGACAAACTAGGTAAAAAGTGCTATCCTTTAATTACCCACCAAACGGATAGGCAAATTATCCGTGCAACGAACGATAGAAAGGGGAGAACATCCTTGCTGCAACCCACCATTTACGCGGACAACGCCGCGACGACGAAAATGAGCCGTACGGCGATCGACGCGATGCTGCCCTATTTTGATACGATTTATGCCAACCCCTCCAGCCTGCACTCCGCCGGCCAGCGGGCCAACGAAGCCCTGACGGCGGCGCGGGAGCGGGTCGCTGCCTGTCTCGGCTGCTCGGCCAAGGAAATTTACTTCACCTCCGGCGGCAGCGAGGCTGACAATCAGGCCATTCTTTCGGCGGCGGCCCTCGGCGCAAAGAAGGGCAAGAAGCACATCATTTCCACCGCCTTTGAGCATCACGCCGTCCTGCACACGCTCGACAAGCTGCGCCGTCAGGGCTTCGAGATCGAGCTGCTGGACGTTCACAGCTATGGCAACATCACTGCGCAGCAGGTCGCCGATGCCATCCGGCCCGACACCTGCCTCGTCACGACGATGTACGCCAACAACGAGATCGGCTCCGTTTTGCCCATCGCGGAGATCGGCGCGGTCTGCCGGGAGCGCGGCGTGCTGTTCCATACCGATGCCGTGCAGGCGGCGGGTCATCTGCCGATCAATGTGGCAGAGCAGAACATTGATATGCTCTCGCTCTCGGCGCATAAATTCCACGGCCCGAAGGGTGTCGGTGTGCTGTATGCCCGCAAGGGTATCCTGCTGACCAACCTGATCGAGGGCGGCGCACAGGAGCGCGGCAAACGCGGCGGAACGGAAAACGTTCCCGGCATCGTCGGCATGGCCGCGGCGCTGCAAGATATGTGCGATCGAATGCAGGAGAATACCGTCTATGTTACGAAGCTCCGTGACCGCCTGATCGAAGGATTGGCCAAGGTGCCGCACAGTACATTGAACGGCGACCCGGTCCACCGGCTGCCCGGCAATGTGAACTTCTGCTTTGAGGGCATCGAGGGCGAGAGCCTGCTGCTGCTTCTGGACGACAAGGGCATCTGCGCCTCGTCCGGCTCGGCCTGCACCTCCGGCTCGCTCGACCCCAGCCACGTTCTGCTGGCCATCGGCCGCCCGCATGAGATCGCGCACGGTTCGCTGCGCCTGACCATCAGCGAGGAAACGACCGAGGCCGAGATCGACACCATGCTGCGCGAAATCCCGGCGGTCGTCGATTACCTGAGAAATATGTCCCCGCTCTGGCACGATAAGGTCAGCGGAAAGAAAGAATTTGTACTGTAAAGGAGAGAGCAACAATGGCACTGTACAGTGAAACCGTCATGGACCATTTCAGAAATCCGCGCAACGTCGGCGTGATTGAGAACGCGGACGGCGTCGGCGAGGTCGGCAACGCGAAATGCGGCGATATTATGAAAATTTACCTGAAAATCGACAACGATATCATCACGGACGTGAAGTTTGAAACGTTCGGCTGCGGTTCGGCGATCGCCTCCAGCTCAATGGCGACGGAGATGATCAAGGGTAAGCCCGTGTCCGAGGCGCTGACGCTGTCGAACAAGGCGGTCGCCGAAGCGCTTGACGGTCTGCCCGCGCACAAGCTGCACTGCTCTGTGCTGGCCGAGGAGGCCATCCGCGCGGCGGTCAAGGACTATTACGACCGCCACGGCATCGCCTATGATGCCTGCGAGTTCGGCGACTGTCAGACCTGCCCGCACTGTATCGAATGAAAAAAGCACTCATCGCAATGAGCGGCGGCGTGGATTCCTCGGCCGCTGCTTATTTGATGCAGCAGCGCGGCTGGGACTGCATCGTGTTCGACGCGCCGCAGCGGGCAATCACGAGGGGACAGGCCGCCGTGGTCTACGACGGCGACATCGTAGTCGGCGGAGGGCGCATTGTCTGAACGGAGGGAACGGATATGATAGTTTCAACGCGCGGCAGATACGCGCTGCGGGTTCTGCTCGATTTGGCGCAGCATACGCGGGACGGCTTCGTCCCGATGCACGAGATCGCCACGCGGCAGGGCATTTCCAAAAAATATATGGAGCAGATCATGCCCGCGCTGACGAAGGGCGGGCTGGTGGACGGCGTGCAGGGAAAGCACGGCGGCTACCGCCTCAA
>CABSFY010000043.1 GCA_902477055.1 uncultured Eubacteriales bacterium
ATAAGAAGGGCGGCGGTTCTACTAAGAACGGTCGTGATTCCGAGTCCAAGAGATTGGGCGTGAAGCGCGCGGACGGTCAGTTCGTTCTCGCGGGCAACATTCTCGTTCGTCAGAGAGGCACGCACATTCATCCGGGTACCAACGTCGGTATCGGCAGCGATGACACCCTGTTCGCAAAGATCGACGGTCACGTTCGCTTCGAGCGCAAGGGCAAGGATCGCAAGCAGTGCTCCGTCTACGCAGTCGAGCAATAAGAGCTATACGGAATCCCGAACATAAACCCTTATGTTCGGGATTTTTTATCAGAAAATGCTGTCATATAGGTGGTAAGTGCATATGATACAAGCCTGCAAGCTCCCCAAGCGTCAGCCTTCGCGTCTGGCAGAATTCGATTATTCCTCGGAGGCCTATTATTTTCTTACGCTCTGTGCATTTCACCACAAATGCCTCTTTTCTCGCATTGTAGGGGGCGGCGTCCTCGACGCCCCGCAGTGTGAGCTATCATCTTTTGGCAAGCTCGTTGAATCGAATCTTCTGGCAATAACGGACCGGCATGGGCGCTTATTTCTTGACCGTTATGTCGTTATGCCAAATCACATCCACGTCTTACTGCATACCGGCGGGGCGTCGAGGACGCCGCCCCCTACAAGCCCTCCCGCAAGCAGCAAGGCAAACGCCTTGATTCCAGCCTTTGTCAGCACGTGGAAGCGTTTTTCGCAAAAGGAAGCGGGATGCGTTCTTTTTCAGCGTTCCTATTATGATCATATCATTCGGAATGAACAAGACTTTTTGACACACTGGAACTATATCGAGCACAATCCCGCACGTTGGCTGGAGGACGAGCTGTATCGGGAAGAAACGGAGGACACTGATGTTTGTAGATAAAGTTAAAATTTATGTCAAAGCCGGCAACGGCGGCAATGGGGCGGTGGCGTTCCATCGGGAGAAGTACGTTGCGGCGGGCGGCCCCGACGGCGGCGACGGCGGCAAGGGCGGCAATATTGTCCTGCGCGTCAACGACAATCTCTCCACACTGATGGACTTCCGCTACAAGCGCAAATACACCGCCGCGCCCGGTCAGGACGGGCAAGGCGGACGATGCAGCGGCAAGCGCGGCGAGGATCTGGTCATTCAAATCCCGCGCGGCACGGTCGTTCGCGACGCGGAAACGAACGAGATCATCAAGGATATGTCCGACGACGCCGATTTCATCCTCTGCAAGGGCGGCCGCGGCGGCTGGGGCAACAAGCATTTTGCCACGCCGACGCGTCAGGTCCCGCGCTTTGCCAAGGCGGGACTTCCCGGTGAGGAGCATGAGGTCGTTCTGGAATTAAAGCTGCTGGCCGATGTCGGCCTCGTCGGCTTCCCGAATGTCGGCAAGTCCACGCTGCTGTCCGTGACCTCCAACGCCCGGCCGAAGATCGCCAACTATCACTTCACGACCCTCTATCCGAACCTCGGTGTGATTTACGTCGATGAGGGCGTTTCCTTCGTCATGGCGGATATTCCCGGCATCATCGAGGGCGCCGCGGAGGGCGCGGGCCTTGGCCACGACTTCCTGCGGCATATCGACCGCTGCAGGTTGCTGGTGCATATCGTCGATGTTTCCGGCTGCGAGGGCCGCGATCCGGTGGAGGATTTTGAAAAGATCAACGCCGAGCTGCGGGAATATTCCGCCGAGCTTGCCGACCGCCCGATGATCGTCGCGGCGAACAAATGCGATCTCATCCCGGAGGGCAGCGACAATCTGAAGCGGCTGCGCGAGTATGTGACCGCGCACGGCTACGAATTCTACGAGATTTCCGCCGCCACTACGCAGGGAACGAAGCAGCTCGTGCGGACAATCGCAGAAAAGCTCCGCGAGCTGCCGCCGGTGATCGTCTACGAACCGGAGTACGTCAAGCCGCTGGCCGAAGCAGGGAAGGCCGACGACCTCAATATCGAGCATATGGACGACCTCTGGGTCATCTCCGGCAAGTGGCTCCAGCAGCTCATCAGCGATATCAACTTCGCCGATTATGAGTCGCGGATGTACTTCGACCGCCAGCTCCGCAAGAGCGGCCTGTTCGAGCGCCTCGAAGCCATGGGAATCGAGGACGGCGACACGGTCAGCATCTATGATTTTGAATTTGATTATGAACGCTGAAGCAATTTTCAAATTGTTTCGACTTCGTTCATAGTTTCTTCAATTTTATCCGGTATACTCCCAATTGTAAGGAACAGCACCGTGTTTCTTACGATCCATCTTTTCATTTATCTCTCTTTATTTTTCTCTCTCATTTCTGTTGCGAATTGCCGATCGTCCTCCCCTCGGACGGTCGGCAATTTGCATTTTTCGGATTGACTTTTCATCGGCAACTGATACAATGATATTTAGAACAAGTTATTACAAGCCTACTGTCAGATAAAAGATGATAAGCGGAGGCGAACAGAAATGTACGTGATAGCCGATATTGAGTGGATCACAGATGACTTCGGTCGGCATTTTCCCACGCAGCTTGCCGGAATCCGCGTTGACGAAGGCTGGAATCAGCTCAACGAGTTCGCTTCTTTCATACGGCCCAGCGACGTTCGGTTCAACGATTGGCGGCACATTGCCTGTACCGGAGGTACTGCAGAGAAGTTTCTTTCGGCCCAGAGTGAATCCGAAGTGCTTTCTGCTTTTTTGGACTGGCTGTTGACCGATGATATCCTTCTTTGGTGGCATGGCGCATCTGAGGAGCTTTTTCAGCTCCGCTGCAACGAGCTGCTGAGCAACCGAAAACTGCCGCAGGCCATCAGTATCAATCGGTTTGTTTACGGCTATCTGGAAAAATCGAAGCGCCCAAGGGATGGCGGCCCATATGACATTGGTCAGCGCCTCGGCATTGCCGTAAGACCGGAACTGAAGCATTCCGCAAGCAACGATGTGCGTGTCCTACGTGAACTGCTTTCCGTCTTGTGTTTTCCGAAGGAAGAGCTGCTGAAGCCGATGGAAAAGCCGAACGGGTCTCTTTTACCGCAAAAGCAGTATGCGAGCTTAATATATCAATACGATGCGAAAGACAACCGTATTCACGTGCGGGATTGTCCGCAGATTCGCAGCGTTCCAACGAAGAGCTACGGCAGCCTAAACACGCCGATTCGCAAGGGCTATCTTCCGTGTTCCTGCTGCCGAAAAGCATATCAAGAGGCTCTGGCCGAGAGGAATCTCGACATTCTCAATCGTTCACAATATGTCTATGCTTTTTCTCCGAGCTCCGCGATCTACCACAAGCCGAGCTGCCCGTACATGCGCCACGTGAGGAGGATTTTAGGGGCGAGAAAATACTCGACTATTGTCAAGACCGGCCGGACCCCCTGCAAAGTCTGCAAACCGATGCCGGAGGATCAATTCAAACCGCTTCCCGTCGCTCCAAAAGTCAAGCTCCCCGCAGCGCCGACTCTCGCACCGTCGGCCGAGGGCGAAAAGGCCATCAAGCGGCAGCGGGCAGCCATTCGGGAGCGCTCTGTCCGTCTGAACGATGAAAGTCTGACCGATGCGGAGCGGAACGACATCTATACCTTAACACAGCCGCACTTTGTGTTTTGGAGCAGCCAGGGATACAGCAATTTTCACCTGCGTTCCTGTCAAAAGCTACAGGGCCTCAGCAATCTTCGCGGCTTCAGCACCTTTTCCGAGGCCGTGCGGTCCGGATGTTTGCCCTGTCGCAAATGCAGGCCATCAGCAAAGTATGATGCAAAATTCTCCATCCCGATCGGCAGCCGAACAAGAAACGGTGAAAAAGTCAGCGATCTGGAAGCGCTTTGCGTAAAGGCCGGGTACTCATATCTCGTTGAAGCGGACCGTTTTTTCCTGCAAACACCGGTCGGGAAATGGCAAATTCATCTGGATGCTGCGCCGATCAAGCTAGACCACATCAATCTGGTCACGGATCCCGATGCAAAGGAATATCATGAGCAACCGCGCCTGTTTCTTTCGTTGTTTGATACATTTAAATATATCAAGCGCCATGATGACACGCTGGCGCGAAAGAAAGCGGCGGGCGTTGCTTTCGTCGGATATTTTCACAAGGACTAACAATTACTTTGCAGACGCAAAGGATTTTCAACTTGTTTCGATTTCGTTCATAGTTTCTTCAATTTTATCTGCTATACTTCCAACTGTAAGGGACAGTACCGAGTTTCTTACGGTTTGTGTTTCATTTTATCCCTCTTTTCTCTCTCTTTTCTGTTGTGAATTGCCGGTCGTCCTCCCCTCGGACGGCCGGCAGTTTGCGTTTTTTGGATTGACATATACAAAAAAGCTGGTATAATCAGCAATGCGCCCCGTATTTCGGGGCGAAAATATTGCAATTTGGAGCGTGAATCATACGAAAAAGAACGCAATCGATATGACGCAGGGACCGCTGGCGCGGCAGATTCTTGCGTTCAGCATCCCATTGATGTTGACAAATCTTCTGCAAGTGCTTTTTAATATGTCGGATATCGCCGTGCTTGGCCGGTTTGCCGGGGATGATGCGCTGGGCGCGGTTGGTTCGACCTCGACGCTGGTGTATCTGTTTACCGGCCTGCTGATCGGCCTTGGCAGCGGCGTAAACGTCCTGTGCGCTCGGTATTACGGCGCACGCGACCGGAAAAATCTTCTGGAAACCGTCCATAGCTCCATTCTCGTTTGCCTGGGCATGGGCATTTTGATGCTGGTCGTCGGTGAGCTGTTCACGGAGGCCTTTCTCGAAATGCTGAACACGAAGGACCAGCTCATGGACGGCGCAGTGCTGTATCTTAAAATATATTTCCTCGGCGCACCCGCCGTTGCGCTGTATAACTACGGCAGCGGTGTTCTGAGCGCCATGGGTGACACACGGCGGCCGCTGATCTATCTTGCAATCTCCGGTGTGTCCAATATTATTCTGAATGTTTTCTTCGTTGTCGTCTGCGGAATGGATGTGGACGGCGTTGCCATTGCCAGCGTGTTTTCGCAGTATCTGTCGATGGCACTGATTTTCCTCCCGCTGCTGCGCGGTATCGATATCTGCAAGCTGACATGGCGGAGTATCCGTCCCTACGGCGATAAGATCAGGAGCGTTCTTGCCCTCGGCCTGCCCGCCGGGCTACAGCACGCGATTTTTGCCATCGCGAACCTGTTCATTCAGGCCGGTATCAACTCCTTTGATGCCAGCGTCGTTTCCGGCAATTCGGCTGCATCCAACGTCGATTCCATCATTTATAACGTCATCAACGCATTTTACATGGCGGCTGCGAGCTTCATCGGCCAGAACTACGGCGCAGGCAACAGGGAGCGCGTCCGGCGTACATTCTGGATCTCGACGGCGTTTGCGTTTGGCACGGCGCTGCTGCTTGGCATCCTGTTCAGCGTTTTTGGCCGCAGCTTCCTGCGAATTTTCACCGATTCAGAGGCTGTGATCGACGCGGGTATGTACCGCACGGTCATTCTTGGACTGTCGTATTGCCTGAGCGTGTTCATGGATCTGCCGATTTCCGCCAGCCGCGGCCTCGGCAAAACGCTCTGGCCAACGATTTTTGTTATCCTCGGCTCCTGCGTTTTCCGCGTAATATGGCTTTACACGGTGTTTGCCTGGTTCGGTACGCTGACCTCGCTTTATATGCTCTATGTTTTCTCCTGGGCGATGACTGCGCTGGCCGAAACCGTGTACTTTATCCACTGCTTCCACCACGCCGCGTTCGATCATCTGCCGGTTGCGCAGCAGCTTGAGAAGGGAGGTGCCGCAGTATGACGCGCAGAGAGCTGGAACAGGCCACCGTACAGCTGTGCAGCGATTTGATTCGTGCAAAAAGCTGCTCCGGCGAGGAGGCGGAGGCCGCCGCCGTCGTCCGGGGTGCAATGCAGCGCCTCGGCTATGATGAGATCGTTACCGACCGGCTCGGCAACGTGATCGGCTGTCTGCATGGCAGCCGTCCCGGCCCGAAGGTCCTGCTCGACGGCCACATCGATACCGTCCCCGTGGAGGACGCTGCACGTTGGAGCTTCGCCCCCTTCGGCGGTGAGATCACGGACGAGCGGGTCCTCGGCCGCGGCGCGACCGACATGAAGGGTGCCGTCGCCGCGATGATCTGTGGTGCGGCATATTTTGCGCAGGGCCGCGACTTTGCCGGAGATATTTACGTCGCCGGCGTGGTCTATGAGGAGCTGTTTGAAGGCGTTGCGTCACGTGAGATCAGCCGCCGGGTGCGACCCGACTACGTTATCATCGGAGAGGCGACCAACCTAAACCTGAAAATCGGCCAGCGCGGCAGGGGAGAGCTGGTGGTTGAAACCTTCGGTCGGCCTGCCCATTCGGCCAATCCGGAAAAGGGCGTCAACGCCGTGCGCCTGATGCGACGGCTGCTGGAGGCAATGGACATGCTTCCGGTGCAGGAGCATCCGGCGCTCGGCAGGGGCATCCGCGTGCTGACGGACATCATTTCCGCGCCCTATCCCGGTGCTTCGGTCGTGCCGGAGCGCTGTACGGCGACGTTTGACTGCCGTCTGCTGACAGGCGACACACCGGAGAGCATTCTTGCGCCGGTGCAGACGCTGATCGACCGGCTGCACGATGCGGATTCCGACTTCCGCGCGGCGGTGCGCTTCCGTTCGCAGACGCTGCGGTGCTATACAGGTAGCGAAATCTCCGCCGAGCGCTTCTTTCCGGCGTGGGAATTCCCGGCGGACGCGCCGTTTGTTCAGGCCGCCTTTGCCGCGATTGCGCCGCTTGCACCGAAGATGACCTACTATTCCTTCTGCACCAACGGCAGCCATTACGCCGGGGAAGCCGGCATCCCGACGGTGGGCTTCGGCCCGTCGATCGAGTCGCTGGCGCACACCGTGGATGAATACGTGACCATCGAACAGCTCGAAAAGAGCGCCTGGGGCTACAGTGCGCTTTGCAGCGCCCTAACCGAGCTGGGAACGCCGAAGGAGGCAGCGCAATGAACGAACGCAAGATTTTGCTGACGGCCTTTGAGCCGTTTGACGCGACGGGAAGCAATTCCAGCTTAGAGGTCCTAAAGCGGCTCGAACTGCCGTGGCTGGAAACGGCGATCCTGCCGGTATCCTATCGCAGGGCGGCAGAGGAACTGACCCATCTGATGGAGGAAAAGCGGCCCGATCTCGTCGTCTGCCTCGGTCAGGCGGGCGGTGAAACGACCGTCCGGCTGGAAAAGGTCGCGCTGAATTACACCCACGCCACCATCGCGGACAACGATGGCGTGCTGCTGCGCAGCGGTGCGGTCATTTCCGGTGGTCCGGACGCGATTTTTACAAAGTACAACGTCGAGGACCTCATCGACAGGCTCTCTGCGCATCACGCCATAAAGCTGAGCCTCACTGCGGGAAGCTACGTCTGTAATTCGACTTATTACACTGCGTTATTCCGCAGCAACGGCAACGCTTTATTTGTCCATTTGCCCTATTGCACCGGACAAGGCGAGCCGTCGGAGGACCCGGAGCGGATGGCACGGATCGTGCGCGATCTTCTGCTGCTCCTGCGCGGTTCAGAGGAATCTACAGCGTCCGTTTTGTAAAAAACGCAGAATTTCTTCCACGCTACCGGCGCAATTCCGTCAAAACTCACACTTGCTTTTTCTCGTCGCGCCCTGTATAATCTTCCGCAGTAAGTAAGCAAGGGGGTGCGCCGGGATGCGACTGAATTTGATGGAAACAAAAGCTCCCCGTGCCTCCGTTTTTCGTTTCGGAGGCGTTGTCCCCATTTCCAATATTGTTTTTATTGAACCGTGAATGTGATTTTTCCATTCACGGTTCTTTTTTGGAATTGCGGCGGCTCCCGAAGCACGGACAGAAAGGAAGAGAGATCATGAGCAAAAAACCAATCCCGGAAACCGGCATCTACGACGCACGCACCCTCGGTGTGGGTCGAATGGGCCTGCTTGGCTTCCAGCACCTGTTCGCAATGTTCGGCGCGACCGTGCTTGTGCCGATTCTGACCGGTCTGAGCGTTTCGGCAACGCTGCTGTTCGCCGGCCTCGGAACGCTGCTGTTCCACCTGATCACGCGCGGCAAGGTTCCGGCATTCCTCGGTTCGTCCTTCGCGTTCCTCGGCGGCTATAAGGCGGTCGCCCCGCTGCTCGAAAACGGCCAGCCAAACTCCGAAATGCTGCCCTACGCCTGCTTCGGCGTGGCGTGCGCGGGCCTTGTGTACGTCGTTCTTTCCTTCCTATTCAAGGCCTTTGGCGCGAAAAAAGTCATGCGCTTCTTCCCGCCGATCGTGACCGGCCCGATCATCATTGCGATCGGTCTGAACCTCTCAGCCTCTGCAATCGACAACTGCACCGGCAACTGGTGGGTTGCACTGAGCGCTGTTGTAATCATCATCGCAGCGAACATCTGGGGCAAGGGCATGGTAAAAATCATTCCGATCCTGCTCGGTGTCATCGGCTCGTATGCGGTTGCCCTCATCATTGACCCCGCCGTCCGTGAAAACGTGGTAAAAAGCGTCGGCGATGCGGCATGGTTTGCCCTGCCGGTCAAAATGGAAAACACGGTGTTCGGCCTCTTTACCCGTGAAACGGTGGACTGGCAGCTGCTTTTGACCGCTGTCATCACGATCGTCCCGCTGAGTCTGGCAACAATGGTCGAGCATATCGGCGACATTTCCGCCATCTCCTCCACCTGCAACCGCAACTACATTGAGAATCCCGGCCTGCACCGCACCCTGATGGGCGACGGCCTTGCAACAACGCTTGCCGCCCTGTTCGGCGCTCCGGCCAACACGACCTACGGCGAAAACACCGGCGTTCTCGCGCTCAGCCGCATCTATGACCCGCGCGTTATCCGCATTGCGGCGGTGCTGGCAGCCCTGCTGTCCTTCTGTCCGAAGTTCGCGGCGGTCATCTCGGCCATCCCCGGCGGAACAATCGGCGGCGTCAGCCTTGTCCTGTACGGCATGATCTCGGCGGTCGGTGTCCGGAACGTCGTGGAAAACAAGGTGGACTTCACCAAATCCCGCAACGTCCTCATCGCCGCACTGATTCTCGTCCTCTCGATCGGCATCAGCTACTCCTCCGCCGGTGCGCTGACGATCGGTTCGGTCAGCCTCTCCGGCCTCGCTGTCGGCTCCATCGTCGGCATCCTCCTCAACGCCATCATGCCCGGCAAGGATTACGTCTACGGCGCAGACAAGCAGGGCGACGAATCCGTCAACTTCATCGTGCAATAAGCGCAATCAAGCAATGCGCCGTCCCCAAAGGCAGGGGACGGCGCATTTTTTCATTCCGTATAGAAGTAGATAAATATATCGTAAAATGTCGTATCGTTTTCTACCCGTGTTCGCTTTTCAATCGAAACCTTGAGTGGCGGCACGCCGAGGCCGTCGGGGATGGTGCTGCCAAGGTCGGTGCGTTCGAGCGCCGTGACCTCCGGAGCAGTCACAGGGTCGGACAGTTGCAGGATATCGAGCAGGGATGTTTCACTTTCCTGCGCCGCCGGTGCATCGGCCAAGAACGGCCCGTCGTAGCCGGTCGCATAGTAGATCGTTTGAATCGTGTCCTCGGCGAGAGTCATCCCGTCGGCGAGCGTTTCCTCCGTCAGACCAGACACCGCAGCAAGGACGGATGCGCCGCAGTCGAGAAAATAGAGAGAATAGGTTGCCCCCGGGACGTGCAGCGGCAGGATATAGTGCTGCATTGCCGCCGTTTCCTCCACGAGGTACAGCGAAGCAGGCTCCCAGAGCTGCGAATCACTTTCCGATGTTACGAACAGCGCATCACTCCAGAACGCGTTGGCGTTGGCGATGGGTTCTTTCGGCGTGGTCGGTTCGGGTAAGGTCGCAGCCTCGGTGGTCGCGGGATAGGTCGGGGCGTTGTTTTCGTCCTCCGATGGGGGCGGATTTGTGTCGGGACGCAAGAGCAGCAAAACAATTCCGACGCAGGCAATCGTCGGAAGCAGCAGCCAGAGCAGGCGACGCTTTTTGCGTGGCACAGCAGACGGAAGCTCCGTTCCTTCCGCAAGCGGCTCCATGCAGTACAGGCAGAAATGCGCATTCTCATGTAATTCCGCGCCGCAATGCGGACATTTCATCGCGTCGCCTCCTAACTCAGCGTTTCCATACCGTAGTCGAACAGAATATCGTTGATCTGCACCACAGAATAGCGGCGACAGACACCGTAGATGACCACGCAGTCTGCCGGGTTTTTGGCGTAGAGCGGGGCATAGCCGGTGGTTTTCAGGAGCGTTTGCAGCTCGTCCAGCGGCAGCTCCATCCCGATGGCGAGGCAGAGGAGCTTTTTCCGCTCCGGGACGCGCAGGCCGGAGAAGATCTGGTAGCCATAGACCTCGGACAGCTCCGCGCGGCGGATAACATCGGCCTTTTTCAGCCCATGTGCCTCCAGTAGCTCGTTCAGGCACACGGATAACGTACGCGTGGGCAGTTCGTTCATGTTTTCCCGATAAAAGGTCCGAAAATCCGAGCAGGTTTTCAGCTCGTGCAGCAGATGCGCGGTATCCTTTGCCACAAGTATCACCTCATTTTTACTCTAACATACTTTTTTCGTACCGTCAATCAAAAATTTGCGGTGATGTTCTATGCTCCCAGCATAGGACACCACCGTGAAATGTCGTTATAATATTAGTGTTAAAGCTCGTCAATCTTATCGGCCAGCGCCTTGACGGCGTTGAGGAAGGTGCGGACCTGCGCGTCGTTTTTTCCGCGCAGCTGTGCGCCGACCGCCGCGAGGACCTGCTGCGGCCCGTTCAGCGTATCGATCAGAAGTGCGTCGATGCTGACATCCAGCGTCGCGGCAATATCGCAGACCGTTTGCAGCGAGGGAACGCGCGTGCCGCGCTCGATGTGTCCGATGTGCGCGGTGGAAAGCCCGCACAGCTCACCCAAACGCTCCTGCGTCAGCTTTTTCTTTTGCCGCTCGGCACGAACCCGCCGACCAATCGCCCTGTAATCCAACTCCCGCAAAATGCCGCACCTCTTTTCTTTCCCATATATTTTACAAGAAACGCAGCGGTAATCCAACGAACCAAACGAATTATATATTGACTAAAAGAATTATTTCTGCTACAATCTAGTTGTACAAATCACCTAAAAGAACAGAGAGAGGAAGAAGGGAATCCAGATGTTTTGCCAAAAATGCGGTAAACAGCTCTTAGACGGCGCAAAATTCTGCTCCTACTGCGGCTTCCGCATCACCTACGCCGCCCCGGCAGCGCCGCCAACCACAACAGGGGAGCAGCCACCCAAAGAAGAGCCGGTGGCACAAGCGGCCGCTGCACAGTCGACCGGTGCGGTACAGCAGCCCGCAGCTCCCAGCCCGGCACCGCAGAAAGCGGCAGTAACGCCCGAGGCCACACTCACCAACACGCTACCGGAAGCTTCGGAATCCACCCCTTCGGTGCCCACTACAGACGAAACCGCACCAGCTGCACCAATGACTGCCCCTGCCGCAGGAGAAGCCCCCGCTGCGCAACCGGAAAAGAAACCGCGCAGCAAGAAACGTCTATTTCTTCTTGCCCTTGCGTCACTCGTTCTCATCGCAGGCATCATCACGGCAGTCGTTTTGCTGACACACAAGGAACCGCCAGATCCGGCAAACTTGACACACGACGACATTGTAGATGTTTTGGAAGACTATTGCAAGAAATATGATTACACCCTAAAACCTTTGCGTGAAACCCAGTCTGCGAAAAATTTAGTCATCTACTCTTATTTACTCACCATGACTCGTGGGAAGCTTAGCATCGAAATTACCGAAAAAGATGATCTCGTATCGAACATTCAGGCACATTACAACAGCGATCGGGACGTGTCCACTTTGGGCATTGACCTCACTGCGGCGCTCATTGACCAAGTTATGCTTCCCTTCTACTGTTGTCCCGATGTTCCGACCATCGACGAAGCTGGTAGTTGGTTCGTTACCCAAGCTGAACTTGAGTACAGTGATTATGTCTTGGATACCTACACGTACGACCGTACTTACTCGCCGCATTTTGAAAAGACCTTCGCGAGTAACTACTGGTCATACACCGTTATCGTCGATGGTGGATTTGTCGATATGTCTGCCGACAAGCTGGACGGCAGCACACCGACCGTGGGGGTGACAGAGGCTCCGACCCAAACTGAGCCAAAAACCGAACGAGCGACAATACCGGCTACCGAACCCCCCACCGAAGCAATCGGAGGAGGAGAGGATAGCGAGGAACACGCGCTTGAACTATTCTACAACATCTCCGAGGATGGCTGGAACGGTTACACGCTGCGTGAATTGGCGGACAAGGTTTTCATCAATGGCGATTATTCCGTGAACTGCACAAAGTTCGACGATGGTATCTACGGCGTCAACATCAGCGGTGATTTCTATACGAATACCATCGTGTTCACCGGCGTCCGCAACGGTACGCTCAGTTACAGCGTCAACACCACGACCGGAACAACAACGATCGCCGCCGACGAGGGAATTTTAAATGCGCTCTATGACGCCGCGCAGGAGGCCGGGCCCAACAAGAATCTCTCCAAACCGGCGCAAAATGAAGCAAAGCCAACGGAAGCTCCAAGCAGCAAGCCGGCGACAAACACGCCCACGGAAAAGCCGACGGCCACCGAGGCCACAAACCCCTGCGCCATTCGGCACCATTGGATCCCCGCGACCTGTACCGAGCCAGCGGTGTGTTCCGTCTGCGGCGAAACCTACGGCAGTCCAATGGGGCACCGCTGGAAGGACGCGACCTGTCAGGCTCCGCAGACCTGCACCGTCTGCGGAGTGACGACCGGCACCGTAGCCCAGCACAGCATGCAGCTCACCCGGTGCAGCAAATGCGGTTACACCGATTTCTCCGTACTTGCGCGCTCCTACAGCGACGTTACCTGCTATGACGCAAAAACTGGCACGGACTACGAAATTCAGGATGTCCGCATTGACAGCAATGGCGTTCTCAGCTTCCGTTTACACGATGTCACCTATAATGTGACCATGGTGCAGCGACAGTACTCCACCGTTTTCGACTGCTACGTCAACGGGGCGCTCAACTACTCCATCGAATGCGAGGCATGGGAGTATTCCGCCGGTATCTATTACATCAATTTCACTTGGGACGGCTTGGACGGCTGCAAGCTGTACTTCCAAGCGAGAAGCTGACATTTCCAAGAAGAAAGAGAGGAATGCAATATGTTCTGTCCAAATTGCGGCAAAGAGCTACCGGACGCGGCCCAGTTTTGCGACGCGTGCGGCGCAAAAATTCCGATGCAAGACAGGGTAGAACAAGCCAATGTCGGAGAAAGCTGCGCCGATTCTGTTTTAGAAGCTGCTGCGAATTTTGAGACGCAGCCTGATTCAAGCACAGCGACCCCTTTTCCGGCAGAAGGCACACAAAAAAAGCAAAAGCGTCAAATTGTATTGATTTCTGTTGCGCTGTTTGTTTTACTTCTGTCTGTGCTGACCATTAAAATTCTGTCTCGGCCAGACTTAAAGATGGATGATTTTCAGGAGGACATGTCCTATCCGGCTATGCTCTGGAAATTTGGAATTCCGACTTACTCGGGTACTTCTGATGAGTCTGACTTTCCCGAAAAATACTATATCTATCGAGACTGCATTCAGTTCTATGGTACTACATTGGACAGTCTTTCCATCTATCCAGAATCCAAAGAATATGTGATCTTTTCCCATAGTTCCGATGTGAAAGAACGGTTAGAACGGATTTTAGACAGATACTGTGATCTAGAGAACTATAGTAGTTTTTGGGGCTTCTATGAGTATTCCTATCATGGATACGATATTCTTGCAACCGATGATTATCATTATGTTCGAATTCGTGTAGATTAACCTGCTTTTAAGGAGGAAGTTATCAATGAAAAAATTATTTTGTATCGCCTTATGCTTATTGCTTTTGTTTTCGCTGGCAGCCTGTGGGGCGAAGAAGGCTGACACGCTTTTGCCGGATGGGCTGCAATTTGGCGACAGCTATGACGAATGTGCAAAGAAGCACGATATGCCGGAGCTGACACCGGCCAATGCCAATGCAGGTTACGCTTGCAGCCAAGATTATAGCGTTGCGGACGGCATTCTGAACGGCTTTTCGTGGAGCGAGGAAACGAACTCTGCGGCAACATTCTTCATTCCGATGGCGGCATATAGCTTTAACGAGAAGAAGGAACTGTATGAATATTATGTGTTCCTTTCGCCCAGCACCGAAGCGGAGGCCGAGGACGCGTTTAACGAACTTACCGGCTGGTTCATCGAAAAACTCGGCATCGAGCCGGAAATCTATGAGGACAGCAGCGAGTTGAGCGCCGAGTTTGCGACCGACACACTACAAACTACGGTAGTCTATCTCCCGGACGGCAATACCTTCTATTTTGTCATTCACAGTACGGAATATGAGTTATCCTAACAGAGGAAAGAGGGAATACCATGGCTTTTTGTATCAAATGCGGCACGCAACTGCCGGATGATGCGCTGTTTTGCCATATCTGCGGCCAGCGCACGCCTGTTGCGGCGCAAGCGCCGGTTTCCGCACCGTCGGTAACGCAGGCTGCTCCTATGCAGCGATCCGCAGCGGTTACGCAGGATCCTCCCGTGCAAGGCGCTGCTGCGGCACAGGTCCCGCCCGTGCAGACACCGCCCGCCGCGCCGATGATGAGTGCAGAGGCCGCTTACGCAAAGGCGCTGGAAAACTCCATGATGTTTGCACTGCTGGGGCTTGGTTCCTTGGTGCTGGGCGTGCTGGTGTGGTTTCTATTCAGCATGTGGATCGGCGCAATTCTCGCCATTGGCGCAGAAATTCTTGCGCTCATGCCAAACACGCTGCTGCACAACGCCTTCAAACGCTACAATCAAAACCCCAACCGCAAGGCGCGTAATCAGGAAGAAAAAGCGCTTCGCAAGGAGATGCGCGCAAAATACCCCGGATATCAATTTTCGTTTATCCTCGGCGTTGCCTGCTTCTGCGTTGCCGTCGTTTTCGTCATCTTAATTTGAAATACAGCAAACCGCCGCAGAGACGAATTTTGTCTCTGCGGCGGTTTTATAGCGCCTCCAGCAGTGCTTCCACGGTTTGGTAGCGGCTGGCGGGGTCGATTTGGGTGCATTTCAAGACGATTTTGCCCAAACGACCGGGGGCGAGGCGTTTGGCAGGGTGCTCGCCGGTCATGAGGACATTCATCAGTACGCCGAGGGCAAAAATGTCCGTCCGCTCGTCGCATTGGCTGATGCCGAGCTGTTCGTACGCGGCGTAGCCGATCGTGCCGAGGACGGCGGTGGCCTGCTCGACACCCGGTGCGGTCAGCTCGGAGGCATTGAGGTCGATGAGCTTCACCGCGCCGGTGGGTGTGATGAGGACATTTTCCGGCTTGAGGTCGCGGTGGAGGATGCCCAACCGGTGCAGCGCCGCGACACCGCAGCAAATCTCGCGCAAAAGCCGTACCGCGCCGCGAGGGGTGTACAACCCGGTTTCCAGAACCTCCGCCGCTGTGATGCCGTCGATGGCCTCCTCGAAAACAAGCTGGCCCTCCGGAAAATGGCGGCTTTCGTAGACCGTCGGGAGATTCTTGTACCGAACGCCGACCAGCAGATCGTAGGCCGGTACGGGCGTTTGATATTGCCGCAGAATCAGGTCACGTCCCAGCGTCCGGTGGCGCAGGCGAAGAACCTTTGCACCGTTCTTATCGGACAGGTGCGCGACCGTTAGGTAAAGCTCGTCCAAAACGCAGGGAAGCGTGTTTTGGGCGAGCTTTGTCGTTTTATTTTCCATTTCCGTCCGCAGCCTCCCATTCGTAGCCGAGAAGGAGCAGACGCTCGTCGCCGCTGCCGCCGTAGTAGCAGGTGGAGAGGGTAACGAGCTGCCGTCCGGCCTGCGGCATGATGCCCGTTGCGTAGACCGATTTTTCCGTCACATTTTGCAGCAGCGCTTCCAGCTCCGCCGCGTCGGCAACGGGGCTGTCGTACCATTCGTCCGTCGGTCCGACGAGGGCGACGGCAAAAATGCGATAGGTTTTGCAGCCCGCTGCCGTTTCAAACTCGAAGCTCGGATGCGCCGTCAGATACGCCGCGTCGATATACTCGCACAGCGTCGAGAACATCGTGCCGTTTTTCATATTGTGGCCGTAGACAATCAGGCTGCTGCCGTCGAGGGTGCAGCGCTCGTCCAGAAACGGCACGCCGCTGTGGCTGTATTCGTCGCCGTCGAAGTTGAGGCGCAGATATTTCTGCGGCTCGGCCGGCGTGTACATGACGGGGTAGTCCACCGGCGTTCCCTCGAAGCTGAGCCACGCCACGCAATCCGGATTTTTCGCGGTCAGCGAAGCAATATTGCGCTTATGGATTGGCTCCGGCTCGGTCGGCACTGCACTGTCCGATGGGACCTGCGATGCGGGCCGGGTCGTCGTTTCGGGCGCGAAGGTTTCCAACGCGGCGGCCAGTGAAGCGAAGGCATCCGCTTCGTGCTTTCCCGTCAGCAGCTCACTGCCGATCATCCAGCAGGACACGCCGAACACACACAGAAGGGGAAGCAGGACCAGCCAAAGGTACTTTTTCTTCATCGATCAGTCCGCAGGGTTTGCCGTTTCGGACGTTGCGGGAGCGGGACTCTCGGAGGGCTGCACGGTTGTCTGCGGCTCGGTCGTAGCCGCGGCGGGTGCTTCCGTGGGAGCCTCGGTCGGCTCGGTTATGCCGGTCGCTGCCTCCGTAGCCTCGGTAACGGAAGGCTCCGTCGTGGCGGGAGCGTCCTTCACAGCGGTCACACCATTTGTGTCGATGCCGTTCGGAGTCAGCAGGCAGCCGTCGGTCAGCAGGGCTTCCGCACCATTATAAACACCCCAGCAGGCTTCAAAGGACAGCTCGCTATCGCTGCCAGTGGAAACGCGGAAGGTTAGCGTTGTTCCGGACGCGAGCGCTACCGTCGGATGGCTTTGATCGTTGAGGGAAACCTTGCAATAGCCTGTTTTCGCCGTGCCGTTCGCCGTTAATGTAACCTGATATGTAGTGTTTGCTTTCAGATTAAAAATCATGCCTTCTGAATTAACCGAAGTCAATGGCGCAGCGCTATCCGTTGCCGACGCCGAATCGACCACCTGTACATCTACCGCAAAGCTGGCCGACTGGATGGATGCAACATTACCGTCCACGCGGGCGGTAAACCATGCCCAAGTTGCGCCGAACAGGCACACAACGCAGAGGCAGAGCGAAAGCAGCGCCGGCGCGATCAACCGCCACGGGCTCGGTATCTTTTTGTGACCCTGTTCTGCGTTTTTCAAATTCTTGTCTTTCAGCATAGATAGACCTCATCCTTTCACATTCTGCTTCAGGTAGGCAAAGGGTACGAGCAGCTCATACCCTTTGCCCACCCCTCCCGCCGAGGCGGGAGAGGGGAATGGAAAATTATTGAACCTTCGTGCCGTCAATGGTAACAGTCAGATGCGCGGCATCCATGCTGTTCTTGTTGGCCCAGACCTTGCTGCCGGTGTTCTTGCCGTTGGCAAAGCCGTTGACCGTCACATTGTTGACCGTCAGCGTATAGGTTGCGTTGTAGTCGTTACCGATTTCAATCGCAGCCTTACCGGCAGTACCGTTGTTGCGGTCGTTGAAGGTGCAATTGGTAACCGTCAGATTCGTGGGTTTCTCGGAGGTAGCCTGACCATAGAGCAGGATGGCCTTGCCGTTGGTGTTGAACACACAATTCTCGAAGGTCACATCCGTACCGCCCCAAGTCCAGATGGAATACTGGTTGGCCATCGTGTTTTCAAACTTGCAGTCGATGAAGGTTGCCTTACCATACAGAGTGGTAACGCCCTTAATGGTACAGTTCTTGTAAATCAGCTCGTCGCAAACGATGCCGTCGTAAGTATCCGTACCATTTTCAATGGTAAGGTTCTCAAAGGTGAAAGTTGAGCCGCGCTGATAGTTCAGGTGCTTTGCGCCCTCAGCACTAATCGCCTTGCTGGCAACGTCAACCGTCTGGCTGCCGTCGCCGATAATAGTGACATCGCGGCTCTTGTCGCCTTCGTGGGCGATGCCGTTATCAAGGGTAACTTCGGCGTTGGCAGGGAGTGCGATAGTAGCCTTCCCGTCCGTGGTTGCACCAGTGATAAGAGCGTTCAAATCATCGGTGTTGCCGGCGACGGCGGGAAGCTCGGCTTCTGCATCATACTGGTTGTCGTTGCTGTCGTACTCGTAAGTATACTGCGTTGCGACCACGGTCAGGCCAATGCCGTTAAGCGTAAGGCCCTGGTACTCGTTACCGGCTGCTTCCTTCATATGACCGGAGATGGCAAACTGGATTTCACTAGATTCGGAATCTGTCGCAAGAGTTCCGGCGGGGAGCAGATGACCTTCCCAGCCCTCCAGCTTTTCGCCCTCGTTCGCGCCGTTCTTCTTCACAGTGAAGTCGATTGCTTCGAGCAGCTTGGTGTCGCCGGTCGCGCCGTTGACAGTGACCTTATACTTGAGCGCGAGTTTGCCGTTGTTGCGGATGCGCAGCTCGGGCAGGACATAGGTGCAGCCCGGCTCCCAGAGGAGTTCTTCGCCCGCAGGAGCATCCGCGGACTTGATGAAGCTGAGCGTTTTGCCCTCGGCAGAAACCCACTTTCCTTCAGCGCTGTCCCTCATTTCTAGGACAAGATCAAACGTACCGGACTGGATGGTGTTGACCGCGGTGGATGCGGTGTCGGTGAACCACGCGAAGG
>CABSFY010000044.1 GCA_902477055.1 uncultured Eubacteriales bacterium
GGCGCGTCAGATTCTGCATGAGACGGCGCATCGTGCCCTCGCACGATGCGAGTGTGCGTAGCACATGGGATTCTTGATGAAATATTTTCATCAAGAATCAGTATTATTGTGCGGTTTTCTTTTTTCGCGGCTTTGGCAGCGGGGTCAGGGCTTCGAGGAGGGGGAGCAGGCGGGCGAGGAGGGCGCGGTTCTCGATATCGAGGATATAATGCTCCTTCGTGCCTTCGTACGGCAGAGCGCAGGGCGCGTCGTGCAGCAGCTCGGCCAGCTCCGGCAGCTTTTTGACGTAAACCGTGTTGTCGCAGACGAGCAGCACCGGCCTGTCGTTCCAATAGACCATGTACTCGCCGAACATTTTCCTGTACCGCAGGTCGCCGTAGCCCTCGGCCTGCTCGCAAACGTAGTCGATGTATTCCTTTGATGTTGCCATAAGAAATCCTTTCCGAAAAATCGGCGGCTGCTTTTGGCAGCCGCCGATGGGGGAGATGCTTATTTTACCAGCTGGTCAAAGCGCATGATGATCGTTGCAAACTCGGCACGGGTCGCGTTGTCGGCCGGCCAGAGCTTGGAATCATAGCCCTTGATGATGCCGTTGTCCACGGCCCAGGTGATGTCGTTGCGCGCCCAGCTCTGCACGTCGGCGCGATCCTTGAACGCATCCAGATTGCCCTTCGCCGTGGTGTCCAGGCCGGCGACGTTCTTGGCGTAGCGGGCGAGCATCGCGGTCATTTCCTCACGGGTGATGTTCTGATCCGGACGGAAGGTGTTGTTCTCGTAGCCGTTGACGACGCCCACAGACGCGGCCCAGTTGACCGCCTCGGTGTACCACTGGCCTTCCTTCAGATCCTTGAAGGCAGCCTTCGCAGCAGCGGCGGGCTGACCGGCCAGACGGTACAGGACCGTCGCGACCATTGCGCGGGTCAGGGGGCTTTCCGGCTCGAAGGTGGACGGCGAGGTGCCGTTGAACAGGCCGCGCTCGGTGGTGTAGCCGACCGCCTCGGCGAACCAGTCGCTGGCTCTGACATCGTCAAAGATGCCGGACATATCGGTCTGCTCGTTGACGATCTTGATCTCCGCGCGGTTGCGGACACGCAGACGGGAGAAAATCGCATCCGTTGCGCTGGTTTCGTCCACGTCGCGCGAGCCGATGCCGATGCCGGTGACGGTCATGCCGACCTTCAGATTATCGAGGCCGGTGTAGCTCTTCATGATGTAGCCGTTGATGAACAGGCAGGCCTCGCCGGTCGTGTCCTTGACGTAGATCTTGTCGATGATGCCCTCGGTCTTATGGATGCCGGTGACAAGGCCGCCGATCTTCATCAGGTTGCCGATGGAGGCATCCGCCATGGCCGTCTTGCAGGACACGGTCTTGGGCTTGATGGTGTAGAAGTCGTCGGAAACGATGCGGCAGTAGCCGTTGTAGTCCGAGCCAAGGTTCAGCTCGACCTCGCCGCAGTAGTAGGTGACGGCACCGTGGCAGCGGACCTTCATGCCGATGGCATAGTAGCCCGCGACGGGGAACACGTTGATGCCGTTGCCGTTCGTATCCTGCACGTAGATGCAGTCAAAGAACGCAGTGTCCTGATCGTAGGCCGAGGCGTTGGAGGTAACGTAACCTTCGATGGTGTACTCTTCGCCGCTGCGGCTGTCGGGGACCTTCTTGACGGTGCTGATGGGAGTGAGCTTTTCCATGCCGCTCAGCTCGAGCAGGATGTTTTGCACGATGAACTTGTTGATGTAGTTCTGGTCGTCCTTGATGTCATAGTTGGACAGGAAGGTGACGCCGGAGGTTACAACCCAGCCGCCGCCGGGCAGGTCCTCATAGGTCATGATGGCGACGTTGTCCATCTCGACGCTCGTGGAGGTCGCGTTGGACGGGTCGTACTGCGGCTGGAACGAACCGCTGTCAAAGTAGCCGTCGTAGTGCGACCCCCAGGTGCTCTGGTAGCCGCGGACGAGGACCTCGACCTTGCTTGCATCCGTTACTTGCAGCGGGCCGCCGTTGTAGACCTGGAAGCCGGTCTGGTTGTCGGCTGCGGGGACGGTGCCAAAGGCGTTGGAGGACGTGTATGCGCCTTGAATGAAGCGATGCTTCAGGTTGAGGTTATCCTTGCCGGAGAAGTAGATGCGGTAGGCCTCGTTTGCCTTCATGTCGTTATCGACGATGATGCCGTTGACGACGCGGGTGTGTGCGCCGATGGTTTCCAGCAGGAGGTTGGAGTTGTTCGCGCAGTTGTCGAACACGTTGTCACGGTCGGACTTGGAGCAGAGGATGATGTTGCCGCCGTTTTCAACGTACTTCTTCAGCGCGGCAAGCTCATCGGCGGTGTAGTCCTTCGCCTTGCGGACGTTTCTGACGTAGTTGACCGTCAGAAGCAGCATCTTGTACTCCTTGAGGTTTTCGTAGGTGAACTCGTCCTCATTGATGTACTTGACCAGCACGCCGTTGGACGCGGCGTAGGTGATGAAGTTGCTCATGCTGCCGGCGTAGTCGCCGGTGACATAGTAGTTATCATGACCGGCATCGATGGCGATGCGGGTCAGCCCCTCGGCCTCGTAGACCTTCTGCTTCATGCTCTGCTGCACCTTGAAGTTCTTGCCGTCATAGGTGCCGTAGTAGATGACCGTAATGGTCTGGTTGCCCGCGACCTCGCGGATGTAGTCGAAGGAGTAGGTCTTGGCCTCGCCTGCGAGGATCTCGGTGTTCTCCACGTAGGACTTGATGGTGGTTTTCTTGCCGTTTTCGTCGGTCATGACGAAGCGGACCTTGTTGACGAGGTAGGACTTCTCGGTGCCGTTGGTGAGGGTGGAGGTGATGATCTCGCTCTCGCCGGTAGCGCTCAGGGCCGCGTCGGTCTTGATCTCGCAGGTGATGGGGGTCGCCTCGCCCATCCAGACGGGGGCGGTCACAGCGATGTCGCCGTCGGCCTGCGTGATCTTCACGTAGTAGTAGGCATCGGTGTGCGGGATAGACTCCTTCAGCTCAAAGGTGGAGCCGGCGGCGGTGTAGGTCTTAACGGTACGGCCGTTTTCGCCGATGATCTCGATCTTGCCGAGCTTTTCGCCGTCGGGGTCGGAGATGGAGAGGCTGATGGTGACTTCCTTCGGCTCTTCCATGCCCACGTCAACGACGGAGCCCATGATCTGGTCGTTCAGGTAGTAGTAAATGCGGAGATTCTGGTCCTCGGTGGAGTAGACGCGGCGCTCTGCGAAGGCACGGTACAGACCGGCCTCGGTAAAGTCGTCGGTCATAACGACGTCGCGGCAGGTGTTGGCGTCGCCCCACTTGCCCTTGTGGTTATCCTGGTTGTTCGTCGGCGCGACGTGCCAGCCCTTGGCAAGGCACTTGTCGTATTCGGAGTAGCTCGGCCAGTAGGAGCTGCCGCCGACTGCGCCTTCGCCGTTGCCGACCTCGATGAGGTTGAGGACAACGTCACGGACGGGGGTATAGCCCGCGTAGTCGTCAAAGGTGCCGAAGGTCGTGCCGGGGTGGTTGAACTGGGAAACGACCGGCGCGTCGGCGATATACTTCGTGCGGGCATCGGTTGCGTCGGCATCCGCGACGAGCGACTTGGAATCGGCATCGTACTTGACTGCGACGCCGTTGTTCGCGTTGACCATCAGGTCGTTATACAGGTGCATACCGGCATAGCTGTTGGTCTTGTCGTTCAGGGCGGCATTGTTGCGGGAGACCGTGCCGTAGGTGTTGAAGGTGTTCGTATGGCCGGGGCCGCCGGACCAGGTCATTTCGTAGCCGTAGGCCGCAACGAAGTCGGTACGCATAGCGTTGTACTTCTCGGCGGTCGCTCTGGCTTCCTCCCACAGGGACATATCGCCGGACTCGGTCTTTTTCAGCGAGTCCAGTTTGTAGTAGGAGGTCGCCGTGGCCGTGCCGGTGGTGTCGAAGTAGTTGGAGTGGTCGGTCACGATGAGGAAGTCCACATCGTCTGCCTGCATCGCGTGTTCATAAGCATCCTCCAGCGTACCTGCGCCGTCGGAATACTCTGCGGTATGGGAGTGGATCTGGCCGAAGTAGAGGCTCAGACCGGCCTCACCGACGAAGAAGGACCAGGTCATCGTGGCTTCCTTGCCGTCGGCGCGGGTGATCTTGATCTCGACGATATGGCGGTCGTCGGTCATGTTCGCGGGGGCCTGATAGGAAATTTTATCCGCCGTAACGGTCGGCGTGACTGCCGCGCCGTCCAGCGTCATGACGATGGTGGGATTTTCGCCGCAGTTGGCGATCTTTGCGGAGATCTCCGGGCGCTTTTCCGTCAGCGTCGCTGCATTGGGCAGCGGGGAAACGGAAACGATCAGCGGCTCGTCCTTGATTTCCACGGTCTTTGTCGCGGAATATTCCATGCCGTACTCGTTCTTTGCGTCGATCTTGAGCGTGAGTGCGGTCTTGCCCGCAAGCTCGGCGGCGGGGATGGTCGCGTCGTAGTTGTAGGTCTTGGTTTCCGTCGGCGTGACGGTCTTGTACTCGCCGCCGACGGAGTACTGCACGGTAAGGTCCGTGACCTTCGTCAGCTCGTCGAGGACGAAGCTGAAGTCATAGTCTACGCCGAGAAATGCATCGTTCGCCGCGATGTCAATCTTCGGATTGAGGACGTAGCCGAGGCCGAGCTTGTCCTCGACCTTATAGAAGTTCATTGCAAACAGCTGCACGGAGCCGTTATAGGTCCAGCCGCTGAAGGCATTGCCGAAGAACTCGATGCAGACGGAGCTGCTCTTATACTTTGCGATCTTGTTGTACATGACATAGCCGCCGGTAACGCCGTCAAGACGCCACTTGGTGTAGTCGGATTCGACCGTGTCGAAGTACAGGCATTCCGCGTTCGAGCCGTCGGAGGCATTTTCCGAGGTGCGCAGGAACTTGCCGTTATTTTCAAAGGTATACCACTCGCCGTCCTTGTGCACGGTGAAGATCAGGCCGCCGTTGCCGACGGTGATGTTGCCGCCCTCGTCTACGGACGAGATAATCGGGTTCAGCGAGGGGGCCGTGGTATCAGCGGACTGCGGACCCATGACCGCGCCGCCGTAGGCGTTGTAGATGACGACCTTGTCGCCGTCCTCCGGCAGCGCCTGCGCCACGGGCTTCGTTCCGGCATAGCCGTCGCCGTCGGGGTCAGCGGCTGCTTCGTCGATGGCGTAGAAGTGCATGGTGAAAATTGATGCGTTGCTCTCTTGGAAGCCGTAGGGGCTGAATGCGGAGTTGTAGACCTCCAGGCAGGCGGGGTTGGACTGATAGAACCAGTCGGTGTTGGCTATGCGGTAGCCGTCGCCGAGCGCCTCGATCTTCCACTTAGAGCCTTTGCCCGGGGTGTCGGTGAAGCTGGCGGCGCTGGTCGAAGTCGCCGTGTAATACTTGCCGCCGCAGGTGAGGTAGTACGTGCCGTCGCTGTTGGCGGTGAGCTTGTACACGCCGGCGCCGGCTTCGATCTTGAGGTTTGCGTTTTCCTCGTTCGCTTCGGCCTTGAAGCCGGCAGTCTTGCCGCTGCTGGCCTCCGAGCCTGCAACGACACCGCCGCTGGGCGCGTAGATGACAAACGCCTGACCGGCAGCGGGAACTCCTGCGATCGGCGTCACCTCATACTGTTCCGGCGCCGCCAGCGCGAGCGTGGGCAGCATCGCAAGAACCATTACAAGAACCAAAAGTGCCGCAACGCTTCTCTTGAGATAAGTTCTCATCGTATGTCCTCCTCGTAAAATTTTCCTGTGCCTTGCCGCCGAAAGGGCGCAAAGCCACCTATAATGGTAATATCATGATAGCACAGTTTGCCGGGAATTGCTATATCAAAACGTCCGCGGAATGTGGGATTTTGTTTTTTTGGAGATTCTCACAAGCCAAGCCGCGCGAAAGGGATTAAATGACATTTTACAGCTACTTATTCTGACGATTCTCCTTGCAGAACAAGCCTTTGGGCAAATTGCCATTTTCCCTGCGCCGGAGCGGGAAACGCACGCAGCGGCCGCCGTTTTGGCCGAAATTGTACACCCACGGAGGACACCGGCTTGACTTCTCCGTAAGCTGCATTTATAATAAAGTAACTGCTTTCGCGGAGGTATCCCGATGAAAAAACGAAGTCTGCTGTTTCTGCTTGCCGGTGCGCTGTGCTGCCTCGGTGCGCTTGTGCTGCTGGTCTGCTGCGTCATTAACGGCGGCAATTTCCTGTACTACGGAAGTCTGGTCCTTGCGCTGCTCGGCGGCGGTGTGATCGTCTGGATGGCACTGCGGCAAAGCAGGCTTCAGCGGCAGGCCGAGGCTGCGCCCGTCGAGAAGAAGGGCCGCGCACCCGCCCCGTCCCCGCTTGCGCAGAAGGCGCAGGGACTGACCGCCCGGATGGCGGCGCTGCTGATCCTGACGCTGGCCAGCATTGCCTTCTTCTTTCTCTACGGCACGGCGCAGCAGACGGAGTCCATCCCGCAGTCTACGGTCCAGTCCGGCATCGTCTATGAGCGCGGCAAGGTCATCGCCATTGAGGACAGTGTTTATCAGGGCCAGCAGGACTTCGAGGACGTTCCCGTCGGCAAGCAGGTCGTGCAGGTCGAGCTGACTGAGGGCGAACACAAGGGCGAGATCTACTCGCTCACCAATAATCTCAGCTATCTTTACGGCACGGTCCTTTCCGTCGGCGACCCTGTGACCGTCACGTTCTCAATCACGGACGGCACGCTTGATAATATCACGCTGGCGGACTACGACCGGACCGTCCCCGCGCTGGTCGTCCTCGGCCTGTTCCTGCTCGTTACGGTGCTTGTCGGCGGCAAGGTCGGCGCGAAATCCCTGCTGGGTCTGGCCTTTACCATTCTCTGCGTGTTCGCGCTGCTCATCCCGATGCTGCTCGGCGGAGCGCCGACGCTTTCGTCTATCTTGCTGCTGTGTGCTTACGTTACGGTCGTCGAGTTCGTCATCCTCGACGGCGTGAATCGGAAAACCCTCTGCGCCATCCTTGGTACGATGTCCGGCGTGATTTTCGCGATGCTGTTCGGCCAGCTTGCCTGTAAGCTCTGCCGCGTGGACGGCTATAAGATGTACGTCGCCGAGCCGCATATCGAGGCACTGTTGCAGATCAAGCAGGGCCAGAATCCGCTGGCCTCGCTCCAGCTCGGCGATCTGCTCGTCGGCGGCATCCTGATTGCCGCCCTCGGCGCGGTCAATGATGTGGCCATGAGTATCAGCTCGTCGATGAACGAGCTGGTCGCCGTCAATCCGGACCTCACGCGCCGCCAGCTCCTCCGCTCCGGCATGAACATCGGCCGCGATATGGTCGGCACCATGACCAACACACTCATTCTCGCCCTCGTCGGCAACGGCCTCGTGCTGATGATCTACCTCTGCTCGCTGGAGCCGTCGTTCAAGCAGCTCATGAGCACCGCCTTCCTCTCCGTCGAAATGGTTCAGGCCCTCGCCAGTTCCATCGGTGTCATCCTCGCCGTCCCCATGTCCGTCCTCATCGGTATGCTCCTCTTCGGCCCGAGAAAGCACAGTAAGGCCGCAGCGGGCAAGTAAGCACGGCATATCATAAAAGGAAAAAGTACCGTATTTACCATGAACGCATGGTGAATACGGTACTTTTCACGTATCAAATTTTCCTTTGGCCACGAAACTTGAATTAAAAAACAGCAATTCGCAAAAATGCGGTCTATGAAACAAAAAACCCACCGTAATTCGAGCAAAATTACGATGGGCTTGGCGGAGTGAGAGAGATTCGAACAATCTATCATTCGCCAGAAAACACTTTATTTCCAATGCTTTCACAAATCCGTAAGCATTTTCGTAAGCATTTTCCGGCCTTTCACGATTTCCGATACATCGATTGATATCTCTTTACACGTTCGGATTTCTCGATCTGTTGATCATGTGAGTACTCATACACTGCCATGATTGCCACCGGCACCTCAAGGCCCTTCTGCCGGTATGCTTCCATGTGCCCCAACACACAATCATGCAGCGCCGTCGCGTGGGTCGTCTCCTCGCCGGAAAGCCGTGCAAACAAGCTTGCTGTCTCCGGGTCGGTCGCCCGGTACTCCAGCGCCAGCTTCGCGTAGTCGCAGGCGTCCTGCAGCTCGTCGTCGATGCGCTCCATAAGCAATGTCATTACGTTCATTGTCAACCCTCCCGAATGTAGGCGTACAGGCTGTCCAGCTCGCGCCGCCCGACCTTGATGGTGATCCCGACCAGCGGAATCTTGATCGGCAGCGTTTCCGTTCCAAGGTAGGGAACCGCCGCCTGATACAGCGCGTCCACGTCAACCTCACCGCTGTCCTTATCATATACGCCGAGCGCCGAAATCATCGGATGCTCCGCATACTTTTCTATCATCTGCGGCAGCTTTGCTGCCAGAAGCCCGCCGCCGCCACCGACGAGCACCTTGTCCCAGCCGCTCAGGCTCGGAACAACCTCTCGGTCGATGAACTTTGCAAGACCGGACTGCATCATTTCAATTTTCATTGTAAACCTCCTAAGTGTCGGGGCGGCTACTGCCGCCCCTTTTTCGCCTTAGTTGTTGCAGCACCCGCCGCACTTCGGGAGCGGATTGTAGAGCGTCTGCGCTGTGGTGCCCGTGCCGGTGGTGATGTCGGCGACCATCTTCGGATAAAAGGTCGCGTTCGCATACGTCACGATGCTGTTGTCACCGCAGCAGCGACGTTCCGCCTCCTGCGCGACCGCACTCATGCACTCCTGCTTGACCGACGCGACATCCTGCCGCACCAGCACAAAGCTGTCCTCGGTGCGCTGGTTGTGGACTGCCTGCTGGCCGATCGTGCTGCGAATGTCCTTGAGCTGACTGTCGATGTACTGATACATCTCCAGCATCTTCTTGTCGCCGTAGGTGTTCGCATCTCTGAGCGCGACATCCGCCTCCAGCTTCGCGATCTTCGCCTGCTGCTCCTGATCGTAGCGGCTGACCGGCATATTCTCGCTGCACGTTGCAGCACGACCGCCGAACAAACCCAGCCCGCCGTTCAGCAGACCCAGAGCCGCACCGCCGATGCCGAGGCCAAGCGCCGTACCCGCCACGCCCTTCGAGGCATAGCTCTTCTCAACTTCTACCATGTGTGTACCCTCCGTAAAATTATTTAAGGTGGCCACCTCATGGTTTCAGCATACCGTGTTTCTGCTCCTGCTGTGCCTCATTTGTGCATCACTTCTGCCCATAGAAAAGCCCCGTCGTTTTGCACAAATTTCGGGGCGAAAATACGTGCAAATCGACGGGACGAAAAGGCTTGACGTTTTGTGTCACCAATACTATAATGTAATTACGGTGACACGAAAGTGAGGTGAGAAAATGTCCCCGAAAACCGGAAGACCGACGTTAAACCCAAAGACGCACGAAACGCGCATCCGGATGTCCGACGAAGATGTTCGTATTCTTGAAATCTGCTGCAAAAAGACAGGAATGACAAAAGCGGACGTTATCCGTCAGGGAATCCGAGAGGTTTATGCGAAGGTCAAATAAAAAGAGCGCCCACCCTCCGACCAAGAAGATGTGGACGCCCGAAAAGCAGGACAGGAAACCCTATCCGAAATCATTATACATCGGATAGGCTTCCTTGTCAAACATTGTTTTGAAAAGGAGTATTTATGATGTACAAAAACTTTGACGCTTCCGAGCAAGCGAAAATCTATGAACAGACCACCGGCAAGAAGCCGACCAAGACCCTTGTGGAGCTGCTGAACGTCCTCGCCGATATGTTCGACAATGCCTATGCACAGGGTGTCGCCGACGGCAGAAAGGCGGTGCAGGCATGAACGAGCTGCAAGTCTTTACCTATGGCGGTAACGAAGTCCGCACCGTACAGCGAAACGGCGAGCCGTGGTTTGTGCTGAAGGATGTGTGCGCTATCCTCGGAATCGGGAATAACCGCATGGCATCTGACCGGCTGGACACAGACGAAAAGGGGGTCAGCCAGATTGACACCCTTGGAGGGAAGCAGGAGATGACCGTCATCAACGAATCCGGCTTATACAACGTTATCCTCCGCAGCGACAAGCCGGAAGCGAAGCCCTTCCGCAAATGGGTCACGTCCGAAGTCCTCCCCAGCATCCGCAAGACCGGCGGCTACATCGCCGGGCAGGAGAATTTGACACCGGAGGAGCTGATGGCAAAGGCGTTGATGGTCGCGCAGAAAACGCTTGCCGAACGCGAGGCACGAATTGCTGACCTGACGGTGCAGAATCAGATTATGCAACCTAAAGCGTCGTATTTCGATGAACTCGTAGATAGAGGAACGCTGACGAACTTCCGCGAAACCGCAAAGCAGCTCGGCATCCCGCCGAAGCGCTTTGTTGCCTTCCTGATGGAAAAGAAGTACGTCTACCGCGATAAGCGCGGCAAGCTCCTGCCCTATGAGGCAAAGAACGACGGCTTGTTTGAGCTGAAGGAGAGCTACAACGACAAAACGCAGTGGAGCGGAACGCAGACACTCATCACACCAAAAGGAAGAGAAACCTTCCGCTTACTCATGATTGGATGACCCGCAAGATGCCGCCCCGAAGGGCGGCATCTTCTTTAATGTAGAATCTTCTCCGACGCGCGTTCCATCCGATTCAGAATCTCCGGAATCCTTCGCTGTACCGTCGCCCGGCCGAGATACAGCTCCGCTGCAACGTCCACCTGCGGTCGCCGCTCCACAAAATAGAGCTGCGCGATTTTTTCATTCTCCGCGCCGACGTTTGCCTGGCGAATCACCCGCTGCATTTCTGCCGTTGTCAGCCCGCCGAGGGCAGGGGGGAGGGAAAATCTCGCCTGTGGGCTCATTTCTTCCCGTCCTCCTTCGGCTTGTCCATCAGCGCGATCTGCGCGACCTTCTGCCGCACGGCGTAGGAATACTCCGTCGTCCGCAGCCAGTTCCAGATGGTTGTTTTGTTCCAAGCACTCGACTTCTTCCCATCCGCCGTCAGACGGTATTCCGGCGCTGCTTCCAGATACGCCGCATACACCGACGGGTTGATCTCTGCCTTGCGGAAGAACGCAATGCGCCAGTCGTCGTCACGATACACCGCGAACGCGTCCCACTTCTCCTGATCGGAAAGCGGCATTTTCGCAATTGCGCGGATTCTCTGTGCGTCGGACACCTGCTTCGCGTCGCCGATCGGCTCCAGCTTTCCAACGCCATCCACAACGGTCAGCGCCTTGTCCTTGCCGATGTACTCCGTCAGCTCGTCGTATCGGTCCGTGTCGCCGCGCATCGTCGTAGAGAACGAGCCGTAAGCCTCCAGCACCGCCTTCTTCTGCGCGTCTGTCCATCCCTTGTGGGAAACATAATTGTCGAAGTGCGACATCTTGACGTTTGCCGAAGCGTCCATTTCGTTCAGATCGTCCCGATATGCCTTTGCTTGGAACACCTCAGAGGCAGGCAGCTTCGCGTCGAACGCCAAATCCAGCAGCTTGTTCTCGCCCTTCTGGTAAACATAGCCGGTCTTGGATTCCGCCTCGGCATACAGCGTCGCCGTTTGGATAACGCTCTGCACCGCCTTTGCCTTTTCCTCGTCCGTCATTTCGTTGTAGGTCTGCGATTTGAACAGATCGGTCAGCATCGCCGTGATCGCCGTCCCGCGCGTGATGGAATACTCCTCGTACTGCTCGGCGGTAAAGCGGACGGTGACCTTC
The DNA here is from genome assembly GCA_902477055.1 of uncultured Eubacteriales bacterium. GTDB lineage: Bacteria > Bacillota > Clostridia > Oscillospirales > Oscillospiraceae > JAZOXB01. The sequence continues at coordinate 11,619 of CABSFY010000044.1, forward strand.
TTCCCGCTCTTGTCCCTGTAGGAATAGGACTTGTCGCCCCAGCGCGGAACGACGTTGATTTCGCTGAGCGTGGGGTCTGCCTGCGTCAGCTCGTAAAGGTATTGCAGCTCGTCCACAACCGGATTCTGCGCCTCCTCGGAGTAATACGCCGGATTGAAGAACGCGTTGAAAATGCGCTCCGCCGTTTCCCCCTTGTCCACCGTGCGCCCCAGCTCGTCCACCATGACCGCCTGATTGTAATCCCAGCCGGGGATTCCCTGCGACCATTTTCCGAGGACGCGCTGCATAATGTCGGGCATCCACGATTCCTCGTCGATGTAGGTGTAGGTCGTTTCCTTGTTCGCCGCCTGCTCCGCCTGCCGGATCAGGGAGTTGGAAAGCCCCTGCGTCAGATAGCCGAATAGATTGGTAATAACCATATCCTCCAGCGGAGCATCCGACCACTTGATCGTGTCAATGGCATCGTTCAGACCGGAAAGCATCGACGTTTTAATCATCGGGTCAGTGATGTACAGAAGCGCCTCGATGAAGCCGGGGTCGTTGTTGCGCTCGGAAATGTCGAAGATGTTCGCGCCGATCAAAAACGGCACGGACGACGGCGCCAGCCACGAAATGTCATACCATTTCCCACCGATTTTGATGGAATAGTCCTGCTTGCCTGCCAGCTCGTCGAGCGTTTTCTCCTTGTCGTCGTCGCCGCCCGCGCCGCGGATCAGCCCGTTCGCCGCCGCGAGGAAGCCCGCGTAGAGAAGCCCCGTGCCGGTCAGTGTTTTTGACGCCGCTTCCACAATGTCGTTGCCGCTGATGTCAAAGCCGGATGTCTTTCCGATGATATCCGCGAACATATTGAGCACACCGAGCGGGGAGAACTGCTCGATTCTCACGCCAATGTTCGCCGGTGTCTTGCGGAATGCCAACAGACCACGAGTAAACATTTTCACGCCCCTTGGCGCATTGCGGTCAAAGCCGCTGACGTAGGTAGAAACCAAGTTCGTGTCGCGGAAGGTCGCCTCCTGCGCCTGCTGGATGGCATAAGCCCGCGCACGGTTCATCAGCTCCGCATCGACATTTTCAAACGTGCTGCTCTTGACCCCATTCGCGCGAAGGTAGCCGGAAAGCGCCTGTGCATAGGCAAACCGCCCGAAGATCGCGTCGCCCTGCTCCATTGCAAAACTCGTTACCTTGTCATATCCGCGCAGCAGCGCCATTCCTGTTTCCGCAGATTTCCGGATCGCCTTTGCCGCAGTGTTGCTGTCCTCTTTCGTGCCCCACTGCCCGTTGAGCTTCCAGATTTGGCGCTTCGCCTCGATTTCTCTTGCGTACTGCCCGCGCAGATTCTCCTTGAACTTCGTGTCGCCGAGAATTTCGTCCTTGAACTGCGTGTAGTCCTTCCATGCCTGCCCGAAAAGCATCGGGTCAGCAACAGAAGCAGGGGTAAGCGGGGAAGTGCGCTCGTATTCCGCAACCTTGCCGTCGGTTGCCCGGTTCAAAGCCTTGGAAATTCCGTAAACCGGTGCTTCGACCAGTGCCTTCACGCGGTTCTTTGCGGTGTACAGCAGCGCCGATCCCGTGTTGGAAGCGATGTTCCGAATCTGCGTTTTGAAATTGCCGAGCATATTCAGATACCGCAGCGCCGTCCACTTGTCGTAGAGCGTCGAAGGGATCTGGTCCGCGACGTATTTCTGAATGTCGGAAATGACGGCATCCCGCGCCTTGTCGGTCGTCGCCTCCCGATACGCCTGCCACATCTCTTCCGGAACGACAATTTCCGATATGGAACCGACGGCGTTTTTCTGCTTGTTTACCGCAGCGTCTTTCGCCCGTTCTGCCCGGTCGGCATCACGGAACGCTTCGCGGATTTCCTTTCGCCTTGCCATTCGGTCGGCTTTCGCCTGCGCATTTTCTGCCCGCGCGTCGTTGATGTTTTGAATTGCCTGCTGCAAGCAGAGCATCCGACCCTCCGGCGTGAGCTGCTTCACGAGCCGCGCCGCCTGTAGCGCCCGGCCAGTGTTGCGCAGCAGATCAACCATAGCCGTGTAGAGCTGCCCATACTGCGCCGCTGTCATGTCGCTGTCACCGGCGACGCTCAGAAGGTGAGCGCCCCGCGCAACGAGCGCTTCGGAAACACTCCCACGCTCGACCGCCGAGACGAATTTGACTACCGCAGAGGGAATGTCCCGTTCAACCAGTGCCTTCGCGTCGGTTGACAGCTTATCCAAACTCCGCACGCTATCGGAAAGCTCGCCGGAAACGATCAAATCCTGTACCGTGTTCAGCCTGCTGTCCGGCACGAGTTTCGATTCCATGATGTGCGCCGCTGCCGTGCTGACCCGCGTCTGTCCGTCCATGCTCTTCGGCACATCCACCACCCGCGCCGGATTCTCGCCCGGCTCGATGGTGCCGTATTCGATGGCTGCATGACTGTACTGATCAAATCCGCTCCTTGCAGCGCCTACGGACGTTTCGCTCTGCTGCCGCCACGAAAGCAGGCTGTCCCGCTGCGCCGCCGCTTGGTCGTAGCCCTCCTTGCTGTAGGTCGGCAGGCTCTCCAACTGCGAGCGCTCCATATGCGGATACTTGCCGATATTCGCCGCGACGGTTTCCGCAGAATCGCCGTTGTGCACCATGAAATAGATGTATGGCGTTCCCTTGCTTGCGTCCCAGCCGGGGTTAGCGTATTGTTCATTGAACTCCACGCGGGCAACCGGCGTAAAACCGTAGCGCTCATAAATACGCACAAGGTCTTTCCCATAGCAATCCAGTTTCACGCCGCCCGCTGCGATAGCCTGCGGAATAACGCCATCCATCGCGTGCGGGGTATGGTTAAGCTGCTTGTTTTTGAACACGGCTTCAATATCGCCGTCCGCGGTAACAGCAAAGCCTATCGTACCGCCCTCATCCATGAGCAGCGTTTTCCCCTGAAGGTCCTCTACGGATTGCGGCGTTACTGCCCAGCCGTGGTCTGCGTCTGCCGTCCGCGCCGCCTCCAACGCAGCAGAAAACGCGGCGCTGTCTGCATCGAAGTTATACAACTCCGCTGCTACAACGCCGCGCTGCTCAAATGCTCGTTGGAGGTTTTGGCTTAAACCCCTTCCAGAAAAGACTTGATTTGTTCGTCCGTTTTGCCGTCCTCCCGCATCTCGTCTACCAGAAAATTGTCCTCCGGGAACTCCTTCAGCCATTCCTCCAGCCATTCTGTCGCTTTCATTGGAAACACCTCCATTGCTTTCAGTATATCCCGAATCTTCGGCGTTGTCAATATTAAATTGTGCATTTTCCTGCGGATGCTCTGCCCGCCAGCGCTCCACCTGAATGCTCGCCGCCTCCGGCGTAAAGCGCGACGCGTTTGCCGCCCACCAGATACTGAGCTGCTGCATGATCTGCCGCGTCTGCTCGGCGTAGGTTCCGGTGAACGGCTTGTTGCGGATTTCCTCCAGTGCCGTCTTTGCCTCCGGATGCACCATGATCGCGTCCGCGCTTTCCTGTGTCGGGGGCAGCGTTTTCCAGTTGATCGCCGCGTCGCCGTATTTCGCCGTGCTTCTTGCCATCCGGTACGACATTTCCGCCTCCCGGAAGGTCTGATTCGCCGCGACGTTGTTGTTCCCGGCCTTCGTGACCGGCACGCCCAGCGCATTTTGCAGCGCCTCCGCGCCCTTCTTTGTGTTTAGATGCAGCTTCTGAATGTCGGCATTGCGCACGTTCTCGCCGCGCCAAACGCGGTATAGCACCCCTGCCGCAGCGCTCGCGCGTTCCTTGCTCCACGCCCCGGCACCCTCGGTGTAGCTCTGCTCGAAGCGTTCCGTTTGAAGTCGCTTTGCCGCCTCCTGTGCCATCTGCGCGACCTGCTCGGCATCCTCTGCCGTAAAGGCGCCCTTGTTGATGCGATCGACTGTCGCCTGATCTGCCCCGGCCTCTTGCAGCATCGCGCGGAATTCCTGCCCGGTCAGGAATTTTTTGTTATCCAGTGCCGCCGCGACCTTTTCGCCCATCGCATATACGGGGCTGCTCTTATCAAAGCTCAGCGCCGCCAACGCAAATTGCGCCTGCGCCGCCTTGATCTGCTCCACCTCGGCCCGCTCATTTTTGAGCGTCGAGCCGACAGTCGCAAGGTTCGTCGCGCCGGTCAGCAGCAATACGGAAAGCGTCGTGTCCACGAACTCATCCCAGCCCGGCGCGTCATAGTCCTTCCCGGTCAGCATCGTAACGAACAGCGGCTCAAGGTAGTTCTGCAAATGCTCTTCGATTTCCTCGCCAGCGATGCTTGCGCCGTATTTGATCGCCGTGCGTTTGAGCGCACTCGCGACCTTCCCGGCGGCTCGTTCGCCGTATTGCTCCACGCCCCAGCCCTTGATTCCGGGGATGCCGCTCAACGCGAATTGCAGCAGCCCCTCAGACGCGCCGACAAGAACGCCATAGCTGCGGGCCTGTCCTTCGCTCATGCCCTGCCGCAGGCCCTCCTGATACGCTCCCGCGCCGCTGGTCAGCCATGTTACACCTGCGCCTACCCCGCCGCTGAGAAGACCCGCCGCTGTCGCGCTCGCCCCAAGCGCTCCGGCCACCGGTGCGACCGGAGCCGCCAGCGCCAGCGCCGGAAGCATCTGGCCGAAGCTCGAAGCCGCGTTGATCACGCCCCGTTCGAGCGGCCCGGCGTTCTCTGCGCGGATCGCCGTTTCGTATTCCCACGGCAGCGTAGAAAGCTCCTCGCCGGAAAACCACGCGTCCACATTCCGGGCCGTGCTTCGCAACCCTCGTTGTATCGGATTCCAAAGGTCGTCAATCAGCCAGCCGTTATCCTCCTCCGCATCCGCCGAGCCGTGCCGGTAGTCCAGCGTCGGCTTGAGCGTGTCGAGGAAGGCCATCGCCGGTTCCTTCCCCTCTGTGGCCCAAAGGTAATTGAAGATGTGCCGCTCATCGGCAGTCATGTAGTCGTAGCTTTCCAGACTGTCCCGTTCGCCGGTCCCGTATGCGTAGTGCTTCTTGATGGCATCCTTGCGCCCCTGCATGGCGTTGATGTAGCCGTAAATCGGCTCTTGCATCAATTGGTCGCTCGAAACATTGTTAAAGGTTGCTGCCATATGGTAGCCGAATTGCTCCAAATCGGAGATGCCCTTCGGATTGTACTTGTAAACGTCCGGCAGCGGGCGTGACTTCTCTTTGAAGTCCTCGTTGTTCTTCAACGAGTAATATTTATAGTAGTCCGCAGCCGCCGAAAACTCCGCAAGCTCCTTCTGCCGCCGTTCGGCGAGTTTCTGCTGCTGCTTTTCTTTGGCAATCTCGCTTTCGAGCCGCGCAACCTCCGCTTCGTCCACCGGCTCCGATACCCATTCATTCCCGTCGCGCCGTCCCTTCGGGATTCGGGCCTGCTTGAGCTGCGCCTCCAGCTCCTTTTGCCGCTTCACGGAGGCCTCCATCGACATCTGGATGTCCTTCCCGCGCGTGTCGATCGTGAGAACTGCCTCTGCCGCCGCTGCCCGCTTCTCCATGTTGGAAAGCGACCGTTTTTTTGCCTCGATTTGGCTGTCCACTTCCTGCATCTGCTGGACCAGTGCATTTTTCGCCTGCCATTCGCTATCCGGCATTGCCTTGAGCTGCTGTTCCATCTCGGCTCGCTGCTGCTCCAGCCGCGCAATCTCGCGATTGCCGCGCTCTACGCCGCTGCGGGAGCCCTCGGCAATCTCCTTCGCATTCTTCGCCGTAATCCCCAGCCTGCCCGCGTTGGAAAAGCTGTCAATCACGTCTGTGATCTTCTGCTGCACCGCCTCGCGCTGCTGCCTGTCCTGCTCGAGCGTCAGCCCGCCGTTCGGAACGGGGACAGCCTTGCCCGTCAGCGGATTCGTCATGCCGAGCTGCCCGCTCGTTAAGTACGACCCGACCCCGTTCAGATAGCTTTCGTACCGGGAAAACTCATCCTGCCACTGCTTGCGCTCCTGCGGAGTAAACAGCGCGGCGTTTTGTTCCATGTACCGCTTCGTCGCCGAAAGCCGGGAGGAAAGCGCCTGCTGCTGCCGCTGCAAGTCCGTCTTGGCCTCGTCGGTCACGACCCTTCCGCCCTGCATCAGCCCGCGCACGTCCTTGTCAAAGCTCGTCAGCCCGTTCGACAGCGCCGAATAGCCGGAGCCCCAGATCGCGGAGTTCTTGTCCGTCGCGCGTCCGTAGCCGTTGCCGAAGTAGCCGTCATAGGCCTTGAGCTGTGCCTCATACTCATCCAGCTCCGCCGTGTACTTCTGCAAATCCTCCGCCGTAAAGCTGTCCTTGTAATACTCGAAGTATTTCCGCTCGTTTGCAATCGCGTCCAGCATCGCCCGCGTCTTCTGCCGGTACTGCGGGTCGATGGCGTTTGCCGTATGCTTATTTTTGAAATAATGCGTCAGGCCGCCCGTCAGCGTGTGCGCGTCCTTCCGCAGCGCGTCCATCCCGCTTTTCTGATAGATCGCGCTGTCCGATGCCGTCGGCTGGCCACTCTGCATCCGCTGCACGAACTGCTCCCAGGAGCCGGAGGCACCGCCGGTTCTGTCATTGCGAGGGCGCAGGGCGCCCGTGGCAATCCGTTCTCCTCCGGCGCTCTGCTTTTGCTGCTGTTCCGCTACATATTCTTCCCAGCTTTTGCTCATAAGCCCTCCTTAGTTCAGCCGCGCATCGCGGCTCTTGGAAACAATGCCGCCGTACTGCCGCCCCGGCGGGATTTCCCCTGTGTAGCCGTTCGGCGCGCCGGCTGTGCTCTGCTGGCTTCCGTTCCAAATATAATTGTAGTCGCTGTTGGTCAGCGCTCCCGGGTTTTCGACGGCCAGCCGCCCCAGCGCGTATTCCACGCCCTCCGCGTCACCGTTCAGAACACGCTCACGGAGCTTTTGCACCTCACTCGCCGAAAGCCGAGAGCCACCGGAGCCACCAGAGCCACCGGAACCGCCGCCCGAGCCGCGATAGCTCGCCGTGCTG
>CABSFY010000045.1 GCA_902477055.1 uncultured Eubacteriales bacterium
GAAAATGGTGTCCGTCGCGCCGGACACCATTTTCCCCGCCGCGTCATAAATACCGAGCGTCACTCGGAGGAGCGGCCCGTCATTGGACCGGATAACACCCGTCACGTCAAACGGTTCCCCGCGCAGGATGACGTTCGGCACGCTCGCCTTGCGCAGCGTGATGCTCTCGCCCTGCGCCGCGTAGCCGTTGAAGCCGTACGCACGGCAGATGGACGGATAGTCCTTAAACGCGACATCCATATCTGTATTTCCCGGCACGCCGTCCACGCTGCCGGACGCGGAATACTGCCATGCGCCGTATGCCGCGTGATATTGCTCGTAGCCGTGGTAGTCGCCGTTGGCGGGATACTGGGCAATCCAGCATTCGTACTTCTGCCCGATGCGCTGGGTATCGATCTTCCCTTCCAGCCACGAGCGGCAGGAATACAGGCCGACGAGCCAGCCGTCCGCCGCCAGCGTGTCCAAAAACGTCAGTGCAAGCTCCGTGAGCGCCTCCTTGGACATCGCGCCGTGGACCTCCGGGTCCTCCAAATCGAAATAGATGGGATATTCAAACTGCTTGCCGTCGAGCCACTGCTTGCAGCTCTCGGCCTCGCTGCGGACGTCCTCCGTCGTTGCCGCGTAGGAATATATGTAAGCGCCGACATCCAGTCCCGCCGCCTTTGCTGCCGCGTAGTTGCGCTCAAAGACGGCGTCCTCCGTGTTGGAAAAGCCCGCGCGGAGGATGACAAAATCAATACCCTGCGCCCGGATGCGCTCAAAATCCACGCTCGCGCTCTGCCAGCTCGAAAGGTCGATGCCGTAAGCAAGGATGCCCATGCCGTCGCCCGCCATCGAGCCGTCATACGCGCTGTAGTCCGCCGAAACGTGTGGCAGGCTCGTCAGTACGACCGCCAGAAGCAGCGCCAGCGCGAGAAATTTTTGAAATATCGTTTTCTTCATATCGCTACCAGCCGATTTCTCATTTCTGTAGCTTCATCATATCACACCGCCGGGGTCCTGTCAATTTTCGCTTTCACGCCGCCGGTTTATTGACCTTTTGGCGCTTTTTCAGTATTATGACGGATAAAAAAGGAGTTCGTAGCATGACCTATGGATATATCCGCGTCAGCAGCCGGGAACAAAACGAGGGACGGCAGCTCATCGCGATGCAGGAGATCGGCATCACGGAAAAAATCTCTATCTCGACAAGCAGTCCGGCAAGGATTTTCTGCGGCCTGCGTATCAGGCAATGGTACGGCAGATGGAGCGAAATGACCTGTTGTATATCAAAAGCATCGACCGGCTCGGACGGAATTACACGGAAATTCTGGAGCAGTGGCGCTGTTTGACGAAGGAGATCGGCGTGGACATCTGCGTTTTGGATATGCCGCTGCTCGACACGCGGCGCGGCAAGGATCTGATCGGGACATTTTTGAGTGATATCGTATTACAAGTCCTCTCTTTTGTGGCGGAAAACGAGCGGATGAGCATCCGTCAGCGGCAGGCCGAGGGCATCGCGGCAGCGCGGGCCAGAGGCGTTCGTCTGGGCCGCCCGCTGCTGCCGCTGCCCGATAATTTTATCGAAATCTGTGTCGCATGGGAGCAAAATGCCATCGGCACCCTTCAGGCCGCCGACCTCTGCGGCGTTTCCGTCAGCACCTTCCGCCGCCATGCAAGAAAAGCCCTGCCGTAATTCGGTCAAAAAGAGTACTTTTTGGCAGACAAGACTTTTTTGAGAAAAATTGTTAGAAAGGGTTGCATTTTCCGCAAATAACGTGTAAAATAAATACCGGAAGCTCCGCTGTCGTAAAGCGGCCAAAAAGTACAACGTTTTGATCGCTTTTTGGTTTTGGTCGTTGTGGACACGAAAGCTGTTCCGATTTGTCGGGAAATGTCCCTGTTTTGTCATAGCAAGGGGTGCGCAGCAACCCGTGGCAATTGCATCGCACGCAGGTGTGAAAGGACGAGGGTTACGGATTGCCGCGTCGCTTCGCTCCTCGCAATGACAAGCGATTTTTCGGTATTCGGAACATGAACGTGTTTACATACATTTTATCGAAACTCTAAAAGGAGGACAAACAATGAAAACCCGCAAATCTACCAAACGGGCATTACTGCTGAGCGCGTGTTCCATCGTGCTCTGCTTCGTGATGCTCATCGGAACCACCTTCGCGTGGTTCACCGACACCGCATCCACCGGGGTCAATAAGATCCAGGCGGGGAATCTGGATGTCAAGCTCATGTACAGCACCGATATGGTTGAGTGGAAGGAAGCCACCGATCAGACCAAGCTCTTTGACGACAAAGCCCTGTGGGAGCCGGGTTACACACAGGTGGTGTATCTGAAGGTTGTGAACGCCGGTAAACTGGCTCTGAAATATGAGGCCGGCTTCTCCAAAAACTACACCTCCAACAGAGGGAAAAATGTTAACGGCGATTGGTACCGTGTGGACAATTATCTGAAGATCGGCACTGCCGAGACCACGACCAAGTTTGCAAGCCGCGAGGATGTTTGGTCTGCCATTGCCGCCACCGAGAAGACTTTGGCGAAGGATGTTATGCTTACTGACGGATGGATCACGCTGAAGGCCGGAGAATCGTCCAAGCCCTTCGCTGTGGCGATCTACATGCCCACCTCGGTCGGCAACGAAGCCAACGCATCCAAGAACAGACCTTCCTCTGTTTCCGGTCTCGGCATTGAGGTGCGCGCTACGCAGGCGACTGTGGAAAGCGACAGCTTCGGCACCGATTACGATGCAAATGCGGCTACTGTGCTCAATCGCGTGGAATATACTGACGGCGAACATACAGTGACCGGCAACATTCAGGCAAACGGCACAGCCGGTGCAATTCACGGAACGGGTACTGCAAAGATTACCGTAGATGCTACAACGGTTTACGGCACTTATGTCAGCAACTACGCAATGGCCGTCTGCGCCTCCAGTAAATCCGAGATTATCATCAGGGGCGGCGAATTTGCAAATCAGGCTCCCGCGGGTTCCGCGCTGTCCCTGATTTATGCAGAGGACAATGCGAAGATCACCATCGAAGGCGGCACCTTTAAGTGCGTCAGCCCGGCTTGGACGCTGAACTGCAATGACAACGATGCTGCCACTATCACCGTCAAGGGCGGCTCGTACTACAAGTTCGACCCGTCCAATGTCACTGTCGGCGAAGGTGAAATCTTCATTGCTGACGGCTACAAGGTCGTTCAGAACGGCGACTGGTACAATGTTGTTCCCGAATAAATTCTGATTTTTAGTCCCCTCCGCCTGCGGGCGGAGGGGCAATCAAAGGGCATAGGCGAGGGCGCGTATGTCTTTTGATTGCTTTGGTGTAATCACGGAAAATCCGTATTTTACATATTGTCATTGAAAATATTAAAAAAGGGGGTAAAACACAATGACAAGCAGCAAATCTACCAAGCGGGCATTGATTACCAGCGCATTGGCTATCCTTATGTGCGTGGCAATGCTCATCAGCACCACCTTTGCGTGGTTCACCGACACCGCATCCACCGGGGTCAATAAGATTGTGTCCGGCAATCTGAAAGTGGATATTATCGGCGCGGACAGCGATTCTCATATTGAGAAGCTGAACTTCACCAAAGCTGCTACGACGGATGCAGAAGCTGGCGCAGAGATTCTCTGGGAGCCGGGCTGCCGTTATCTGACCGAGGGCTTCAGAATTGCCAACAAGGGTAATTTGGCTTTGAAGTGGAAAGCACAGGTCAACACGGGCACTACCGCTGCTAATGAGGGTAACTTCGATCTGTTGGATGTTATTGACTTCTATCTGGTAACAAAGGCAGCCGATGGAACAGAAACAGAAACTGCGCTTGACGAGTTCACCGGCAATCTGAAAAAGACCGAAACCAGCGATGTATATTACATCAAGGGCGTGATGCAGACCACTGCCGGCAATGACTATCAGGGCCTGACGCTGGACGGCATCTCCATCACCGTTGTCGCGACGCAGGACACGGTTGAGAGCGACAGCTTTAATAATCAGTACGACAAAGATGCTGAATATCCTATTTTAGTTACAACGGGAGACGAACTGCAGGCCGTTGTGAGCAGTGCAACAGCTCCTGTCAATATCGTGCTGACGAACAGCATTACGACCAACAACTTCGTCATCCCTGCGGATAAGGATGTAACCCTGGATTTGAATGGTTGCACTGTAACGAATGCTGAATCGCACACCATTCTGAATAAAGGCCATCTTACTCTGACAGATTCAAGCGCAGATAAAAGCGGTCAAATCATCTCCCTCAAGGGCAACACGGCAGCACTTCGCAACGGAGATAATGCAGTCTGTGTAGTCGAGGGCGGAACAATTTCTCGTGACGGGGCCAATGGAAATACATGGCATGTAGTTGAAAACTTTGGCAAGATGACCTTCAATGGTGGTAAGGTCGTCCTAAAGAACGGAAATGGCTTTGCTATCACCAATGGCTGGAATTATTTTGATCCTGGTGCTTCTACTACGCATGCAGTGATGGAAATCAACGCTTTGAAACTTGATACCGATTCCAGTGGAATTAAGAATTGCAGATATGGCGATCTAACCGTAAATGATGTGACCGTGACCTCCACCGGATATTGGGCCCTTTCCAACGACTATCTTGGAACAGCCGTAATCAACGGTGGAACCTTAACTTCAAAATCTTTCAAAGCAGTTTCCAACGGTGCTGCAATGACGGTGAATGGCGGAACCTTTGACGGAACAAACGGGCTTTTCGTTCAGAGCTATGCCACATCCACAGTTCTCAACGGCGGAACCTTTACAAACATGAACGTTGACGCACTCTCTAGCTATGTCGGTGCGGGACACACCGCACAGCAAAGCGGCACATCCGTGATTATTAAGTAAAACCCTATTTCTACCCTCTCCACCTTCGGGTGGAGAGGCAATCAAAGGGCATGAGGGAGGACCTCATGCCCTTTTCGTGTCTGTTCTTTTAGAAGCAGGGCCAGCGGCGTGGTGTCGAGAACGCCAGCTCCTACAAAAGTGAAATCATCGGTTTTACATATTTCCTGCTAGGATACGCAGAATATCGGCAGCGGCGCGGAGGGAAATCAGGCGCAGCGCGTCGGATTGGCGTTTGAGCTGGGCGATCGGTTCCATGTTGTACGCGCCTGCAAAGCCTATCTCCCGCAACGCTGCAAAAATCGCGTCCCAATCCAGAAGCCCGCTGCCCGGATAGAGGTGCAGGTCCTCGTAAATCGGGCCGATGCGGCCGTAATTATCGTTGAGATGCACCGTGGCAAGGTTCCGGCCAAAGGCGCGAATCATCGCCGGAACGTCCTGCGCCTCAATGCTCGCATGGCCGGTGTCAAGGCAGAGCATCACGCGGTCGGAGCCGATATCCCGCTGCAAGGCCAGCAGGTCCTCGGCGCGGGTGTAGGGGTACGGCGGATCGCTCGGCCCCTGCACATGATGCGAATCAAAGGTATTTTCCAAATTGATGACAATATCGAGTTGCTCCGCCAGCGGCAGCAGCTCGCGAAACCAGCGGATGTTGTACGCGTGAATCCGCTGCCGCAGGGCGAGGCTGTCCACGCGCAGCGGCTGGCGCTGCGGATGGAAAATCAGATGGCGGCAGCCGAGGATATGGCAGGCCTCCATCACGCGCCCGAAAATTTCCCTCGGAGCTTCATAGTGCAGGCTCGCGTCGATACGCTGATGCCACGGCGCATGGGCCTGCACGACCCGAAGGCCGCACCGCTCTGCCGCCTTAGCCGCCTCGACGGCCCACTCCCGCCACGAATCCTGCTGCAGCGGCGCGTCAGGGGTGTCGCTATAGACGCTTAACGGGAAATCCAAGCCCGTAAAGCCCGCATCGCGGACCAGCCGCATTGCCTCCTCAGGCGGCCGGCCGCGGCAAAAGCTGGCCATTGAGGTTGAAATGATATGCTGCATGGTTCTTTCTCCTGTTGTTCTGTTCCTGCTTGACAATTTTTCCTCCACAGTATATCATTAGGCCATAGGTTTGTCAATTTCTTGAAAGGAGCCGCAATGAAAGGTTTTTTCCGCCTGCAGGGACAGAAGGTCCGCCGCTTTGCGCTGTGGATTGCCTCGTTTCATGTCCCCCTTTATGCCGCGAATGCTGCCTTTTATATCATCCTCTCCCTTCTGCCCACGGTCATGCTAGTCGTCTGCCTGGTCCCGCTGGTCGGCTATACGGGCGACGATATTCTGACGCTCTGCCGGGGTCTGGTGCCGGATATGCTCATGCCGCTGCTGGAGCGCATCATTCACGACCTGAGCGCCAACAGCTCTGGTATTTTGTTGTCTGTTTCCGCCGTATTTGCGGTCTGGTCGTCGTCGAGCGGCGTTTACTGCATCCAGCTTGGCCTGAACGCCATCTACGGCCTGCGCGAAAACCGCAGCTATCTGCATCGCCGCATCTTCTGCGTGTTTTATATGCTGCTGTTCCTTGCCGCGCTGGTGCTGACGCTCGTCATCCACGGCTTCGGCCAGGACATCGCCTCCTTCTGCGCGGAGCATAAGATTCCCGTGCTGCGCTTTTTGGGCAGCATCGTTCAGTTCCGTGGTCTGATTCTGTTCGTTCTGCTCACGATGCTGTTTACGGCAATGTTTTGCGTTTTCCCCAACCGGAAGGTCAAGTTCACCTCTGCCCTCCCCGGCGCGGCCCTTGCGGCGATCGGCTGGCTGCTGTTCACGCAGATTTATTCGCTCTATGCCAAGAACATCAGCAACCAGTCCGTCCTGTACGGCAGTCTTTCGATCGTGACGATGGGGATGCTGTGGCTTTTTATTTGCATTTCGATCCTGTTCTACGGCAGTCTGGTCAATCTCATCATCGAACGGAACAAAAAATAAAAGAGGCTGCGCGGACGCAGCCTCAGGTGCTTACTTTCTGTCGAAGGACATACAGTCGGTGCACTGCTTCACGGTCGGGTCCGCTTCGTGCGTACCGACCATGATGGTGTCGAGCGAGCAGTAGTTCTCATCCTCGCAGTGATGCTTGCACTGTGCGACGGTGCACTGAATGGAACGGTTCGGATTGCAATGACAGCTCATGTCTGTGACCTCCTTTATTGATGTCGGAGATAGTTTGCACCGTTTTTCAGCGCTTATCGTAGGAAAATTTTGTTATTTCGCAGCCGCTTCGCATGGGGCGGAGTTCCGCAGGCTGCAATTCATTCTATGCTTTGGAGGTATCCCATGGTGAAGGTCGCTCCCTCAATTCTATCCGCTGATTTTGTCAATCTCGAGCGCGATATCCGCGCGCTCAGCCCCGCCGGTGCCGATTACGTCCACGTCGATGTGATGGATGGCTGCTTCGTTCCGAACATCACCATCGGCGTCCCCGTCGTCGCCGCCATCCGGCGCATTACGGATCTGCCGCTGGATGTGCATCTGATGATCGACCGGCCGCTGCGCTACGTGGACGCGTTCTGCAAGGCAGGTGCCGACCTTCTGACCGTCCACGTCGAGGCTGACACCGAGGAAAACACGCTTGAAGCGCTGAAGAAAATCCGTGCAAACGGTGTCCGCGCCGCCATCTCCGTCAAGCCGAACACCCCGGCCGAGGCCGTGCTGCCCTTCCTGCCGTACTGCGATCTCATTCTCGTGATGACGGTCGAGCCGGGCTTCGGCGGACAGTCGTTCATGACCGATATGATGCCGAAGCTCAAGCAGATTCGCGCCTATATCGACGCGCAGAATCCGGGCTGCGAGCTGGAGGTGGACGGCGGCATCAACGTCGTCACAGCAAAAATTTGCCGCGAGAACGGCGCGAACGTCCTCGTTGCGGGCAGCGCCTATTTCAAGGCCGCCGACCCTGCCGCCTTCGTCCGCGATGTGAAGGGCGATTTTTGAGAAATAAAGTTTTATCCGGGAGGCACGATTCGTTGCCTCCCGGATATTTTTATACGGAATACGCCGTGTCGGTCGAAAAGAACCAGAGGATTCGCTCCTTGACCGGCAGCTCGAAGATCTCCGAAAGCGCCCGGCCGTAGGCATCGAGCTGGCCGCGATAGTATTCGGCGCGCTCGGCCTCCCCGCCCGGCCGAATACGATCGGATTTAAAATCCAAGATTACAAGCCCGTCGCTTTCCAGCAGGCAGCAGTCGGTAACGCCCTGCAGCAGCACCTGTTCGCCCGCAAGCTGCGGGTCATAGCGGCCTGCGTCCTCCAGAACGGAGAATTTGAACTCGCGGACCAGACGCGGCGCGTTCAAAACCCGTGCGCCAAGCTCCGACGCAAAGAAGGTGGCAATATGTCTGGCATCGACCGCGTCGTACTGCTGCTGCGTCAGCAGCTTGCGCTCCAGCAAACGGTCCAGCTCGGCTTGCAGGCCGTCCGTCGTGCGGCAGTGCTCGTAGCGCAGATACTGCATGGCAAGGTGGATGGCCGTGCCACGCTCGGCCGGCGTCAGCGCGGAATGGTCAAACGACGGCCGGTCGAAGCGCAGCGGCAGCCGCGTTTCCTGTGCCGTTTCCTCATCGAGGGAGCGGCCCTTGAGCTGCGTTGCGGTCAGCTTACTGGGGGCTGTGGCGGCTGCGGCGTGCTGCGGCTCCGGCAACAGCAGTGGCAGTTCGCGTTCCTCTGGCACCGTCTGCTCCGTTCTGGCTAGCCGCCGTTCAGGCAAAGCGGCGGGATGCACGGCGATATGCCACGGGAATTCCGATACCCCGCGCCGCTCCGGTGCGCTGTCCAGCGCGAACAGCGCCCCCGCCTCCGTGCGCGTCAGGGCCGTCATGAGGACCCAGTCCGCCATGGAACCGGCGCTCTCGCCCGGCGTGTCGCTCTCGTCGAGAAGCTGCGCCAGCGTATGGACCTTTCGGCCCGGCCGATGGGAGCAGCAGGTCATGACCATGCGGTATTTCGCCCGCGTCATGGCAACGTAAAGCACGCGCAGCTCCTCAGACATGTTCTGTCTGCGGATGCGGTCGGAGATCGCCGCGCGGGCGATGGTCGGGTAGGACACGCGCCGTTCCGGGTCGTAGCACAACGCGCCGATGCCAAGCTCCGGGTCGATCAGCACCGGCTCCGTCGAATCCATGATGTTGAACTGCTTCGATAGGTCCGCGAGGAACACGACCGGAAATTCCAGCCCCTTCGACTTGTGCATCGTCATCAGCCGAACAGCGCCCGCAGCCTGTTCCGCGTCGCTGCTCAAGCCCTTCTCGCGCAGTGCCTCGAGATATTGCAGGAAGCCGGAAAGGCCGAAGCGCTCCCCCGCGGTAAACCGGTCGGCAAGACCGACGAAAAGGTCGATATTCCTGCGCCGTTGCGCCCCGCCCTCCATCGCGCCATAGATTGCGCGAAGGTGCAGACGGTCATCCGCCTCGTCGAGCAGCCGCCGCATATCGCCCTCCCGCGCCGTCTGACGCAGTACGGAAAGCATTTCAAAAAGCGCCTGCCGCGTCTGTGAATGTTCTAATGCGTCAAATAGGTCGCCCTCGCGGCTCTCCGCCCGCAGCATGGCCAACTCCTCGGCGGTGCAGCCGATCACCGGCGACATCAGGACTGTTAAAAGCGGAATATCCTGATGCGGATTATCCAAGATTTTCAGCAAAGACAGCAAAAATCCAACTTCTTCAGCAGAAAACAGGTCGTCGCTCCCGCAGATGCAGCGGATACCGTGACGGCGCAGCGCCGTCAGATAGGTGCTTGCCTTGCCGGAGAGGGAGCGCATCAGAATGACGATATCGTCCGGCCGGATTGTGCGCAGATCGGTATCCGACGCTGGGATTAGCGTCCCGTCATGCAGCATTTCGTCGATTCGAGCGGCAATAAATTCCGCCTCAACCTCATCGCGGGCAACCGGCGGATACGCGGGCAGCGCGTCGAGATCGATGTAATGCAGCTCCACCGCCGGACTGTCCATCTCCGGGAACTCACGCCGCGGATGCAGCGCCTCGGCATCGCCGTAGGTCAGCCCGCCGACGCTCGGCGTCATCGTCAGTCGAAACACCGCGTTCGCCGCTGACAAGATCTCCTTATGCGACCGGAAATTATCGGAAAGCAGGATGCGCACCGGCTCGCCCTTCACTGCGGTCCGGTAGTCCGCGTAGCTGCGGTATTTTTCGAGGAAGATGGTCGGGTCGGCCATACGAAAGCGGTAGATCGACTGCTTCACGTCGCCGACGAAAAACAGGTTCTTTCCATCGCGTGACAGGCCACGGAAAATCGCGTCCTGTACGGCGTTGGTGTCTTGATACTCGTCGATCATCAGCTCGGCAAAGCGCCCGGCAATCTCACGAGCGTGGCTCGTCGGTGTGGTACCGCTGCCATAGATCAGCCGCAGCGCTTCATGCTCCAGATCATTGTAGTCCAGCACATGACGTGATAGTTTTTCCGCGCGGTACGCATTAGAAAAGCGTTCACAGAGCGTCAGCAGCCCTCGTAGTGCAGCGCCGCATTGCTGTAGGTCGCCCACCGTTTCCGTCTGCGGAAGCGCAAATAGCTCCAGCCGTTCGCGCAGGTCGGAAAGGATGTGCGTCCGTGTGTCCTTCACCTGCGCCTGCAGCTCCGGGACAGGGCAGGCGCGGAGGGGCTTTAACCGCCCGATGTCGCACGGAATCGCCGCGATCTCGGCCCAGGTCTGCGCCGCAAGCAGGCGGGAAAGCAGCGCACAATTGTCGCGGAACGTCGGTCCATATGCCGCCAGCGCAGGCTCCGCGTCGATTTTTTCGACACAATGCTCCATGCGTTCCGCCGCACTGCGCAGAAAGTCCCGCAGATTTTCCATCCAGTATCGTCCCCAGACCGTCTGGCCGAGGTCGGAGCAGTTTGTCAGGTCGAGCGATTTGCGCAGTGCCTCCAGCCGCCGTACCGGGCTGGGCCAGCATTGCAGCTCGCGATAGACCTTTTCGATCAGTTTGGCCAGCAACGCGTCGTCCCGCCCGGTGCTGAGGATGCGCAGACACTCGTCGATCTCCGCATCCCGCACCCCGGCGTAGGTCTGCTCCAAAAGCTGCTCCATCGCGCGGGTACACAGCCGCGCCGCCTCCTGCTCGTCCATGATGCGAAAGTCCGCAGGGAGGTCCAGCACGTGCGCATACTCGCGCAGAAGCCCGGCGCAGAAGGCGTGGACAGTCGAGATCTGCGCCAGATAGACCCGGCTCAACTGTCGCTGCAAATGGCGGTCGTTCGGGTGCAGACTAAGCTGCTCGCTGAGCCGGTCGATCAGCTTGCCGCGCAGCTCAGCCGCCGCAGGCTGGGTGAAGGTGATCATCAAAAAGTCGTCGAGGTCCCGCTGTTCTGCCTCCACGCGCCTTAGGACGCGATCGACCAGCACCTTCGTCTTACCGGAACCGGCCGCTGCAGAAACCAGCAGTGTGCCGTCCCGATGGGCCACGACGGCCTGCTGCTCCGGGGTCAGCTTGATCTCAGCCATGGTCCTTGCCTCCCTTCACAGCCTGCCAAAAAGCGTCCGGCGTTTTCAGCTTCGTCAGCCAGCGCTTCTCGCCCCGATCACGGCAGATTTCGCCGTAGGGACACCAGAGGCAGGCGTTGTTCATGTTATCGCAATAGTACGGATTCGGCGCAACCTCGCCGCTGTACAGCTCGTCGCCGAGGTCGGCAACGGTTTGAAAGATGTGCCGCCGCAGAGCATCGAGCTGTTCCCGCGTGGCAAGGTCGCCCTTGCGTTCGCCGTTTTTGTCGTATTCATAGGGCAGATAGACCGGCGCGTTCTCGCACGGCTCCATCGCCTGTAAAACGTCCTCACGGTCAAGCAGCAGACCGGTGCGCTGCTGCTTCTTTTGCCGCTGACCTGTTACCCTGCCCTCGTCGAAGCGGTTGGTGACCTTGAAGCGCTCGACGCGTGCCGGAAAATACAGCACACCCGCAGCCTCCAAAGGCTTACCGAGCAGCCGTGCTCCGCTTTGCTCCAAGGCGAACAGATACAGCAGCATTTGCAGGCCGAGGCCGTAGAAAACGTCGGTGTAATCAAAGCTCCTGCGGCCGGTCTTGTAATCGACGACGCGGACGAACACGCGATTTCCCGACCGCCAGATGTCGGCGCGGTCCACGAAGCCGGTCAGCTTCGCCGTCATTTTTTTACCGGTGATATGGACGCTCGGCAGCGTTTCGCCGTCGGCAAAATGCAGCTCGAACCACTCCGGCGCAAATGCCGAAACGTGCAGCTCCTCATAAAGCTCGCGCACGACCATCCGGACCTCTGCAAACGTCCGGCGGAACAGATACTCCGCCCGCGCCGAGGTCCAGAGGTCGGAAAGCTCCGTCCGCGCGTATTGCTCCATCCGCGCCTCCGCGAAGCTAAGAACTTCATCACAGGTCACAGCATGGAAGCCGCCGCGCCGCTTGACCTCGCGGCAGACGTGTTCCAGGACGTCATGAATAAAAATACCGTAAAGCGATGCATCCAGCTCCGCCGTTTCCCGCTCCTGCGCCCGCAGGCCGAAGCTCAGGAAATACGCAAAGCGGCAGGAGGCCAGCTTGTCGATGCGCGACGAGGAAAGGTGCAGCGTCCTGTCGTATAGGCCCCGGACCGCCGTCTGCGAGAGCTTTCCGAAGTCATAGGCCCCGGCGTTCGCAATCTCCGCCGCCTGCCGCACAAGCTCCGGCTGCGTCCGTTCCAACGACCTGCGCTGCTCCGGTGCCGCCGCGAGATAGGATAAATATTCCCGCGCGCTCCGGGAGATCAGCGCGTCCGTGTCATGGCAGACCGGCGCATTCGGGAACAGCAGCCGCGCCCGGCGATAAAAATAGGAGGCGTTTTCCGTTGCTCCAAGATAGAGCCGTTCGCTGCCCGTGGCCAGCACACTGTCGATTGCGGCCAGCTCCAACGCCAACCGTCCGGCGCTCGTCGGGTTCACGCCGATGCCCGCCGCCATCAGGTCGGTCCGTTCGCCGTCGGTGAGCAGCGTCTGATTACCGCCCGCCGCCGGGAAAACACCCTCGTTCGCGCCCAGCAGAAACAGCACCCGGCTGTCTCCGCGCCGCTGCGCCATCAGACTGCCGACGTTCACGCAGTCCAGACTGGCCGGAATCGTGCCGACAGCATAGCAGCTCAGCGCCGTGCGGAGAATGCGGGCAAATTCCTCCGCACTGCGCACGGATTTGCCCAAAACGCCGTAAAGCTGCTCCATAACGCGGCAGATCACGCCATAAACCTGCGCATATTCCTGCGCCTGCTGGAGTTTACCGGTATTATAAAGTGACTCGGCACGATCGGACAGACGGTCGCGCAGGCCGATCGCTTCCAGATAATCGTTCAGCGCAATGGTCATCTCGCCGGTGTTTTTCGCCGTACGGAGTGCACTGCGCAAAGCCAGAAGCGGTGCCATCAGCACATCCCGGTCCGCGTTCAGCGCATTCAGCAACTCCCGTCCCGCCGCATCTGTTTTTCTTTTATAACCGTAGGGCGACATATCCCATGTCCGCGCCCACATTTCGCCACGAATCGACCATAAAAGCGCATAGTTCTCCAAGCGGTCCGCCGCCGCGTCCTCCAGCGGCAGATAGCCGGACTTCAGCACGGACAACACCGGCTCAGTTTCCAGCGTTTGCGCCGCCTCCAACGCGGCCAGCAGCATATGGACCACCGGCTGGTGCAGCATATCGCGGTCGCCTGCGAAGTAAGCCGGGATGTTCGCCCGCGCAAAAATCGAGCGCAGCAGCGGCAGATACGAAGCGTCCGGGCAGGCCACCGTGATGTCCCGCCAGCGCAGCCCCTGCTCTGTCAGCCGTAAAATTTCGCCAGCCGCAACGCGGCACTCCGTTTCGGCATCGGGCGCTGTTAAAAATGTTATGTATTGCTGCTCCTCCGGATACGCCTCACTGGTGCCGGTGAAAAGCCGCTCCCGCAGGAAGCGCTGCGGGGTGGCTTCCTCGACCGCAAAGGCCTGCACATTCGTTTTGATTCCCTCTCGTCCGGCCAGACGCAAAAGCCGCAGCGCCGTATCCGCAGCGGCGGAGTACTGCTGGCCGGGATGGTCCAGTGCGTCGCATAAAAGTGCGATCGTCACCTCCGCGCCGGACGCAAGAAGCTGCACGATGATCTCTTGCTCTACGCCGTTAAAGTCCGTAAAGCCGTCCAGCCAGAAGTGCTTGCCCTCGGCGTAGTCGGACAGCTCGAGTGCAGCCAGCAGGCGGTTGAGCTTCGTTTCCGGGTTTTGGCCGAGGTTGGCAGCGACCGCGTCGTAGCTCTCCATGAGCAGGGCGAATTCCTCCGTTTTCACCGCCAATACGCCGCTGAGGCGCTGCGAAGCCTCGCGGAGGGTCTGCGCAGTGACGCGGTAGCTGCGAAATTCGTCCAGCGTATCGAGGAGCTTGAGCAGAAATTCCGGCTTCTCAGCGCAGCTTGCGTACAGCTTCAGCCGCGACTGCACATTTTCGACCGCGAGGGACATCATCAGCAGCTTGCCGCCCTGGTCGGTTTCTGTTTCCGCCGCGCCGCCGAACTCGGAAAACACGCGGTTCGCAAGGCGAGAGAAGCTCAGCACCTCCGCACGCCGCGAAATGCGGTTGCCGCCGGTGCGGCAGAGCATCCGCTCGGCTGCATGGGAAAACTGCTCCGGCACCAGCAAAATCGAACGTCCGCTCTCCGCGCAGAGGCGCTGCAGGAGCCGCTCGGTGTTGGCTTTCCTATCCGTGTCAAGTAAAATATGAAGCAAGGGACTCACCTCTTTCTTGTCCATTCTATCATAAGTTGCGCCGAAAAAACAGGGAAAAGTTCAGTATTCAATCAAACAGGTCAAAGAACGATTGCAGCCATTCCAGCGTCTTGAAGCGAAGATCGTATTTCTCCTCTCCACCCGTCACCAGCTCGCTCTCCGCGTCGTCGAAGCCTCCTGCCGCGGCAATACGCTCCAAGCCCTCGCCCGTTGCGGCGGTACACAGCGACGGGAACACCACGCACCACCAATTATGCCCTGCGCCTGTACCAATCACGACGCGCAGCGACGGATAATTTCCTGCCGGGAGCGTAAAAGTATCATAGCGGCGCGTTTCAAATTTCTCCGTTTGCAGCGTGACGCGCACGTCTGCATCGCTGTTCTCCGCGCGAAGCACCCGTACTGCCGCAGCTTCGATTTCCGAAAGGCCGCCGGAAAGGGCGTTTCTCGCCTCGTCTGCGTTTTTACAGTCTGCCGCCAAATGTGCGGCAGCCTCCAGTACGGCGTTGCGGACACGGAGCTTCTGCTGCTGGTCCGCGTCGTTGTCGGAATTCGCCACGACGTGCAGACGAATGGTCTTTTCCGCTAAGGCGCACTGGGTCACATAGCTGTCCGCCGTAAACACAACGCCAGCCGACACGGCAACTGCGCAAAGCCAAAGTAAGATTCTACGAAGCATATAAAACACCGTCCATATGTAAGATTGCTTACAGTATGGACGGTGTTTGCTTCAATTATACATTTTGTGCCAGGAAAACCTGCGAATAATTCTCCTTGAGCATCATGCAGGCAACCGCCGCCGCCTCGAACGCGTCAAAAATACCGAACACCGCCGAGCCGCTGCCCGTCATGAGAGCGCCGTATGCGCCATAGGTCATGAGGATGGACTTGATGTAATTCAGCTCCGGGTGCGCGGGGATCGCGACCTGCTCAAAGACGTTGCAAAGCTGCTTGCCGATCTGTTCAAGATCGCCCTTTTGCAGCGCCGCACGCATCGCGGTCGTGTTCGGCCGCTCGCCGATGGAGATCGCGTCGAGCTGTGCGTACAGCACGGGCGTTTCCAGCGACAGCTCTGGCTTACAGATGACATAGGTCATCTGCGGCGCGGGCGGGAGCTGCGTGATGTGCTCCCCCCTGCCCTCGGCCAGCGCCGTTCCGCCGAGAACGCAGAACGGAACGTCCGAGCCGAGCCTTGCGCCCAGCTCCGCCAGTGCGGGCAGCGACAGCGGCGCGTCAAACGCGCGGTTCAAGGCCCGCAGGACGGCGGCTGCATCCGCACTCCCCCCGGCCAATCCGGCCTTGGCGGGGATGCGCTTCGTGATATGGATCCTAAGGCCGTCCACGTGCTTATCCAGCTCCTGTAGATACAGCTCGGCCGCCTGCCACGCAAGGTTCGTTTCGTCCGTCGGGATGCCCTCGCGGTCGCATTCGAGCCGCCACGGCTCATGCGTATCCAGCTCCAGCGTGATATCGTCGCGGACGGAAACCGTCTGCATGATCGAACGCAAATCGTGATACCCGTCCGGGCGGCGGTCAAGCACGTCGAGCGTCAGGTTTAATTTTGCAAAGGCGCTTTCGGTAATCATTTAATCTTTCTGCCCTCAAGATAGTAGCGCTTCTCGCGGCTGTGGCCCATGGAGAAGGTTTTGCGCGGCAGGATGCCGTCGGCGATAACGCCGCGGAAGAGCTGACTCTTTTCCATCGCAGGCAGTAGGAAGCCGATCGCGTTTTCCTGCTTGGCAAGGTCGATGAGCGCGTCGTCGTCGTGGATGTAGTCAATCTCGCCCTCATGGTCCTTGAGGTAGCCGTCAAGGAAGCCCTGCAATACGCCAACGGCAAGCTGGCTCTTGGCCTTATCGAGATAGATCACGCCGGACTCGCTGCCGATGTACCATTTGACCTCGAAGCCGCCCTCGGCGCAGGCGTCGTTCTTCAGCGCGGCAAGCAACGCCTTGGGGTCGCACTTGGTCACGACGCGGTGGATCGGCTCGAACACCTGGGCCTCGTCATGAATGTTTTCCAGCTCGACCAGCGCAAAGCGGGCGGGATGGTTGCTTAGGTCCTCTCCGGGATGGTTGGCCTTCAGCTCCTCATAGCAGGACTTCGCAGTCGCCAGCGAGTGGTTGCCGTCGCCGACGGCAAAGACCATAGGAACGCCCTTGAGGTCGGCATACTTCTTGCCGACGTTCGCAGTATACTCGGTCAGGCGGTCGTTAAACGCCGCAGCCTCCGCGCCGTCCACGAGCCAACCGGCGATGTGGTTGCCGCCCTCCATCAGGTCAAAGTCATACAGCTTCGTCAGGCCCTGCTTATGCGCGGCGATTGGTTCGATAAGGACCTTATCATGGTCGTCGCAGAGCATCAGGATATGCGGCAGCTCGATGGGCGCATCGCGGCGAACCCGCATACGCGGCGGGATGCGCTCGACGACGGTGCGCTCGGTCGCGCGGATCGCGGAGGTGGAGCCGGTGGAGTAATCATACGCGTCCAGATCGACCATGCCGACGAGGCCCTTGCGGACCGTGCCGTTTTCCAGCGTACGCTCGACATAGACGAACGAATTCGGATAAGTACGGAAGATATTCTCCTTCAGATATTCTGCCATCGTGCGGTTGATGAGCGCGGTATGCTCCGCTTCCTTCTCGGTGCCAAGCTCGGCTTCGGGGAGGATAAGGTTGATGGTAGAGGGCGCACCCTCGGCAGTCTTACGCACACGCTCCCAGTAAGCGGGGTCGGAGGTAAACTGATCGCAGGCGATTACCGCCCACTTTTCCATCGAATCAACCTGCGGGAAAAGAATATCTGCCGGTAAAAATGCATTCATTTGAAATTCCGCCTTTCATTATTCTGCGCATAGTACGCATTTTATAAAGATATTATAACGCACAAACGACGAATTTCCTAGCACATTTATTTCGTCTTTTTTTACAAATTTCGACGCGATTTTTGCGTATACTGCCCAAAAAATCCGTCCATACTAGAGGCAGCAAGAAAACAGGAGGCGTCAACATGGACACACTTGCATTGATTCTGAGCATCATCGGCTCGCTGAACTGGGGTCTGGTCGGGATTTTCCGGTTTGACCTGGTCGCATGGCTGTTCGGCGGTCAAACCGGCCTTGTCAGCCGCATTATCTATACCATCGTCGGTCTGGCCGGCCTCTGGTGCATCTCGCTGCTGTTCCGCAAAAAAGCGCTTGCAGCGGACAACCGCGATATGTAAAAATCGCACAGCCTGAAAACGGCTGTGCGATTCAGCTTGTCAAAAAAGTCCTCACGGACTTTTCCGACAAGCTGCTTTCAAAATTGCAAAATAGGAATAAGGAAGATT